>CAYJAQ010000015.1:0-28646 GCA_964368275.1 uncultured Staphylococcaceae bacterium
ATATATAACAAACTACAAAAACAAGAAAATCAAAAGGAGGAAAAGTAATATGCTGACAGATATCGAGATCTCGCAAAATGCAAAAGTAGAAAAGATAACGAAAATTGCTGATAAACTAAATATACCTGAAGAATATTTAGAATTGTATGGAAGTGATAAGGCTAAAATAAATCTAAAAATATTTGAAGAGTATAAGAATAAACCTGATGCGAAATTAATTCTTGTGACAGCGATTACTCCAACCCCCTTAGGAGAAGGCAAATCAACGACAACAATTGGATTAGTAGATGCTTTAAATTTGTTAGGCAAAAAAGCTCTAGGTGCTCTTAGAGAGCCATCATTAGGGCCCGTTTTTGGAATAAAAGGTGGAGCAGCAGGAGGCGGTTATGCCCAAATTAATCCAATGGCTGATTTAAATTTACATTTTACTGGCGACTTGCACGCCATTACTTCTGCAAACAACCTTATTAGTGCTTGTATTGATAATCACATTTTTCAAGGTAATGAGTTAAACATTGATACTAATAGTATTGTTTGGCAAAGATGCATGGATTTGAATGATCGTGCACTACGTGAAGTAAATGTTGCAATTGAATCCAAAAAGAATAATCCAGGGCGTTCTGAACGCTTTAATATAACAGTAGCTAGCGAAATAATGGCTATCCTTTGTTTAGCAAAAGATATTGAGGATCTTAGAAATAGAATAGATCGTTTGATTATTGCATATAGTAACGAAGGCAAAATGTTGACTGTAAGAGATTTAGGTATAACGGGTTCAGTATTAGTCCTTCTTAAAGATGCAATAAAACCTAATCTTGTTCAAACTCTCGAAAATAATCCTATCTTAGTTCATGGTGGACCATTTGCCAATATTGCTCATGGTTGTAATTCAATATTAGCTACCAAACTTGGTTTAAAATTAAGCGATTACTTAGTAACTGAGGCCGGCTTTGGAGCTGATTTGGGTGCTGAAAAGTTTTTAGACATAAAATGTCGTGAAGCGAACTTAAAACCTAGTGCTGTTGTGCTTGTTGCTACCATAAAAGCATTAAAATATCATGGTGGAGTAGATGCTAAAATATGTAAAGAAACTAATTTAGAAGCATTAAAAGAAGGAGTTGTTAATTTAGAAAAGCATATTGATACAATCAAACAATTTGGCTTACCTTTTGTAATTGCTTTAAACCGCTTCGAATGTGATAGTGAAGAAGAAATAAGTTATTTACTAGAATGGGCAAAAAATAATCAATATACTATATCTTTGAGCGAGGTTTTTAGCAAAGGCGGCAAAGGCGGATTAGATCTTGCCAAACAAGTTGTGAATGCTTGTGAAGCAAAAAATAGTTTTAGTTATATATATGACCTTAATGATTCAATAGAAAACAAGATACTAAAAATTGCTCAAAAGGTTTATGGAGCAAGTGATGTTATATATAAGAAGAAAGCTTTATCTCAACTTGAGAAGTTGAAGAATGGTAAATTTCAAAATTACTATATATGTATGGCTAAGACACCATTGTCACTTACAGATAATGCCAAAATAGTAGGTGCTCCAAAAGATTTTACCATCTCCATTAAAGAAATAAGAATATCAGCTGGTGCTGAATTCTTGGTATGCCTTACAGGTGATATTATGACAATGCCAGGTTTGCCAAAAAATCCGCTAGCTAATAAAATAGATATTGATGATAATTACTGTATTCACAATTTATCATAGGAGGTTCACATGATATTAGATGGTAAAGCACTATCAATTAAACTTAAAAAAAACTTAAAAGAAGAAGTAGTCGCACTAAGTAATATATATAACAAAAAACCATCGGTTGCTATTATCTTAGTTGGAGAGAATCAGGCTAGTCAAATTTATGTAAGAAACAAGATAAAAGCAGCTGAATATATAGGTATAACTCCTAGATTAATTACGAGAGATGCTAATATTTCCATGAAGGAACTATTAGATATTATTGAAGAATTAAATAAAGATGAAGAAGTGAACGGTATTATTGTTCAATTACCACTTCCTAAACACTTAAATGAACAAGAAGTTATTAATAAAATTAATGATACTAAAGATGTTGATGGTTTTGGACTATTAAATAAGGGTAAATTATTTAGTGGTTTACCTTGCATTCCTTCAGCAACACCAGCTGGTATTATGAAACTTTTGGACGAATATAACATTGAATTAAAAGGCAAACGGGCAGTCGTTGTTGGGCGTAGTAATATTGTTGGCAAACCAATGGCTATTATGCTTATGGATAGACATGCAACAATTACTATTGCTCACTCACGGACTGCTGATTTAGCAAGTGTTACAAAAGAAGCGGATGTTTTGGTAGTAGCAATAGGAAAGGCACGTTTTATAACTGCTGATATGGTAAAAAAAGGTGCAGTTGTTGTTGATGTTGGTATGAATAGAGAAGACGGTGCATTATGTGGTGATGTCGATTTTGAAAATGTTGAAAAAGTGGCAAGTTATATTACCCCAGTTCCGGGTGGAGTTGGGCCGTTAACAATAGCCTCTTTATTAGAAAATACAATTGAAGCATTTAAAAACCAACAAAAATAGCTATATTTTGTGGAAAGGAAAAAAGTATGATTATAGTAGGTTTAGGTAATCCCGGGTTAAAATATGCCAAAACCCGACACAATACAGGCTATATGTTCGTAGATTATGTTGCTATGGCTAACAAGGCTACCTTTAAGATGGATAAAGATCTACAATGCATGAAAGCAGAAATTGTAATAAAAGGTGAGAAACACTGGCTAATTAAGCCGATAACATATATGAACTCATCGGGTAATTGCGTTAGAGCAGTAAAAGATTACTATAAAGTAGATATATCCCAGATACTAGTAATATATGATGATAAAGATTTGGATATTGGCGTTGTTAGAATTAGAAAGTGTGGCTCCAGTGGTGGTCATAATGGTATAAAGTCAATTATTAGTTCTTTAGGAACTGAATCATTTAGTCGCATAAGAATAGGAATTGGTCCTAATAATATCGAAATGATTGACTTTGTTTTATCCAAGTTTAATAAAAACGAAAAAGTAATAATTGATAACATTATTAGCACAGCTCCTAACATGGTTGATGATTATGTAAATCATGGCATTGATTACATAATGAATCATTACAATGGGTGATATATATGAATATATTAGAGCTATTTCAAACTAATGCAAAATATAAAAGTAAAGTTGAACAATTAATAGCGAATAATGGCAATATTATTATTAATAATATATCTACCAATATTGCAAAACTTGCAGTTGTAGATACTTTTTTAAAAACTAATAAAACAATAGTTGTAGTATATCCTAACATCTTTTATGCCAATCAAGCATATGAAGATTATCTTGAACTCCTACCGGCTGATAAAATCAGCTTTTTTCCTGTTGAAGAGATTATTGCCTCTGAGCTTGTAGCAAGTAGCAGTACTTTTAGAATGGCAAGAATGAAGACAATAGTCAACGTTTTAAATGATATACCTCAAATAATCATTACTAATACAGAAGGATATACGCGCCAAACGATGTCTAAAAAACGCTTATTAGCTTCTTTTATTAATATTAAAGTTGGTGATATATATAACATGAATAGCTTGGTCGATGATTTAGTTACCAGAGGCTATAAAAAGTGCGCTATTACAGAAAATGAAGGAACCTTTAGTGTACGGGGAAGCCTAATTGATATATTTTTAGTTAATCAGGAATATCCTGTTAGGATTGATTTCTTTGATAACGAAATAAACTCAATTAAAAGTTTTGATGTATCGACACAACTCAGCATAAAAAAGATTGACTCAAGCATAATTTATCCAGTATACGAAATGCATTATGCAAGTTCTCAAATTACAAGCATCAAAGAAGCAATATTAGCAGATAATAAACAAGGCAAAAAAATTCAAAACGATATTAATTTAATTGAAGAATATAGTAACCTCGATCAGTTATATATATATTTACCTTATATTGATGAAAATTATCTGCCATTTATAGATTTAATCAAAGATAAAATAGTATTTTTTAGTGAATATAAACAAATAATTGAAAAAGAGAATCAAAACTATTTAGAACTTTCCCAATATTTAGAACAAATTGAATTTGTTGGAAAAGAGGATTTCTTTAAGTCAATCATATATTTATCAGTAAACAACGACAAAAACGTCTATTTGACGCAATTTAAGGCCGAAATCGACGATTCCCGAGTTAATTGTATTATCTCTTTTGATACAGTAAACAATATTGATTACAACAACAATATCAAGAATATGGTTAACGACATTAAATTAAATAAGCAAAAAACTTATTTAATTACTCATGAAGATGACAAAAAATTAATACTGTTTGAAGAAATATTTAAAAGTAATAACTTAGAATATCAAAAAATTACGGATTTTAAAGACATAAGAAAAAAAGCAGTTAATATATGTGTCTGCGAAAATGCTCTAGGATATATTGATTATGAAGAAAATTTTGAAGTAATAACGCCAAATGAGTTTGCGAGTGGCAAAGTAACAAGGCACCATCGTTTTCAAAAACTGTACAATAAGTCGACTAAGGTATATTCTAAAGATGAACTGCTCCCTGGCGATTATGTTGTTCATCAAGATTATGGTATTGGAAAATATTTAGGAATAACTACTGTTGAACTAAATAAAATAAAGAATGATTACTTATTGATTGAGTACGCTGCAGAGAGTAAACTATATATACCAGTTGAAAATATATATGTTTTGGAAAAATACTTAGGTAGTGGTGACAAAATACCCAAACTTACTCAAGCTGGTGGAAAAGATTGGCAGAAGAAAAAAGCAAAGATTGCTGAAAGAGTTGCTAAGGTTGCTAAAAAATTAATTGAGATTCAAGCAAAACGCTCATTACTAAAAGGATATCAGTATGCAGCTGATTCTTTAGAGCAAAAAGAGTTTGAAAAAGACTTCGGTTATAATGAAACAGAAGGTCAGTTGGCCGCTATAAATGATGTAAAGCAAGATATGGAAAGTGAAAAACCACTAGATCGTTTATTATGTGGTGATGTTGGCTTTGGTAAAACGGAAGTAGCAATGCGTGCTGCCTTTAAATGTGTTGATAACGGAAAGCAAGTTGCATATTTAGTGCCAACAACAGTATTAGCACGCCAACACTACAATAGTTTCCGCGAACGCTTCGAAAAGTATGGTATTAGAGTAGAATTATTAAGCCGATTTGTTGATGGGAAGACCACCAAAAATGTTCTACAAGGAATGGAAAAAGGTTATGTAGATATTGTTATTGGTACACACCGATTGCTATCTAATGATATTAAATTTAAGGATTTAGGCTTATTAATCATTGATGAAGAACAACGATTTGGAGTTGAGCATAAAGAAAAAATCAAAGAAATGAAGGCGAATATTGATGTCCTTTCTTTGAGTGCTACCCCAATTCCCAGAACTCTTCAAATGTCTTTGACTGGTTTACGCGATTTGAGTTTAATTGAAACACCACCAGTCAATCGTTTAAGCGTTCAAACATATGTTCTAGAAGTTAATGAATCAGTTATTCGTGAAGCAATAAGAAGAGAGCTAGGGCGGAACGGGCAAGTTTTCTATTTAATTAATCGAATTAGTGAATTAGATAAGGTTAAACAAAAGATCCACCGATTAGTTCCTGAAGCCAAAATTGGGGTTATTCATGGCAAAATGGAAAGAGAAGATATTGAAGAAGTGCTGAATTACTTCTTAGATGATGCATATAATGTATTGGTTTGTACAACCATCATTGAGACAGGAATTGATATACCAAATGCCAATACTATTATTATTGAGAATGCTGATACTTTGGGACTTGCTCAAATCTACCAAATAAGAGGTCGTGTAGGTAGAAGTGATCGGTTAGCCTATGCATACTTAATGTATAACCCAGCAAAAGTATTAACCGAGGTTAGTAAAAAACGGCTAGACTCAATTAAAGAATTTACTGCACTTGGCAGTGGGTACAAAATAGCTATGCGTGATTTAGCTATTAGAGGTGCTGGTGATATTTTAGGTAGTGAACAATCAGGATTCATTGATGAAATTGGGATTAACCTATATATGAAATTATTAAATGCTGCTATTGAAAAAGCGAAAGGTAACATGGTGGCAGAAGAGCAACCAACTTATGTCAATATAAATGTCTCGAAACACATAGATAAAACATATGTTAGCGATGATACCATTCGAATAGCAATGCACCAATCAATTAGTAAAGTTCATTCACGTTCTGAAATAACCAATTTAATTAATGAATTTGTTGATCGATACGGCCGCATCAATGATGAATTACTTATATATGTGGAAAGTAAATATCTAGAATTTCTATTAAAATCAAAAGGGGTTGAAACATATATTACAACTGACAAAACAGTTGAATTTAACTTTGATAAAGCTAAAACAGCTACAATTAATTATCCACTTTTTGTAGGTATTACTAAAAACTATGCTGATGGCTGGCGTTTTGAATATAGAAGTGATCGAATATATGTAAAAATACCATTAAATAAAACTAACCAATCGTTGGATGATAATCACTACGTTTATCAACTAACAAGATTTTTAGAAAAGATATAATCAATTGTATATATTTCATTTTTTTACCAATAATACAAGTAATAGAAAAGAAAGGTGAGTAAGAAAGTGAAAGCAACTGGTGTAGTAAGAAGAATAGACGATTTAGGACGTATTGTTATTCCAAAAGAAATAAGAAGAACAATGCGTATTAAAGAAGGCGAATCACTAGAAATATATATAGATGGTAGTGATCGCATAGTTCTAAAAAAATATTCTCCTGTTCAAAACGTCAATGATTTTGTAGTTGAATTTGTTGAAAGCATATATAGTTCTAATAAAAAAGATATTCTAATTACGGATAATGAAAGAATAATTGCTGCTGCTGGTAGTTACAAGCGCGATTTAGTAGGCAAGCGTATTACTCCGTATTTAGAGGACAAAATATCAAAACGAGTTACGCAAATATTGGAGAAAGATGATAAATTAGAAATTAGTGATGGAACTGAATTAAAGAAAAAAGCTATTCTAAAACCCATCAATGTTTATGGAGATATCATTGGGTGTGTAATAGTCAGTTCTGATAACGATGTTACTGATGTCGAAAAGTCTTTAGCAGAGTTTAGCGGCACATTTATGAGCAGATATTTAGAAGGCTAGATAATAAAAAAGTGTTAGTAAAGACTAGCACTTTTTGTTTGCAACGTTATATCACTTAGTATGTAATTCTTTGTTAAAATAATATAAAAGCGTTATAATTAACAATATATGCAATATAATAAGCAACTAGCTTAACAAGCTTGTGACATAATATTACTAATAGTATATAATTACTGCGAGTAAGGTGAACATTTTGATATAGTTAGGAAATATATATGGCAATGCACTAACATTATTAATATAAACAGAAAAGACATTGCATAAAGTTTTACTTATTCGATATATTAAATTATTGTCAAAAATTAAATAATGGTGTTGACTTGCAATTTTAAATAGTTTATGGTATAATTCTTGCGAATTGGAGGAGAGTTATGAAAATAGCAATTATGACAGATGTTAATGCTGGATTAGATTATGTAGGATATGAGACAGGTATTACGTGCTTACGATCTTCTGTCAATTTTAAAAATGAAGTGCTAGTTGATGGAATAGACATTATGGCAGATGAATTTTACGAAAGAATTAAGAATATTAAGGATGCTTCGGAAATTCCTTCTACCAGTGCGCCATCACTTGGGGACATAAAAAATGCAATTGAAAAGTATATTGATGAAGGATATACTGATATTATTCACTACCCAATATCATTTGAACTTAGTGCTACTGGGCCAACCGTATTGACTATGGCAGATGAATATAAAGATCAAATCAATATTCATGTTATTAATACAAAACGAGCATGCTATATGCAAGGGTACTTAGCAGTTGTCGCCCAACAAATGGTCGAAGAAGGAAAAACGGTTCAAGAAATAATAGATTATAGCAATTATTTAATTGAAAACTCTAATGCTTATTTTGTTGTAGAAGATTTAAATTACTTAATCAAAAATGGCAGACTTAGTGGTGCGGCGGGCTTTATCGGTAATATGATGAAGATTAAACCAATTTTGGAACTTTCACCAAATGGTAAAATTGTTTCAAAAGAAAAGGTAAGAACACATCGTAAGGCTGTCGAAAGAGCGATAGATTTATTAATCGAATATATTGCTGGGCATAATAATGTTGTTGTGTTTGGTTTTCACTCTTTACAAGAAGAGTTAATCAACGAAGTGTGTGGAAAGATTAAGGAAAAAAGACCAGATATTAAAAATATCGAAGTTCATTTCATTACACCAGCTGTAGGCGCCCATATTGGTGCTGGCGTAATTGGTGTTGGAGCTTTCTTATTAAAAGAAGAATAGGAGTAAAAAAATGGGATTACTAATTATTGCATGTATTTTAACAATAGTTTCAATGGCCTTGTTAGCATTAATACTAGCAAAAAAGAAAAACAAATCTAATGAAAGATGGTTGTTATTAGCACTTCCGTTTTTATGGTTTGCAATCTTATTATTTGGATCATTTACAAAAGTAAATGCTAACGAAGTTGGTATCATCTATGATGACCGCGATGGTGTTCAAGAAACTGTAAAGTATGAAGGATTCCAAACTAAATCTATTTTTGAACATATTACAAAAATTGAAACAATTAATAAAACAGCAGCACTTGAAGTTGCTGGGCAAACAAGTGATAGCGCGTATGCTACTGTTATAATAACAATTATATATCGAATTGATGCTGAAAATGCAGGAAAGTTTTTTAAACGAACATCTGCTGATGATATTAGTTATGAACAATTAAATTCCATTGCGAAAGAAGCTCTTCAATCTAGTACTATTAAATATGATATATATGCAATACTAGGTGTTGACCTTGAAAATGTTCGATTAGACTTTGCTGAAAACCTAGCTGAATTATTAATGGAAAGATATTATATTACACTAGTTTCATGTTCATTTGATGATGTTGATGCTGGTGAAAGAATTGAAAATATTATTAAAAACAAAGCTGAAGCTCTTCAACAAATAGAAATTGCTGAAGCCCAAAAGCAACAAGCCGAAGTTGATAAACAAACAGCAATCATTAAAGCCGAAGCCGAGGCCGAAGTAATTAAAATAGAAGCTCAAGCCGAAGCTGATAAGATAGAAGTAGAAAAACAAGCATCTAGTGATGCAATTAAGGTATATACTGAAGAACTTGGTATAACAGTAGAAGAAGCAATTAAGTTATATCAATCAGTTTTATATTATGGAACATGGAATGGCGAATTACCAAATGTAATTACTAACGATAATGTTGGTGTAATGGTACCAATGCCAGAATAAATTAGAAGGAGAATAATTAAAATGCCACTTGCAAGTATGAAAGAAATGTTAATTAAAGCAAAAGAAGGGAAGTATGCTGTTGGACAGTTCAATATTAATAATCTAGAATGGACTAAAACTATTTTAACTGTTGCACAAACCCAAAACTCACCAGTTATTCTAGGCGTTTCAGAAGGCGCAGCAAAATATATGGGTGGGTTTAAAACCGTTGCCAATATGGTTAAAGGATTAGTTGAAGATTTAAAAATAACTGTTGATGTAGCCCTTCATTTAGATCATGGTTTAAGTTTCGAAAGTTGTAAAAAAGCAATCGATGCTGGTTTCACATCAGTTATGATTGATGGCTCACATCATCCAATTGATGAAAACATTCAAATTACTAAAGAAGTAGTTAATTATGCACATCCACTAGGAGTTAGTGTAGAAGCCGAAGTAGGTACAGTTGGTGGCAATGAAGATGGCATAATTGGTGGTATAAATTATGCTGATAAAGCAGAGTGTGTAAAACTAGTTAAAGAAGCTAAAGTAGATGCATTAGCACCGGCGCTTGGCAGTGTTCATGGCCCTTATCAAGGCGAACCTGTATTAGGCTTTAAAGAAATGGCTGAAATTTTGGAAGCTACTAATATGCCGCTTGTATTACATGGTGGTACTGGCATTCCTGACGACAAAATTAAGAAAGCAATTTCTTGTGGAACTTGCAAAATTAATGTAAACACTGAATGCCAATTAGCATTTAACAAAATACTTAGAGAATTCTTAGCAGATCCTGCAAACAAGAATGTCTATGATCCACGCAAACTTATTACACCAGCTACCAAAGGAATTGCTGCTGCTGTAACTGAAAAAATGACTGTATTTGGTTCAGTTAACAAGAACTAATAAAGATTAAGCACATTTCGGTGTGCTTTTTTTCTTTAATTAACAAATAACTGAGCAAATATATATAACTAATAATATCTTTTAGTTATTTCACTTGTGTTATTTGCAGAGATATGTTAGAATACTACAGAAAAGAGGAGCAATAATATGATGCAAAGAAAGACAAAAATAATATGTACGATTGGTCCAGCGATTAATTCAGAAGCAATGCTTACTAAAATGTTTAATGCCGGCATGAATGTAGCTAGACTTAATTTTTCACATGGCACGATGGAGGAAAGCATTAAAAGTATTATGAAAATACGTAATGTTTCTCGTAAGATGGATAAGTATATTGGTATTATCCTTGATACCAAAGGGCCTGAAATTAGAACTGGTAAGTTCGAAAATGATAGCTGTAGCTATGAATGCGGTGATATTGTAGAACTAGTTCCCGATGAAATTTTGGGTAATAAGGAAAGATTTCAAGTAAACTGTAAAGAATTCTTTGATGATGTAAAAAAAGATGATAAAATATTAATTGATGATGGCAAAATATCATTAACAGTTTTATCAAAAGGTGAAAACTTTGTAAAAGCTGTTTTTGATACGCCAGGAACTATTAAAAATAAGAAGGGAATTAATGTTCCAAACATTAGATTATCGATGCCTTTTGTATCTGACAAAGATTACAAAGATATTGAATTTGGTTGTGCCCAAGGTGTTGATATCATTGCCCTTTCCTTTGTTAGAAGAAAAGAAGATGTTTTAGAAGTGCGTAAACTATTAGAAAAGTTTGGCAAGCCACGCATCGAAATAGTTTCGAAGATTGAAAATCAAGAAGGTGTTGATAATATCGAAGAAATACTAGAAGTTTCCAATGGTATAATGGTTGCACGAGGAGATTTAGGCGTTGAAGTATCAGCTGAACTAGTTCCAATCTATCAAAAAAAGATAATCAAATTGGCTAATAAAATGGGTAAACCAGTTATTACTGCTACTCATATGTTAGAATCAATGATTAATAGTCCGCGTCCAACTAGAGCTGAAGCAAGCGATGTTGCAAATGCTATTTTGGATGGTAGTGATGCAATAATGCTAAGTGGAGAATCTGCTGTGGGCATGTATCCGGTTGAAAGTGTTATATATATGGATAAGATCGCACGAGCTGTGGAAAGTACGATTGATTATCGTCATCTATTGTCTGAAGGCACAAAGAGCAGCCAACATACCAAAAATGAAGCAATTGGCATATGCGTTGCTCAGTGCTGTTTAACACTAGAAAATGTAGCTGCAGTATTTGCTTTTACGGAAACTGGTGGAACTGCAAAACGTATATGTAAATTTAGACCGAGCGTACCAATTGTTGCATGTACAGATAATTTTGAGACATGTTGCCGGCTTAGTTATTACTGGGGAGTTTATCCTACAATTGCTAATTATATCAATGATATTAGTATGTGTGATACAATTGCCAATGAAGTAGCAACAAGCATTGGTATAGAATCCGGTTCGAGCATTATTTTAACAAGTGGATTTGGCCAAAGACATGGTGTCACAAACACAATTAGAATAATTGAAGTTGAATAATAATAAACAAGGGAGCATACGCTTCCTTATTTATTTGCAATCATTATAAAAGTATGATAAAATCATATATATGTTAATACATAAAAACGAGGTTAAAAGATGAAAATAGTTGCTGGATTAATACTAAAAAGAAAAATACAAACTGAAGAAGATGCTAAAAAATATGCTAGCGATGTTGCTACATATATAAATCATGTAGATAAATTAATTGTGTTTAATATGAGCGGATTTGATCAAAATATCTTTTTTAACTTATTAAAAAAATATGATAACATTGAAATAGCTGAATGCGAGGACTTTGGAGAAGTAATGAACTTTCAACTTGTCCTTTATAATTGTCAAAAACTAGAAGCAGATTTTGGTGTTGTCCTATATACTGACTATTTTTATGCAGAAGATGCCTTTCTAACTATGAAAAGAACACTAATTGAGTGGAAAGGCAATCTCCCATCTGTATTAACACCGCTTCCTTTATATACATGCGAACTTGAAAAACGTCAAGCAGAAAAGATGCGAGATGTAAAAGGGGCGCATTTATTAGGCACCTTTATATATATGAAGAATTATTTAGAGTCAGTAGGTTTTGTAGAAGAATACTATCAAACGATGTTTGATTATGATTATTGTATTTCCGAAAGATTAAAAGGTCATCGTGTTGTTTTGATGAATAATTGTTTTTTACGTAATAGAAACTATCGTGTTATTGAAAAACGTTACTTTGGATTAAAAGTATCCTCATATGAAAAAAGTCCATATGAATTGTATTATGAAACACGTAATCGACTTTACCTTTGGGATAAATATAAAAGCTTAGACCCTGAGTATGTGGCATTAGATCAAAAGCAGGCTAGTAATGAACTGCGCGACATGAAAGTAAGTGATCGTTTATTTCGCGAAAAACGTGAAATAATTGCAGAAGCAAAGCGTGATTATGCAAAAGGAATAATGGGAAACATGCTAAAAAAGATTTAATAGTTCATTAAAAGTTCATGTTTTGTACATATAAAAAACATATATATAGGTTATAATAACATTGTAGAAGTATAGGACTTCTACTATTTATCTCCCTTCCTAATCCATTTTTGGGGAAAGTGCTTTCGAATAGAAGGCACTTTCTTTTTTTTACAATCTTTATGTCTATACTAAGCAGTAATTCTAGTTTGAAGATACTTTTTGAAAAAGAATTAATCTCCTTACCTGAACATTTATTAATTGATTGCTACTGGTCTTCTATTGCACACTATGCCTTATTCTATTAGTCATATAAGTAAAGATAGGAAAAAATTACAAAGTAAAAATAAAATTATCAAGTTATATTATCAAAATATAAAAATAAATTAGCATTTTATTTGCTAAATTAGGTCCAATCTAGTATAATAATGCAGGCTAAAGGTAGGCAGAGATTTGCGAGGTTGCTGATACACACGGTTGAGTTGTCATGTAAAACGTGTGTCATCAGGTAATTCGTGAGGAGCCGTAGCTTTAAAAATAAAGTATAGGAGGCTAAACATGGCAAAAGAAAAGAAATTAAGAATAAGATTATTATCTTATGATCACAGATTGTTAGATGAATCTGCGAAGAAAATTGTTGAAACTGCGAAAAGAACTGGTGCAACAGTATCTGGTCCTATTCCACTTCCAACAGAAAAGGAAGTATTTACAGTTATTCGTTCACCACACAAGCATAAAGACAGTCGTGAACAATTTGAGCGCCGTACACATAAGCGTTTAATTGATATTGTAAACATTTCTTCGAAAACTATGGATGCTTTAGTTCATTTAGAACTTCCATCCGGTGTCGAAATCGTTCTTAAATAGTGAGAAGGAGGTAAAAGCTCATGGCCAAAGGAATCTTAGGTAAAAAAGTCGGAATGACACAAATTTTCTCTGAAGCAGGCACTTTAATCCCTGTTACAGTAGTTGAAGTTACTCCAAATGTAGTATTACAAAAAAAGACTGTTGAAACTGATGGCTACAATGCAATCCAATTAGGATATGGTGATAAACGTGATAGTTTGTCAACTAAACCTGAAAAAGGGCATGTAGCAAAAGCAAATACAGCCCCTAAGCGCTTCGTAAAAGAAATCGCTGGGGAAGAAATGCTGGCGTTTGAAGTTGGGCAAGAGGTTAAAGGAAATATATTTGCAGTTGGTGAATTAGTAGACGTTACAGGAACATCAAAAGGTAAAGGTTACCAAGGTGTTATTAAACGTTATAATTTCTCAAGAGGACCTATGGGACATGGTTCAGGTTTCCACCGTGGAATCGGTTCAATGGGTTGTATCCAACCAGCACGTATTAAACCAGGCAAGAAAATGCCAGGACGTATGGGTGGTGTAACAAAGACTGTTCAAAATTTAGAATTTGTAAAATATGATCAAGAAAACAACGTAGTTCTTATTAAGGGTAATGTGCCTGGTGCTAAAAACTCATTTGTAGTTATTACAAATGCAGTAAAAGCAAAAAATCCAGCACTTAATCCTGAGAGCTTAGCGTAGGAAGGAGACAAACATGCCTAGTGTTGTATTATTAAACCAAGAAGGAAAAAAGGTTGATGAATTAGTATTAAGCGAAGAAGTATTTGCTGTAGAAGAACATCAACAAGCTGTTTTCGATACAATTATTGCTGAACTTGCTGGTCGCCGTCAAGGCACACAAAGTGCTAAGACTCGTACAGAAGTTCGTGGCGGTGGTAAAAAGCCATGGCGTCAAAAAGGTACTGGTCGTGCTCGTCAAGGTTCTATCCGTTCACCTCAATGGCGTGGTGGTGGTGTTGTATTTGCACCTAAACCTCGTTCACATGCAATGAAAGTTAACAAGAAAGTTGTTAAACTTGCAATGAAGTGTGCATTAAGTGAAAAAGTAGCTGAAAATATGTTTATCGCTTTAGATAAAATTGAACTAAACTCTTTCAAAACTAAAGGCTTAGTAGAAGTTCTATTAAAAGTAAAAGCTGAAGGAAAAGTATTAGTTATTTTAGGTGAAGGAAACGCAAACGTAGAATTAGCAGGAAGAAATCTTCCATACGCAGTAGTTGAAAATGTAAATCACGTTTCAGTATATCAAATGAAAAATGCATCATGCGTAGTAATTACAAAAGATGCAATAGCTAGATATGAGGAGGTACTTAGATAATGAAATCAGCTTATGATATTATTAGAAAACCAGTTATCACTGAAAAATCTAGTGGTTTAGTTGAAAAACTTCAATATACATTTGAAGTTGATCCAAGAGCCAACAAAGTTGAAATTAGAAAAGCTATCGAAGAAATCTTCGATGTAAAAGTTGTTGCTATTAGAACAGTAAATGTTCGCCGTAAAGCAAAGAGAGTTCAAAGATTCGAAGGATACAAACCAGCGTATAAGAAGGCTATTGTTAGACTTACTCCTGGTCAAACTATCGATCGCTTTGAAGTATAATAGGAGGAACCAAAATGGCTATTAAAAAGTACAAACCGACGACTAATGGTCGCCGTAATATGTCTGTATTAACTTATGAAGAGATAACTACAGATACTCCTGAAAAAAGTCTATTAGTTTCCTTAAACAAAAAAGGCGGCCGTAATGCAAGTGGTAAGATTACTGTTCGACATAAAGGCGGCGGAGCTAAGAGAAAATATCGTATCATAGATTTTAAACGCGATAAAGATGGCGTTATTGGGAAAGTTCAAACCATTGAATATGATCCAAATCGTAGTGCTAATATTGCTTTAATTCAATATGTTGATGGCGAAAAAAGATATATTCTTGCACCAAAAGAATTAACAGTTGGTATGACAGTTGTTTCTGGAGATACAGTTGATATTCGTATTGGCAACTGTTTACAATTAGGAAATATCCCAGTTGGTACAATGGTTCACAATATTGAACTTCATCCCGGACATGGTGGACAATTAGCAAGAGCAGCTGGAACAAGCGCTCAAATCTTAGGTCGTGAAGAAAAATATGTTTTATTAAGATTACAAAGTGGCGAAGTTCGCCGTGTATTAAGTAATTGCCGTGCAACAGTTGGTGTTGTTGGCAACATCGATTATGCACTAGTAAATATTGGTAAAGCTGGACGTACTCGTCATATGGGTGTTCGCCCTACTGTACGTGGTTCGGTTATGAACCCTAATGATCACCCTCATGGTGGTGGTGAAGGACGTCAACCAATTGGACGTAAAGCTCCAATGACTCCTTGGGGTAAAATTGCCCTTGGTCTTAAGACTAGAAAAACAAAGAATAAATCAGACGCACTTATCGTTCGTCGTCGTAACGGTTAGAAAGGAGAACTCAGATATATGGCACGTTCACTCAAAAAAGGTCCTTTTATTGATGAGCATTTAATGAAAAAAGTTGAAAAACTTAATGATGCTAATCAAAAGAAAGTAATCCAAACTTGGTCAAGAAGATCAACTATCTACCCTGCATTTGTTGGGCATACAGTAGCTGTGCATAATGGTAAAGTTCATTTACCTGTATATGTTACTGAAGATATGGTAGGTCATAAATTCGGTGAGTTCGCACCTACAAGAACATACCGTGGCCACGGAAAAGATAAGAAAGTAGCTAAGAAGTAATGGAGGTTATGAATATGGAAGCAAGAGCAATCGCTAAATCAGTAAGAATGTCTCCAAGAAAAGCTAGACTTGTTGTCGACTTAATTCGTGGAAAGAAAGTTGGCGAAGCAATAGCTATCGTTAACAATGTAGAAAGTACAGTAAAAGAAGTTATTGGGAAAGTATTAGACTCTGCAATCGCTAATGCTGTTAATAATAACAAAATGGACGCTGATAGTTTATATGTAAAAGAAATTTACGTAAATCCAGCTCAAACATTAAAAAGATATCGCCCTCGTGCAAAAGGTAGCGGTAATAGAATTTTGAAAAGAAAAAGCCATGTTACAGTAGTAGTGGCTGAAGCTTCTAAGTAAGGAGGACGCATATGGGACAAAAAGTCAATCCAATAGGTTTACGTATAGGTATCATCCGCAGTTGGGACGCTAAATGGTATGCTCCTAAAACTAAGGTTGCAGATTTACTACACGAAGATTTAAAAATTCGTGAGTTCTTAGATGAATTCTATAAAAATGCATATGTTTCACGTGTTGAAATTAAACGTACAGGTAAAAAAGTTATTGCATCAATTCATACAGCAAAACCTGGCGCAGTAATTGGCCGTGAAGGAAGTAAGAAAAATGAAGCTGTTAAAAGCTTAGAAAAAATTACTGGTAAGAATGTATTCTTAACAGTTGTTGAAATTAAAAACCCAGATGTTGATGCAGCATTAGTTGCAAGAAAGATGGCTGAAGATCTAGAAAACCGTGCATCTTTCCGCCGTGTACAAAAGATGGCAATTCAACGCGCTTTAAAATCTGGTGCAAAAGGTATTAAAACTGCTATATCAGGTCGTTTAGGCGGCGCTGAAATCGCTCGTAGAGAAGGATATATTGAAGGTAGTGTTCCACTACATACACTTCGTGCTAATATCGATTACGCTACAGCAGAAGCAGCAACTACATATGGTAAATTAGGTGTTAAAGTATGGATCAACAAAGGAGAAGTACTAACAGCTAAACAAAATGTTGTTAAGAAGGAGGACAAGTAATTATGTTAATGCCTAAAAGAACTAAATATCGTCGTCCTCATCGTGTAAGTTATGAAGGAAAAGCTAAAGGCGGTAAAACTGTTGCTTTCGGTCAATTTGGTCTTCAATCACTTGAAGGTGCTTGGATCACTGACCGTCAAATTGAAGCTGCCCGTATTGCAATGACTCGTTATATGAAACGTGATGGTCAAGTATGGATTAAAATATTCCCACACTTAATCAAAACTAAGAAACCCCTAGAAGTTCGTATGGGTTCTGGTAAAGGTGCTCCTGACGGATATGTTGCTGTTGTAAAAAATGGCACAATTATGTTTGAAATTGGTGGCGTTTCAGAAGAAGTAGCTCGTGAAGCATTACGTTTAGCATCACATAAATTACCTGTTAAAACAAAATTTGTTGTAAGAGAAAGTGGTGAGTAAGATGGCTGCAAAGAAGACTACAAAAAAGCAAATCACAAAGGTTTCCCAAGTTAATCAAATCAGAAATTTGAAAGACAAAGAAATTGAAAAGAAAATTGCTGAATTAAAACAAGAATTATTTAACTTGCGTTTTCAAGCCGCTGTTGGAAAACTAGAAAACACTGCTCAATTACGCAAAGTAAAGAAAGAAATAGCTCGCGCTTACACTGTTCTTACAGAACGTGCTAACGAAGCTAAGTAGGAGGCTAACATGGAAAGAAATACTCGTAAAACTTATGTTGGTGTTGTCGTTTCAGCAACAAACGATAAGACTATAACAGTTAAAGTAGAAACACATCGTAAGCACCCTCTATATAAGAAGAGTGTAAAATACTCAAAGAAATTTGCTGCACATGATGAACAAAATAGTGCTAAAGTTGGTGACGTTGTTGAAATTATGGAAACACGCCCACTATCAAAGACAAAACATTGTCGTTTAGTAAGAATTGTTCAAGAAGCAGTAATAATTTAGTAGGAGGTAATTGAGCATGGTTCAACAAGAAACAAGAGTCAATGTAGCTGATAACTCAGGTGCAAAACAATTACTAATTATTAAAATTTTAGGTGGTACAAATCACCACGTTGCAAACATCGGTGATATCGTAGTTTGCGCTGTTAAATCTGCTAGCACAGGTGGCCAAGTTAAAAAAGGTGACGTTGTAAAAGCAGTAATCGTACGTACAAAACACGGACTAAGAAGAAACGACGGTTCATACATCAAATTTGATGATAATGCAGCTGTTATTATTCGTGAAGACAAAACTCCTCGTGGAACACGTATTTTCGGCCCAGTTGCTCGTGAATTACGTGAAAAAGACTTTATGAAGATCGTATCTCTAGCTCCGGAAGTGCTATAGGAGGAAGTCTATGAAAATCAAAAAAGGTGATATCGTAGCAGTAACTACAGGTAAAGATAAACCTGTTCGTGGAAACTATAAAACTGGCGAAGTTTTAAAAGTTTATCCAAACGAAAGTAAAGTTATTGTTAAGGGAATAAACATTATAACTAAACATAATCGTCCATCTAATGCACATCCTGATGGAGGTATTGAAAAGAAAGAAGCTAAAATGGATATTTCTAATGTAGCTTACTTAGATCCTGTTAAAAAACAACCAACAAGAATTCGTTATGAATACGAAAAGGATGCTGATGGCAATATTAAAAAAGATGCTAAAGGCAACAAAATTAAATATCGTGTAGCTGTACTTTCGGGTACAAGAATCGATAAGTAGGAATGGAGGATTACAGATGAATCGTGTTTTAGATTATTACAAAAATAGTGTAGTAAAACAATTAACAGAACAATTTGGTTACACAACTGTAATGCAAGTTCCGAAGATTGAAAAGATAGTAGTTAATATGGGTATTGGTGATTCAATTGCTAATTCTAAATTATTAGACGCAGCTGTTGAAGATCTAACAACTATTACTGGTCAAAAACCATTAATTACTAAAGCAAGAAAATCAATCGCTGTCTTCAAATTACGTGAAGGCATGTCAATTGGTGCCAAGGTAACTTTGCGTGGTGAAAGAATGTATGAGTTTTTCGATAAACTAGTTTCAATTTCACTTCCACGTGTAAGAGACTTCCGTGGTGTAAATCCTAACTCTTTTGATGGACGTGGAAACTACACAATTGGTGTTAAAGAACAATTAATTTTCACAGAAATCAATTATGATAAAGTATTAAAGATCCGTGGTATGGATATCGTTATTGTAACAACTGCAAAATCTGATGAAGAAGGCCGTGCTCTATTGAGCTTACTCGGTATGCCTTTTAGAAAGTAGAGGTAAAGAATATATGGCTAAAACATCACAAAAAGTAAGATGCAACCGAACTAATAAATTCGGTGTTAGAGAATACACTCGTTGCGAACGTTGTGGAAGACCTCATGCTGTTTATCGCAAATTCAAATTATGTCGTGTTTGCTTTAGAGAATTAGCATATAAAGGTATGATTCCAGGCGTTACAAAATCGAGCTGGTAGAAGGAGGTCTACTATGGTTATGACTGATCCAATTGCTGATTTGCTAACTAGAATCCGTAATGCTAATCAAGAAAAACACGAAAGTGTTATTATCCCAGCATCACGTTTAAAACTAGAAGTTCTTCGCGTATTAAAAGAAGAAGGCTATATTAGCGATTTTGAAAAAACTGATGACAGCAAACAAGGCATCATCAAAATTACATTAAAATATGTAAACAAAGTAAGAGTTATAAAGGGTTTAAAGAGAATCTCTAAACCTGGATTAAGAGTATATGCTAAGAAAGACGAATTACCTAAGGTATTAAATGGTTTAGGTATAGCAATCGTCTCTACATCAAGTGGTGTGATGACAGACCGTGAAGCACGCCAAAAAAATCTTGGTGGCGAAGTATTAGCATATGTTTGGTAAGGATGGTAATGTAATATGTCACGTATAGGAAATAAACACATCACTATCCCTGCTGGTGTAACTGTTGAATTAAACGGTAACACAGTTAATGTAAAGGGTGCTAAAGGGCAAATAGAATATACTTTTAACCCTGATATCAATGTTGAAGTAAAAGAAGGCACAATATATGTAACTCGTCCAAGTGATGACAAGAATCATCGTGCATTACATGGTACAACAAGAGCCGTTATTAATAATATGGTTAATGGTGTTCATGAAGGCTTTGAAAAAGTTCTTGAAATCCAAGGCACAGGTTATCGTGCTCAATTACAAGGTAAGACTTTAGTTGTTAATGCAGGTTATTCACATCCTGTTGAAATGGCTATTCCTGCAGGTCTTACTATAACTGTACCAACACCTACAGAAATTCATGTAGCTGGTTGTGATAAACAACTTGTTGGTCAATTTGCGGCTGATATCCGTATTATACGTAAACCAGAACCTTACAAAGGTAAAGGTATCCGTTATAAAGGCGAATATGTACGTCATAAAGAAGGAAAGAAAGCTAAGTAGAAAGGAGCAACAATTAAATTATGATTACTAAAAAATCAAAAGACGCATCACGTGTTAAGAGACATGTTAGATTAAGAGCCAATCTTAATGGTACATCTGAAAGACCACGTCTTGCAGTTTATCGTTCTAATAAGAACATTTCAGTTCAAATTATTGATGATGTAAAACAAATTACACTAGTTGCTGCTTCTACAAAAGAACATGGCAACAAAGCAGCTAATGGTGCTAATATAGAAGCTGCAAAATTAGTTGGTCAAACAATAGCTAAGCGTGCTTTAGAAGCTGGTATTACTACTGTAGTTTTTGACCGTGGTGGATATTTATTCCACGGACGTGTAAAAGCTTTAGCAGATGCTGCTCGTGAAGCAGGACTTAAGTTTTAGGAGGTAACTATGCGTAAAGATGAAATGAAAGTTCAAGAAGAAAAAGAATTTGAAGAACGCGTTGTAGTTATCAACCGTGTAACTAAAGTTGTTAAAGGTGGTAGACGTTTCCGTTTTGCTGCTTTAGTAGTTGTTGGTGATTTTAAAGGCCGCGTAGGTTTTGGTACAGGAAAAGCACAAGAAGTTCCAGAAGCTATTAAAAAGGCTGTTGAAGATGCTAAGAAAAATATTATTGAAGTTCCAGTTGTAGGAACAACTATTCCACATGCTATTACAGGTATCGCTGGTGCTGGTCAAGTATTCTTGAAACCTGCTCCTAGTGGAACTGGTATTATTGCTGGTGGCCCTGTGCGTAATGTAGTTGAACTTGCTGGTATTCAAGATATTTATTCTAAATCACAAGGTTCTTGCACACCAATCAATATTGTACGTGCTACATTTGAAGGCTTAAAAGCTTTACGTACTGTTGAACAAGTAGCTGCACTTCGTGGTAAAGAAGTATCAGAAATTAGAGGTAAGTAGTATGGCTAAAGAAAAACAATTAAAGATTAAGTTAGTAAAAAGTCCAATTACTTATGCAAAGAATCAAAGAGAAACTTTAAAAGCTTTAGGCTTAACTAAGATGAATAAAGAAGTTATCAAAGTTGATAACCCTGCTATTCGTGGAATGGTAAAAACTGTTTCACACTTAGTAAGCGTAGAAGAAGCTTAGGAGGTCCAAACATGAAATTACATGAATTACAACCTGTTGCTGGTGCAAGACATTACAAGAAACGCGTTGGTCGCGGTACTGGTAGTGGAATGGGTAAAACAGCTACACGTGGTCACAAAGGACAAAATTCAAGAAGTGGCGGCGGTGTTCGTCCTGGATTTGAAGGTGGACAAACACCATTGTTCAAACGTTTGCCAAAACGTGGATTTACTAATGTAAACCGTATTGATTATGCAATCGTTAATGTATCAGATTTAAATTGTTTTGAAGCTGGATCAGTAGTTGATTTAAAAGCTTTACAAGAAAAAGGATTAATCAAAAAAGAATATGAGGGAGTTAAAGTATTAGGTAATGGAGATCTACAAGTAGCTCTTACAGTTAAAGCTAAAAAGTTCTCTAAGACCGCTAGTGAAAAAATCAGCGCTGCTGGTGGAACAACTGAGGTACTTTAATATATGGCAAAATTCTGGTCAAAAAATAAAAAGCTAATATTAATGTTATTATTTACTGCTGCTGCTTTCTTGGTATGGCGTTTTGGTGTAAAAATCAAAATTCCACTATTTAAAATGGAAATTGATAGTGCAGCAAGTGATAGTAGCTTATTTGGATTTCTGGATATCTTTACTGGTGGAGCATTATCGCAATTCTCTATCTTAGCTTTAGGTATCAGTCCTTACATTACTTCATCAATCATTATTCAATTATTACAAATGGATATCGTTCCTCAGTTCAAAGAATGGGCTGAAGAAGGTGAAAGTGGAAAAGCAAAATTAAATCAATGGACTAGATATATTGCATTATTACTTGCTTTTGTACAATCATTAGCATTAATTCTTGGTATTAAAAATAGTTATTCAATCATATATTTTGAATCAATACCTAACTTTACTCCAAATGCCTTTACATTTGTTTATATGTCAATTGTAATGACTGCTGGTTCTGCCTTCGTAATGTGGCTTGCTGATCAAATCACAATGCGAGGTATAGGTAATGGTGCTTCAATGATGATCGTAGCTGGTATCGTAGCTGGTATTCCACCACTATTTGTTAGTGTTTATCGTCAATTCATTTTAGGATATGATTTCACTAATGCAACTCCTGCTGCTGGTCAAATTGATGTTACAACTTGGATGATAATTAAATTTATTATTGTAATATTAATGTTCTTAGCGGTGATTATAGCGATCATTTGGATGGAAGGATTGCAAAGAAAGATTCCTATTCAATACTCTAACCGTCCTTCTGCCGCAGCAATCCGCGGAAAACAAGATTCTAATATACCATTAAAGCTAAATTCTGCTTCAGTTATTCCGGTAATTTTTGCTTCGACACTTTTAAGTGTTCCTCTAACAATTATCAACTTTACTGATGTAGACAAGACTTGGTGGGAAATGATATTTAGTTATGAAAAGCCAATTGGTTTTGCATTATATATCATTTTAATATTCTTGTTCTCATTCTTCTATTCATTCTTACAGATCAATCCTGATAAGATGTCAGAGAATTTGAAAAAACAAAATGCTTATGTTCCTGGTGTAAAACCTGGTGAAGATACAGCAGCTTATATTTCAAAAGTATTATTTAAAGTAACAGTTTTAGGTGCTACATATTTAGCAATTATTGCTTCATTACCAATGGCAATTTCATTAATATTTAATTTACCAGCAGGCGTTTCTGTTGGTGGAACTAGTATAATGATTGTTGTTGGTGTAGCTATTGAAACAGCTAAACAAATTAAAAACCAAGCTCAAGAAAAAGAATATCGCGGATTTATGTAGAAGGTATATAAATATGCGCTGCTTAATAATGGGTGCTCCAGGTGCTGGTAAGGGGACTTATGCTGCCGGTATTAAAAAATACTACAGCATTCCCCACATCTCCACGGGAGACATATTTAGAAATGCAATACAACAAGAGACACCAATGGGCTTGATAGCTAAGAGTTATATTGATAAGGGGCAGCTTGTTCCTGATGATATAACAGATCAAATTGTCAAAGAAAGATTACAAGAAGCAGATTGTCAAAATGGATTCTTATTAGATGGTTTTCCACGTAATTTAGAACAAGCACAATCGCTAGATAGAATCTTATCGGAGATGAATGTTAAGTTAGATTTAGTTGTTAATATTTTTGTTGACAACAGTCTAATTATATCGCGTATTATTAATCGTCGTATTTGTCCAACATGTGGTAGAAGTTTTAATCTACTAACGTTAAAACCTAAGGTTGAAGGTGTTTGCGATGACTGTGGGTCATCTTTATATCAACGTAAAGATGATGATGAGACTACGATTAAGAAACGTTTAGAAGTTTATAATGTTCAAACAAAACCTTTGATTGAATATTATGAACATCAAGATATTATTTTGCACGTTGATGGAGCAGGAGATGCATCAGTTGTCACTAAACGCGTGATTGATGCAATGGAGGCTAGATGATTACATTAAAAAGCGAAAGAGAAATAGCTTTAATGAGAGAAGCTGGCCATATTGTTGCTTTAGCCCACAAGGCTGTAAAAGAAGCAATAAAACCAGGCATATCCACTTATGAGTTAGATAAGATTGCGTATGACATTATTATAAAAAATGGTGCCACTCCCTCTTTTCTAAATTATAATGGATTTCCTGCTACCATTTGTGCATCTATTAATGAAGTTGTTATACATGGTATACCAAGTAAAAAAACAATTTTAAAAGATGGAGATATTATTTCAATTGATATCGGTGCTTGTTATCACGGATATCATGGAGATAGCGCAAAAACACACCCTGTTGGTAATGTTAGTGAGGAAAAATTGAAACTAATCGAAGTTACCAAACAATCATTATTTGAAGGACTAAAATTTGCTCGTCCCAATAATCGCTTATCCGATATATCACACGCTATTGAAACATATGCCAAGAAGTTTGGCTATTCAGTTGTTCTTGACTATACAGGACATGGTGTAGGTCATGCAATGCATGAAGATCCTGCTATTCCTAATTATGGCCCAGAAGGACATGGTCCAATACTTCGTAAAGGTATGACTTTAGCAATTGAACCAATGGTAAATATCGGTACTCATCGTATTAAGGTATTGAAAGATAATTGGACAGTAGTAACACAAGACAAAAAGCCAAGTGCTCATTACGAACATTCAATTGTCATCACTGATGACGGTTATGAAATTTTAACAAAAATTAAAGGAGAAGAAATAGATGTCTAAAGACGATGTTTTTGAAGCTGAAGGAACAGTTGAAGAAGTGCTACCCAATACCGTTTTTAAGGTAAAACTTCAAAATGGTCATAGCATTATTGCCCACGTTTCTGGTAAAATCCGGATGCATACAATACGCATTTTACCAGGTGATAGAGTAACTGTTGAAATATCCCCATATGATATAACACGTGGACGTATAACTTATCGTCATAAATAAGTTAACAAAATAAAGAATAACACATATATAGGAGGTACAAAATGAAGGTTAGACCATCGGTAAAACCCATTTGTGATAAATGTAAAGTTATTAAAAGAAAAGGCCGTGTTATGGTAATCTGCTCAGCTTACCCTAGACACAAGCAAAGACAAGGATAGGAGGCATATATAGATTATGGCACGTATATCTGGTGTTGATATTCCTCGTGATAAACACGTTGAAATATCACTTACGTATATTTATGGAATCGGTCTACCAACATCTCAAAAGATTTTAGCGGATGCTGGTGTAGATGGAACAAAGAGAGTTAAAGATTTAACAGAAGCCGAATTAACATTAATTCGTCAAGAAGTAGCTAAGTACAATGTTGAAGGTGACTTACGTCGTGAAGTAGCATTAAATATTAAACGTTTAATGGAAATTACTTGCTATCGTGGTTTACGTCATCGTAGAGGTTTACCAGTTCGTGGACAAAGAACAAGAACAAATGCCCGCACTCGTAAAGGCCCAGCTAAGACTGTAGCTAATAAGAAGAAGTAGGAGGCGTAAAGTATGGCTCGTAAAGTAGTTCGTAAACGTCGTGTTAAGAAGAGTATTCCACTTGGTGTGGCACATATTCATTCTACATTTAATAACACGATCGTAACAATCACTGACCCTGTTGGCAATGTTGTTTCTTGGAGCAGTGCCGGCGCAGTCGGATTTAAAGGTAGTAAAAAGTCAACACCATTTGCTGCACAAATGGCATCTGAAGCTTGTGCAAAAGCAGCTATGGATAAAGGAATGACTAGAGTTGAAGTAACAGTAAAAGGACCTGGTCCTGGACGTGAAGCTGCAATTAGATCATTGCAAGTTGCTGGTTTAGAAATTTCATCTATTCAAGATGTTACACCAGT
This sequence comes from uncultured Staphylococcaceae bacterium, assembly GCA_964368275.1. Lineage (GTDB taxonomy): Bacteria > Bacillota_I > Bacilli_A > ML615J-28 > CAG-313 > CAYJAQ01. The sequence goes on from CAYJAQ010000015.1 coordinate 26,256, forward strand.
TCCTCACAATGGTTGCCGTCCACCAAAGAAACCACGTGGATAGTCCATTACTAAATAATTAATTAACCATTAATCATTTTAAGGAGGAACAAATGAGAAAAATGGAATGTATAAAACCACAAATGGAAATTGATAATGAATTTAGTTTTGATGAAAACTATTGTAAATTAAGAATTTCTCCACTCGAAAGAGGCTATGGACAAACAATTGGTAATTCATTAAGAAGAGTATTATTGTCATCACTTCCTGGCGCTGCTGCAGTTGCTATTGGAATTGAAGGCGTTAGTCATGAATTTACCCCTGTTAATGGTATCTTAGAAGATGTTACAGAAATTATTCTTAATGTTAAAAATATTATTTTTACAATTGATAGTGATCAAAACAAATTGGGTTTATACGGAACAGAAGGTTGTGTATATGAAAGTCGTTTCATAAAAGAAAATACAACAGATAAAGAAATGCCTGTTACAGCAGGTGATATCAATTGTAATTTCGAACAAGTTCTCCCAGCGACTGAAGAGATGCATTTACCACATGTAACGGTAGTTAATCCAGAACAAATTATTGCGACTCTATCACCAGGCGGAAAAATCGTAATGACAATTCGTATTCGTAATGGAGTTGGCTACATTAATGCTGATGAAAACAAGAAATATTGCAAAGATGGTAATAACACTATTATTGGATTATTGCCAATCGATTCAATTTTCACACCAGTAACTAAGTGTCGCTATGATGTTCAAAAAACTCGTTATGAAGAAAATTTCGACTGCGATTTGTTAACGCTAGAAGTTTGGACTAATGGTAGTATTGAACCAATTAATGCGTTATCACTTGCTGCACGCTTTTTAGTAGAACATTTTGAAATCGTTCAAGATTTAAATGAGTATATCAAAGAACGTAAATATATGTTACAAAAAGAAGAAAAGCAAACAAATAAGAAGTTAGATATGAAGATCGAAGATTTAGACTTATCTGTTCGTTCTTATAATTGTTTGAAACGTGCAAACATCAATACTGTTGGTGAATTAACTCAAAAGACTGAAGAAGAAATGATGAAAATTCGTAATTTGGGCCGTAAATCACTTAAGGAAGTCGTTCAAAAATTGCGTACAATTGGGTTAGATTTAAAGAGTAGTGATGGAACTTACAACTTTGATGAAGATGATGAAGAATACATCGATGATGATTCTTCCGAAGAATAAGAAAAGGAGATTATTAATATGTCAATGGGATACCGTACTTTTGGTCGCAAAGGTAGCCAAAGAAAAGCTCTCTTACGCGATCTAATTACAGATTTAATTATTAATGGTCGAATTGAAACTACTGAAGCAAAAGCAAAAGATTTAAAGCGTATTGCTGACCGTATGGTTACTCTAGGTAAAAAAGGAGATTTAGCTGCACGTCGTCGCGCTGCTCAAATGGTTCGCTTTGAAAAAACAGAAGAAGGACAATTCGCTATTCAAAAATTATTCGATGAAATTGCTCCTAAATACAAGGAACGCAATGGTGGATATACAAGAGTATTAAAAACTGGCAATCGTCGTGGTGATGCTTCACCAATGGCAATCATTGAATTTGTATAATAATTATTGATAAAAATACCGCAGCCTATTTGACTGCGGTTTTTACTTGAAATATATATAACATCATTCTTGAAAAAATGGTAATAATATGGTAAAATATATAAAAGAAAGGAAAGAGACAATATGAAGAAAATAGTTAGATTCTTATTTAGTCGTTGTGTTATAGTAAGCTTTTTGGTGTTAGCACAACTAACTATTTTTTTCCTTTTCCTTTTTTATCTAAGCCAAGGTTTTTTATATTTGTATATAGCATTATATGTAATTAGTATTTTAGTCGCGTTTTTCATTATATCTAAAGATGAAACGCCAGCCTATAAAGTACCATGGTTAGTAGTTACATTAGGTGTACCTATTTTAGGTGGTTTAATGTATTTAATGTTTAGTAATAATTTATCTAGTAGAGCAAACCGTAAACGCTTTGATAACGTTCGCAAACAAGTTGATAAATATTTAGAACAAGACACAAAGGTCATTAATAAATTGAAAGAAGAAAATCCTGCTCTTGGGAACCAAGCATCATATTTATCAAATTTTGCTTCTGCTTCTGTTTATAATAATAGTAAATCAAAGTATTTTGATAGTGGCGAAAAAATGTATAAAGCAATGATTGAAAAGTTTAAAGAAGCAAAGCAATATATCTTTCTAGAATATTTTATTATTCAAAAAGGTATCATGTGGAATGGTATTTTAGAAATACTAAAAGATAAAGTAAAAGAAGGAATTGAAGTTAGAGTTATTTATGATGATATCGGTAGCATTAATACCTTATCTGCTAAATATTATAAAGAATTACAATCATATGGAA
>CAYJAQ010000016.1:0-28152 GCA_964368275.1 uncultured Staphylococcaceae bacterium
GCATATAATCTTACTAAAGAGGTATATATATGAAAAATAAAATTAAATGGCGCGATGTTTTAATCTTTATTGTTATTTTAGGCGGCTACTTTTTGCCAAATCTTTTCTTTAAAACAGACAAAGCATTTTACGATAGTCTCATTAAGATTAATGTACCTAGCTATATCTATGCTATTGCTTGGACAATTATCTATATCTTAATGGCTGTCTTCATCACTTGGACGCTTAAAGATCAAGACTATAAGAGTTATAAGACCTTGTGGATATATGTAGTGCTTAATTACTTAATCCAAGCATCATTTGTTGGTGTCTTCTTTGAAAACAAAAACTTATTTTTGGGGTATATTATAGCAATTGCTACGCTTGTTACTACCTTATTAATAGCCTTTGAAAGTTATAGCATTAACAAAAAACGCACCCTTCTTCTACTCCCTTATTTAGCTTGGGGTGTCTTTGCGAGCATCCAAGCTGTATATATCTACTTAATGAACTAAAAAAGATCCAAGGAAACCTTGGATTTTTTTTACATTTCAAATTCGTTTTTACTAATGCAAGTATAATTACTTTCATAGAAAGCTTTCAATGTGTCTATCATTGTTTGGTAGTCTTTTGTGCCAGCCGTTTCTGATGCTGAATGCATGGCTAGTTGGGCAAGACCAATATCAACTGAAGGGATACTTAAGTGACTAGATGATATTGCACCTAGTGTACCACCGCCACGTTGATCAGAGCGATTTGTATAATGTTGATATGCTGCACCTGCTTTATTGCAAGATTCAATCATGATACTTTCGGATAAAGCATCCGTTGTATATCGATAAGAAGCATTATGTTTTAAAACAATACCACCATTCATTTTTACATTATTGGTTGGATCGCTTTTTTCTGGGTGATTAGGATGAATACTGTGCGCATTATCAGCCGAAACAATAACTGAATTACTTTGGGCAATCAAGAAATTCTCCAAACTTTCACCTAAAACGCTACTAATGCGTTGAAGAGTATCATAAAGGAAAGTGGAATCAGCGCCTTGCTTGGTCATACTGCCGACTTCTTCATTGTTAAAACTTGCGTAAACATTAATACTCTTTTCATTATTTGCTTCTAAAAAACCTTCTAATGAAGAATAAGCACATTCTAAATTGTCAATTCTCGGTGATATGAAATACTCTTGATTAGCGCCTATCACTTTAGGAACATCACGGTTATAAACCGATAAGTCATGAGAAATAATATCATTTTCCTTTATCCCTAATTTTTCGCTTAAGAATGCTTCAATGGTTTTATATCTACCACCTTCTGATAATAGGGGCAATAAGTCCACTTGAGGATTAATCTTCATACCGCTATTAGCATCAGGGTTAAGATGAACTGACATATTAGGGATTACTAATAAATCTTCATCAATATTGATATTCTTGCTTTCGAAAGTATTGCCTTTTTTCAAAATTATTCTTCCAGCAATGCTAAGTGGCCGATCAAACCAAGTGGAGAAAATAGGACCACCATATACTTCAACATTCAATGAAGTAAAGTTTTTACCATCAATAAGTCCATTTGGCTTAATTTTTAGGTTAGGACTATCCAAGTGAGATGCAACAATATTATAGCGTGTAGAATGTGATTTAAGGCCTATTTTAAAGGCAATAAGCGACGTTTTGTCTTTGATTGTGTAATAATTGCCACCCCTTTTTAATTGCCATGGTGAAAATTCGTCTAAATAGGTAAAACCTTGGTTTTTAAGAATTTCTTCAATAGCCATAACAGCATGAAAAGGTGTTACACTTTTTGTAATAAATTTAAAAAACTTTTCCATATACTACCTAAAATACAAAGTTTCCATTGATAAACACTAATACTTCTTTACCATCTTTCGTAATACCGGTAATTTTCATATCACGGCTACCAAACATGAAATCGACATGTGTCATCGAAACATTTGATCCTCTTTCTTTTAATTCTTCTTCGGAATATTTGCCACCATCTTTTAGATTAGTTGAGCCATACGCACAGCCAAGGGCAAGGTGACATGACGCATTCTCATCGAAAAGTGTATTGTAGAACAAAATATTCATATCATTAATTGGTGAATCATAAGAGATAAGGGCAACTTCCCCAAGACGGGAACTACCTTCATCAAATTCAATTAGATTTTTTAAAGCAGCTTCTTCTTTTTCAGCAGCATAATTTACAACTTTACCATCTTTAAATTCTAAATAGAAGTTTTCGATTAGTTTACCTTGATAGTTAAGTGGTTTAGTTGCAACAACTTTACCGCTTGTCTTGTAACAATGAGGCATACAGAAGTTTTCTTCGGTCGGAATGTTAGGATTAAAATATACCCCGTTTTCAGCAACCTCGCCACCACCAGCCCAAATATGATTTTCAACAAGTGGTACATATAAATCTGTTCCTAAACTATTTTCAAAATGTAAGGCTTCAAAATTATAATCATTTAATTTATCATTATGACTGAGCATAGTTTTGTTAATCTCCGCCCATTCAGCAATTGGATCATTGTCTAGTGTTACATGCGATGCTTTTAAGATAGCTGAGTATAATGCATCAATTGCCTCATCTTCACTTAAATTAGGAAAAACCTTTTTAGCCCACATTGGATTGGGAGCAGCAATAACACACCATTGTGATTGATTAGACATCGTATGGTCGCGCATAAACTTCATTACTTTAGAACTTGCTAAAGATACTTCCTGAACTTTTTTGGGATCAACTTCGGCCATTAACCCAGGATATGGTGAAGTTATTGATATAAAGGCTGCTTTATTATCAACTAAATAATGAGCTTGTTCAATTTGCCAATTGGGCACTACTTTTAAGTCCTCCGTATTAGCGAGCATATATGCTTCTTTTTGGCAATAAGCGTCACTCCAATTGATAACAATATCTTTGGCACCTACTAAATAAGCATGATGAACAATCTTCCGTACTAATTCATACGTAGTGACTGGGCATCTAACAACTAATACTTGCCCTTTTTGCAAGTTTACGCCTACCTTTACGGTTAATTCAGCGAATTTATCTAACAATTTTTCATTTACCATATTATTACTCCTTTTTTATTACTATTAATTATAACACAATCTTAAAGGAAATAAAACTTTTTCGAAAAAGAAAAAACACTCATAGAGTGTTTTAATTTCTTTTTGTTACTTTTCAGCTTTTTTAGCCAACTCAACACGTTTATTGAATTTGTCAATACGACCAGCAGTTTGAACAAATTTTTGTTCGCCAGTGTAGAATGGATGACATTTTGAACATGTATCAACACGGATTTCTTTCTTAGTTGAACCAGTTTCAAATTCATTACCACAAGATACACATACTACTTTAGTCTTAAAGTATTGAGGATGAATTCCTTTTTTCATGTTTACTCCTTCCGCCATAGCATTTGTTGCCATAGTAAGTTTTATTACTGACTTATTATAGCAAAAAAAAGTTAATTTGTCAAACAAATAGAAAAAGGATATTGTGGGAAAAAGTAAAGATGGCTGAAGCTAATGCTTCAACCATCTTTATTTTGTCATTTAGACTAGTTTAAATTATTATGGACGACTAGCAGCGTCATATGCAGTCTTAATTTGAGTTGCATAATCACCAGCAATTGATAATTGGTCCTTCGTACCATCACCATCTGTGTCATAATAATATGGAGTAATTCCATCAGTACCAACAAGTTCCATCAATCCTGTAATTGATGCGGCTTGAGTTTGTAAAGCAGCCAATTGATCTTTTTCAAGATTCCAATCACGATTTTCATTTTCAGTTGCTCTGATAAATGCTTCGTTAATCGTTGGAGCTGTATAAGTTCCGCCGTATTCAGTAGGAAGAGTAAGTCCAGGGAATACACCTTGAATTTCTGTATTGATCTTATTAATTATTTCAAGAGTCTTATCGCCAAATAATGGTGAATCAAGTAAACCAACAATTGTTGAATTCTTTTGAAGTTTTCCATTAGTAGCAAAGCCAGAAATAAGTGGTAATTCATTTTCCCAAGTGTAGTTACCCCAAGTTTTCGCATCTGCTTCAGCTTGAGTGAAGATACCATTAGGACCAATGAAAGAAGTATTTCTTAATAATTCATCAATTAAAGCTTCACCACTATCAGCAAGCATCGTTGACTCTAAGATAGCGTCTAACGTACGACCGGTTGTAGCTGGTTTATTCTTAATTGCATCTTCATTAATAGTACCGATTTCACGAACATTGCTAATTAACTTAACAATTTGATCTATTTCTGTTGACCATGCAGTTTTATTTGCAGGGTACGTTGTAATAGCAATTGTTGTTGAAAGACCAGCACTTCTAATTGCATCCGTTAAAATTTTACCAATTGGTTGTAATTTTAACGATTCACAATCATTAATTGCATCTAGTAATCCTTCAATTGCGCTATTAGATACTTTATAGTCTCCACTAGTTGAATCTTTAGCAAAAATATTTAAAGAATCAAGATCAGAGCCAGCATCATTGAATTCGCTAACTTTCTTAATTACAAGGGCAAGTTTAGGGCTTTCTGCTTCCCATTCAGTAGTAGAAGCTACTCTAGAAACAGTTGGAGTAGTAGTCTCAGGCAATTGATCTTTCAACCAAATAGATGCCCAAGTTAGAGCGTTCATAGAGTCTAATGAATTATAAACTAGCTCAGGAAGTAATACTCTCAACATTGTTGATTCATTGAAGCTATCCAGTAATTCTTCAATTTGTGCTAATGATTTAGAAGCTAAATTACTAGACATATTACCACTAGATGGTGTGAATAAATCTAAATCCTTAACAGTCTTAATCATTCCCATTAATTTATCAATTTCAGTATTCCAGTCAGCAGTAGTATTAGTAACTGTGCCAAGATCGACATCAGAATCGATAATTGGTGTTGTTCCACCTAATAGATATGTACTTAATACTGAATCAATATGCGTAATTTCTAATGAAGATGAGTAATTGATTAATTGTAGTAATTGACGTAAACCAGCACTCTTACCACCACTTGTTAATAAGTATGGTGAGTCAGTTCCGGCATTACCTGTTTCATAACCAAGTTCAATTGCATCAAAATCAATTGAGTTGATATCGCCTACTATATTAAGAGTTGCAAGCAATCTTGATAAGTATTCAATTTCAGTTGTCCAATCTGCCTTAGCTAGAACTCTAGAAACAGTTGGAGTAGCTGCTTCAGGTAATTGATTCTTCAACCAATCAGCTTCCCAATCAGCTGCATTATTACTATTAATTGCATTATGAATTAATTCAGGAAGTAATACTCTTAGCATTGTTGATTCATTGAATTCGTCTAATAATCCCTTAATTTCAGCCATTGGCTTACTCATTAAGTTACTAGCCATATCACCTGTTGATGGTGAGAATAAATCTAAAGTACGTACTCTAGTGATAATAGCCATTAAGTTATTAATTTCGGTATTCCATTCAGCAGTAGTATTAGTAACTGTGCCAAGAGTAACATCAGAATCAACAACAGGGTTAGTTCCACCTAATAGATATGTACTTAATACATCTTCTAAGTTATTAATATCTAATGAAGATGAGTAATTGATTAATTGTAGTAATTGACGTAAACCAGCACTCTTACCACCACTTGTTAATAAGTATGGTGAGTCAGTTCCGGCATTACCTGTTTCATAACCAAGTTCAATTGCATCAAAATCAATTGAGTTGATATCGCCTACTAAATCAAGCGTTACTAGAAGTTTAGCAAGTTGAGCATTTTCAGTTGTCCAAGAAGCCTTATCAGCTACTCTTGAAACTGTTTGATTAGTAGTTTCAGGTAATTGATTCTTCAACCAATCAGCTTCCCAATCAGCAGCATTGTTATTAGCAATTGCATCATGAATTAAATCAGGAAGTAATACTCTTAACATACTTGAATTGTTAAATTTATTTAATAATCCTTCAATTTCAGATACTGATTTACTCATTAAGTTGCCAGCCATATCACCGCCAGATAATAAGTTAAGATCACGAGCATCAGTAATTACTGCTAATAAGTTATCAATTTCGGTATTCCATTCAGTAGTAGTATTAGTAACTGTGCCAAGAGCTACAGTTGAACTAACAACAGGAGAAGATCCTTCTAATAAGTATTCGCTTAATACATCTTCTAAATTATTAATATCTAATGAAGATGAGTAATTGATTAATTGTAGTAATTGACGTAAACCAGCACTCTTACCACCACTTGTTAATAAGTATGGTGAGTCAGTTCCAGCATTACCTGTTTCATAACCAAGTTCAATTGTGGCAAAATCGATACTACCAATATCGCCTACTAAATCAAGTGTTACTAGTAATCTTGATAAGTATTCAATTTCAGCTGTCCAAGTAGTCATATCGGCTACTCTTGAAACTGTTGGATTAGTAGTTGCAGGTAATTGATTCTTCAACCAATCAGCTTCCCAACTAGCAGCACTATTGTTAGCAATTACGTCATGTAATAGATCAGGAAGTAATACGCGAAGCATATTAGAACTATTAAATGAATCTAATATTGCTTTAATATCGCTACTATCTTGACCAGAGATTGCTGAAGCAATGTTACCACCGCTTAATAATCCCATATCATTTGCTTTACCAATTAAATCCATTAAGGCATCAATTTCAGCGTCCCACGCAGCAGTTGTATTAACAACAGTACCAAGTGCTACATCTGAATCAATAATTGGTGTTGCTCCACCTAATAAGTAATCATCTAATGTGCCTGAAAGTGCAGTTACATTAAAGATCTTAGAATGGTTCATAATTTGTAAAATTTGTCTTAAGCCAGCGTCAACATAACCAACTGTCATTGCATATGTTGCATCAGTTCCAGCATTGCCAGTTTCATAGCCTAAGTTAATTGTTGCGAAATCGATTGATGATAAATCACCCATCATATTAATTGTTGCAAGAAGTCTACCTAATAAAGCAGTCTCAGGAGCCCAATCAGCAATTGATTCCATACTTGTTGAACTTTGGTTATTGAACCAAGTTGCTAAGAAATCATTAAACTTGAATGAACCAGTGCTTGTAGGTATTGCATCATTAATTGCATCCGGTAACATTGTACGATAGATGTAAGAAGCATTGATTGCTGATAAGATGTTGCCAAGAGCAACTGGATCAGTTGAACTCATAACATCATCCATAATTGTTTCAACATCAATTGGGACATCTGCACCACCAGCGAATGGTGCAAGAGCAGCAAATAATGATCTGAATGCCGCAATTTCTTCATCCCACTTATCGTCAGGTACGTTATCAATATTTAATGTAGCAGAACCGATTGTCGGTAATACTTTTGCATCAAGTATTAATTTAAATAAATCCTTTTCTGTGCCATCTACAAATAGTAAACCAGGAATAGCAGGTACTACTGAACTATTACCAAAGACATTATCGACTAGTGATAACATCAAGTTAACAGTTATTTCGTCAGTCTTACCTTCTAATAATCCCGTATCAGCAGCGATATCAACTACTTTTAACATTGTTAAATATTCTTCTGATACTTTGTCAGCTGCTTTTGCAGGAGCAAAGTCAATGATATTAAGAGTATCATTATTTACAGCTGTCTTTACTTTATCCCAAACAGTTGGTAATATTTGTTCAAATAATACTGAACTACCAAATTCTTCAAGGGCATCAACCAATGGTTTAACCACTGCAGTTTTTAATAATGTACTTGTATCAGTGATGTCAACAAAGTCAGGAGAAACAGCAATTGCGTAATCAGCAACGAATGCACGTAATGTGTTATATTCATTTGCCCAAACAACGCTTGTATAATCTACATCAGCTTTGTTAATATCTAAACCAGCTTTTAATCCCATTGATACTAGTGTTTCTTCACGAGTAGCAACGAATGGACAAGCTTCAATTTCATTGATTAATTCAGTAATCTTAGCACCATCTTTATAAGTCATTTGTTTGATATCAAATGTGAATACATTCATGCTTTCAAGTATTCTACCAATTTCAAATAATGAAGGTAGAGCTGCTTCAAATTCATCATATGTAGCCATTTCAATTGCATCAAAATCAACGTATTCAAACGGTACGAAGACCTTTACGGCTGCATTTACTAAATCAATTAATAATGAACTAATAATAACTGAATCTTGTGCATCAGCAAGTAAGCCTAATATATCATTTTCAGCATCTGTTGAAACTAATTTGTCAAATGCACCGCTTGAAATATAAGAGCCATATTCTTGATATAATGACATACCAGTTTGTATTAATTCAGCGATAGTTTTAATTTCAGTTTCTGTATCAATTGAACCAAAATCTACTGCCATTGGTGCAAAGTGTCTTGAACGATCAAGTGCAGTAGTGATGTATGGACGAAGTTGACCAAAATCAACATGTTTAACAACTAAATCATCAATTGCATGAATTTCTGATTGAACAGTATTATCAGGGAAGTTAACGCCTGTGTTAGAGAACACACCAATTGCGACTAACTTTTCAAGCACTGTACCTAAATCATTTAATAATTCAGCTTTTTCAGATTTACTATAATTTGCAATGCCACCTACATATGGTAGATTAGCGATGTATCCTTCGAATAGATCAATTCCCCAAGGGCCAAATTCACCAGCTAATGTCGTGCTTACTAAAGCATTGTAGATATCAGAAATCGCAGTAGCTAAAGATGTATTACCAATTAGAGCAATATCAAGATTTAGTGATAAATCAGATTTGATTAATTCATCATAAACACTTGTAAGGTTAGCCACTTGGCTAGCGATGATTGAACTGTCAGTTGCTAATTGAATCTTAGTTACATCGATTGAGCTTACATTGAATCCGAATAGAGTTAATAATTGAACTAAATCAGCTTTATTAGCTTCTAAGTAATCTAACTTGAATACTTCATCAACAATTGTTGTAAGTTCGGCATTATGACTAGATAAGTCTGGGCGACTAAAGCTAAATATTAGATTAATCAAACCAGTATCAGCAAATGCATTAATTGCAGGCAATAAATGATTATTGTAATCATTATGTAAATCAGCATAACTATATTCAGTATCAAATTTCATTAAATTGCCAATGCGTGAATCTATGGTATTAACAATGTTATTGTTAATAAACGCAGGTCCGAATTCACCTAAAGCTGTTATATCAAGAACATCGCTAATAATAGCAGCAATTTTCTTCATGTTATTAGCATTAGCAGCAAAGTTAACTAATTTAGATAAATTAGTAGCAAGATATACGATATCTGAAATATGAGTATTACCAGTATCATCTAATAATGTTGCAGCTTTATTGATTACTTTGACAAATGCTTCTAAATCAGCATCAGAATCAATATTATTGAAATCAAGACCGCTTACTGTGAAACCAAATATCTTAAGTGCAAATTCAATTGCTCTTTCATACTTGCCTTCCACAAATTTTAATCCCCAAAGTTCTCTTAGAATATATTCATATTCAGCAGGGAAAATAATGTTTGTATCAACGCTATTTAAGATATCAATTAAGCCCATGTCAACTAACTTGTAAAGTGTTGCATCAACATTAGTGATTGTCTTAATATCTTGAGCTACATCACCAGTTGTTAATGTGCCCATTGATAATAAGGCGTTAATATCTGAGTTATTAAAGATTGATCCAACATAGCCTAAAGCATATGGAATAAATTCTTTAACAATTGAAGCATCAGCTAAAACGTTGATTGCATCAATTGCTGCATAAGCAACTTCATTTGATAAGAAGAAGTTTAAGTTAATAGTTGGAACTTTTGTAAATGAGCTTACCCGGTTGAATGGGAATCCACTCTTAGAAATGATTGGTTTCAAAGCAAGATATGCAGCAAAGATTTCATCTTTATCGCCTGATAAGTCAATCTTATTTTGATCAATCAAACTTATGTTATTATAGAATGATTTTAACATATTAATGCCAAAACCAACTAATGCTGATTCTTTATCATCGAAATAATTCAAACCAAAGAATGTGTTAATAACAGCTTCAACAGTAGTCTCATCACCCCAATTGATAACTTGATCTCTTGTGATAATTTCAACAATGCCAAAGTCTAATAAGTGATCTTTAACAAGAGCGATTAAAGCAGTGTAATCTTCCATGAATTTTTCACCATTATAATCAGCTTCTAAAGTTAGAAGATCCTTAAGAAGAGCATTACCAATTCCGCTTACAAAGCCACTTGCATAGCGATTGTATAGTGGGATAAATGATTCTTCTAAAATTGTCGAATCTTTAAGTTCATAAAGAGCATTAACCATTGCTTCAATACTTGCTTCATTAATTACTGATGAATCAATAGTCTTACTTAGCAATTCACTAATAAAGTTTTTAATATTATTTAGTGATTTAAGTGGAGTATTATGATACGCAGCAAGAACATCGTCTAAAACATTCTTAATTATTGCTTTATCATTATTCCAGTTAATCTTACTATAATCAACACCTGTAACAAGAAGCGTTTGATATGCTAATGTTAATAATTCGGTTGACTTCATATCTAAGATATTTAAGTCAAGTAGTGATTTAACAGCTGTAATAGCTGCATCAGCTAAAGTAGGTTGGAAGTTATAATTACTTCTATCACCGTAGAAATTAATTGCACCACCATTAATTAATACGCAAACTGCATCTAATATTGTTGAAATATCATCAATTATTAAATCAGCATTAGCAGAATTAGAGAAGTCAAAGTCAAGAAGATCTTTGATTGTATCATTTTGTGTTAATCTGCTTGCATACATTATACCAGCAGGAACAGCTGCTTTTAGTATAGTTAAATTAGTAATGTCTTTCAAACCTTCAACGAATTCAACGTACATAGCGTTAGAATCGTAAGCAATTTGTAGTGTAATTGATTTACTAAAATCAGATAATTTGTGGAATGGTTGCAATCCTGTTTGTAAGAATGTGTCAATCTTATCATACATTCCAGCAAGTGTAATTCCATCTTGTGCGAAATCAATATCGTCAGGATTTACATATAACATATTGAAACCACTTCTAGTTGCAAAGTCAAGTAATCCTTCTTTATTGTCTTCTAAATAATGTAAACTAAAGATACCTTTAATTATATTTTGAATGTGTTCAGAATCATCTTCAAAGTAAATTTCTTGACCTTGGAAATATACACCTAAGGCATTTGCTTTAATGGCTGATTTTAGAACGTCAAGTAATGTTAAAATATCTTCATAGAAAGTTTGAGTTGTGTAATGACTTAGATCAACAAGCGGTTTAATGTTAGCTGGTAATTTATTTGCGATGTTCTTAACAACACTTGCAAGTACTGGAACAAGCGCAATCTTTATTACATTAGTGTCAAACAAGTGTTCAACGGCACTAACTAATAAATCAATATTAGCATCATTAACATATTTATCATCTAAGTATTCTTTGTTAACAACTATTTCATATAGTTCTTTTACATTTTCAACATTAGCATTTTCGACTAATGTTACTAAATCTTCTAATGCAAGAACAATATGTGGATAATCTTCACTCCAATTAATATTATCAAAGTCAACACCAGTTTTATCAATTGCATTCAAGTGGAATACTAATCTAATAATATCAGACATATGTTCGTTGAAGTATTTCATTTCGAAGATATCTTCAAATATTACTGGTACTAGGTCAATCTTATCAAGAGTTACATTTTCATTTCTAATGATACCGAATAAACCAGTATCTACTAATCTTTCAATTGCAATTCCTAAAGTATTTAAATCATTAACAATATCTTCAGGTGTTGTAACAGTAAGATCTAGTAATGGATTAACTTCATCAATAAAGTTATAGTCAAGAATCTTGAATAACGGATCGATTGAAGCCTTTAATAATGTTGTTTTAGCAAGTTTCTGTAAAACTTGAGCAATACCTATTATTGAGGTATCAGTCATCATTACAGACATAATGTTTTTAACACCTTTATTCTTAACTGATATGATGTCAGCAAGATTATCTAATTCTAATTTGCCACAGAAGTTACCAAATTCATTATAGATTTCACTTATTAATACACCATCAGCAGCTAAGTCGATGTCATAATTTGTATCTAATTCGTAATCATATTTACCCTTAAGTGCTTTGGCTAAGCCAAGTTTTAAGAGTGGGAAGTCATGGCGATTAACATAACCTAATGCAAATACATCTTTGATGATATCAGCCATTAGAAGTGATTTTTCAGGTTGATCCCATGGGAAATCACCACTGTTAAATATAATGTCTATCCAGCCATATTCAACAGCATTACGTAATATGCCAGCAATTGACACTAAGTCATCACTGAAATTTTGTTTTGTATACAAATCGTCCATTATGAATAAACCAGTTGTTGCTTTCTTTTCTGGTGCATTAAAATGAGCGAAGATTGAAGGAGCTAATGCTCTTAGGATTGTTAAGTATCCCATTCCTTCAACTGCATTAGCAATATCCAAAACATAATTTTGGAATTGGAATGATTCTTTGTAAGCATTTATTACATCTTTTGTAAATACTCTGGTTATGTTTTTAAGATCACCAGTTGTTTTTATTGGGAAGTTAGGATCACTCATAAATGGTAATAAGCCCATATAGATTTGTTTTAATCGAGCGGCATCACCTTTTAATACGTAATCATCTTCGTCAAGTTGGTAAGTTGCATCATAACCATAAAGTGGTTCTTCCTTGATGAAACTTCTAAGCATTATTTCATAAGATTGAACACTAGACAAATCAATTTTAAGTAATGTACCGAGTGTTTCCAATAATAAATGTTTGTTATTGTTGATTAGATATAATGACAAGATATCTTCTAAGATATATGCCATTGAAGGAGTTGCCATATTGATAGGGTATGAAACTGTGAAAGTCTTTGGCATTGCAAGTGATAATACCGCAAGCAATGAATTAGTAGTTCCAGTTTGATAACACAAGTCAGCAAGAACCGTAATATCTGATCTAAACATTGTATAGTTGTATAAGTCAAAACTAATGAATTTATTAATCGTAGTAGTTTTGTCAAATAAATTAACTTCTAAAAATTGATATAAGATTGTTGGAACAGCATTGGCTGAAGAAACTTCTCTTAACAGATTGTTCATGATTAATAAGTTACCATTGTACAAGAATGGTGCATAATCGAATGGTTTAGTAGAAATAATCTTCTTTAAGTCACCCCAAGTGTTAATACCACTATATTCAAAAATATCTTGAGCGTAACCTACTATTTTACCAATTGACAATAATTCATCAGCCCAAACAACATTTTCAAATTGATCAGCAGTAAACGCTAATTTTGCTTTTCCAAGAGCAAATACCATTAAGTCTGACATCTTATCTTCTAACATGTGAAGACTAGGAAGCTCAGGAAGAATTTTTGCGATAGCCTCAGGTAAAGTCTTTAATTCAACTGCTAATGATTTTTCAGCATCTAGGAAATCTAATCCTTTTGCGTTAATAAAGATCTTAGCAAGTTCCATTAATTTTTTAACATCTTCGTTAAATTCTAACGCTGTCACACCTGTCTTATCTTCTTTTCCTATTGATTGTACATCAAATATAGACACAAGTTCTGCTGGAAGTTTGCTAGCCAATAGTTGGTTGTATACTTCTGGAAGAGCTATCATGCCAATTTGTGTATCAAGTAAACTTTCAACGAGTGTTACCAAACGAAGAGCATCAGGTTGAGTGAGTGATTTGAAGAAAGACTTAAAATCAGTTTTTACAGTATTAACGAATTGAAGCATTTCACCATATGTGAATACTTTGAATCCTCTAAGTGCAATTTCAGCATTAGTAAATACTGTCTTTAAGCTAACAAGTTCTGTTTCCCAGTTAATTGCTTCAAATTGTTCAGGAAGCATTTCAAGTTTAGCTTTCTTCATTAGAAGTGTCATTATATCGTTTACTTTATTATCAATGATATTTAAGTCTAATACGATATCTAACACTTTAATGATTGTGTCAGAAACATTCTTAAGTAGAATTTCATTGGCACGTTCTTTATCTAAGAAATCAAGAGCGCCAAATCCTACTAATACTTGACCAGCATCGATTAATGAGTTAATATCTTCAATGAACTCATCAGCAGTAATACCTTCAGTTTTACCAAGTACAATTGATTGCACTTTTAAGATATTTGCCCATTCAGCTGGTATTGTGCCTTTATCAATTATTAATTGATTGTAAGCTTCTGGTAAAACAGCTTTTACAAGATCTGACTCAAGTAACTTGTCAACACCATTTAAAGTAGTCTTTGCGACTTCTTTATCTAAGAAATATTCTAAATTAAATTTAGGTTTACCATCTTCTGTTTCACCTTTGAAGAGGGCGAATTCAGGATCAGTTAAAATTGGTTTTAAAATATTGATGCCAGAAATGATAATATCTTTTTCGCTAGTACCAGCTACTGCGGAATAATCGATTTCGGCTAATACTGCACCATCAACTTTTACTTTTAAGAATGCAGCTAATAATATTCTAATTACTTTGTCTTCACGGCCTTTAAATACCTTGGAAGCAAATACTCTTTCAATGATATCAGCTACTGCTAAATCACCAGGGAGTGGAGTATATCCTAAATATTCAGCGCCTAAGAATCCATCTTCAGGTACATATGCTGATGCACCAAAATTATAACTGCTGATACTTGCGCCTGATGCAAAGAAACCAATCTTTTGAGCATCCATTGCCAAGTACACAATGTTATAAAGTTCTGATACAGCAACATCAGAATCTAAGTCTTGTAATACATCTAAGTTACCAATATCTTCATTCCAACTTGCAATTGTTGGTGCAACAAATTTATCGATGACAGTAGGTAATACGGAAGTAACTAAATCTGAATCAACGATTGCATTTAATAAATCCAAAGCTACATCCCAGAAACCTTCAACATCAAGTAAAGCTTTAAAATCAATTGCCTTGAAATCAGCAGTTGAAACAATCGCGAATCCTTGTTCTTCAGAAACTAGATTAGAAAATTGTTCAAATACAGCAATTAACTTGTGTAAGTTGGCTTTTTCAATATTCCAATCAATTGTATCACGTTTAACAAGTTCAGTTAACTTTTGGTCATCCATGTCTAAGAAACCAAATTGTCTAATAGCAGCTTCTACCAATAATGTCTTAACATCAACAGAAGTATCTGTTTTCTTAACTTTATCTGATAGAATAATTACTTCGCATAAATGATCAATTAATTGATTCATTGCATCATAATTATTTAATTTGATATCTTTTTGAATAATACCCATTTCTGAGATTAATCCTGACATTTCTAATAAAATTGGTAAGTCGTGTGCCCAATCTTCGCCTTCCATACCTAAAAGATTAAGTATTCCAGCAAACTCATTTAAGTTATTCTTGATTAATTGATAATCAAGGGCAGTGTTTAAAACTGGTACAATAACTTCACCATAAAGGTTACTCTTAGCAACATTGATAATAGCTGCTTTTAGATGAGCGAAGTCCTCTTCATCATTGATTAACACTTCTAATGTTTCTAGATTTAAATTCTTAAAATCTAAATTTTCGATTTGTTTAAACTCATCATAAGTATCGATTAAGCTTAATAATTCAACCCGCCAATCTAATGCACTAACATCAACTGTTACATCACTACCAACAAAATCTTTAACTGCTGGCATTGATAATGCATAGTTGATAACAGCTGGCATAAATACATCAAAGAATTTTGTAGCTGATACTACTTCAATGAAACTACGTAATGCATCGCTGTCTAAATTCATTAGTGTTAAATCTGGGTCATTTAAATCAGCTACATCAATTGCTGATCTAAGAATTGTTAAAACTTTAGGGAACTCTTCAGCCCAATCAACTTCATCTGCAAGTTTTATGAAAGCATCTTCGGCATCAGCTGCCTTTAATAGTTCTTTTACTTCTGGCATTACGCCTACATATTCAACTGCAACTGGTAATAATTCCACAAATAATTTTGATTTTGCTAATAAATCAAATAAATCATCAAGCTCACCGCTATCTAATTCCCATATATCAAGTGGAATAGGACAAGTAGGATCGTACGTAGGAGCAACCAAGTTAAGTGCTTCTATTAAAGTTACAACTTCTTCCCTAATTACTAATTTTTGGGTTCCTGTCTCAATTGTAAACATACTGTCAAAAATAGATAAATCAATTGAATCACCTAAAAAGTATGATGAAGATTTAACTGCTTTATTAACAGCACTATTATTGTAAGCGTCAACTAATTCATTTAGCCATGCTAATGTATCAGTAGTAGAAGCAACTATAGTTGCACCATTTTGCTTACTAATAATTTTTTCAACAGTGTTTAATGTTTCTGGTTCTACTGTTTCTAATATTGAAAATATCCCTGATAGTGGTACACAAAGTAGTACTACAATCATTAAACCTTTCAATAATCCAAGACCCGCGCCCCACAAGCGTCGTTTGCCACGATAAGGTTGTCGTGGTGTTTTAGAAATGGATACAACTGTTTGACCAGATTCATCATCTGCTTCAGTAATGATTAGCCCATCACTTTCTAAAGGAGCTGGTTTTTGAGCTCTTTCAGCTTCTTTTTGAGCTATCTTTTCTTTATTCACATTGCGATAGATTAACCATACAACATGAGTAATCACTCGGCATAGCATACCTAAAAGGAAAACTACTAATGTAGAAATCATTAAACATAACGCTTTAGCAATTGCACCAACTGCTGACATATATAGCGCATACGTTTTAGTTCCTTCTACAAGGTTTTCACTTATGCTAGGTAGATTAACCTGAGCAAAATAAAGTGCCATCTCACGGAAAGTTTCGTTGTTCTTAGGAATATTTAAAACATTTCTAAGCGGATTAGCAAGTAACCCCCAAACGTTCCAATCAAGTAGCTTTTCTGCATTACCAAAGCATAGCCATACTATTGCGAGTACGGCTAAGAAGAATGCAAAGTGCTTTAGTTCTCTTTTGAGTCCTCCAAAAAAGCCCCAAAGTACCGTTAATACTAATACGCCGAGCATAGCAAACCCGAGTAATAGCATTATAACATTTGCGTTTGGCATCATAACACCTCGTTTCTTATGATATCAATCTTATTGTACCAAAAATGACCATTTTTTGCAAGTAGATAAATCATATTTTGCTGCTATGGACTTTTAGTGTATTTTCTAATTTAGCATATGAAAGTTCTAAAAAGGTGGGTACAACAAAATGAATAGGAAATTTTCGATAAATAAAATAAAAGAGGAACTACTACAAATAGTCCTCTTTTTTCATTTTTCATCTATGGCATTATTACAAAATAACTACCATATTTAGTGATGATTTTATTGAGTATTGCCTTTGCGACAATCGTATTATCATTAACACTATTAACTGCAGAAATCTTATCAACATATGATTTATTTTCTGTAAAGGCTGTCATTGCATTGTATAAATACGTAGATTCATCCGAATATGATACATTAACTAATTGATTTATTCCTACTTCATTTTTTATGTCAAGGTATTCATTGAGCATAATAATCATGAACTCATCGGTAAATGTTAGGTTATTATTCGTACGTTCTACTTCAAGGTTTGCAAATGCTTGGCAGAATACTAATGCATTATTTGTAGTAATTGTATTGGCCTCAAAAGCAGCAATTATCTGATTTGTTGCATTACCAAAATCAATTATATTACCAATATTTAAAGCATATTTGCTTAATGAACTTGGTTGTTTAAAATCATATTTATCTAATATTACTTGAACATTAATAGTATTTTTAGGGAATAATTCTAACAAACTAGTTTCAATTATATCACCAATAATATAACTAACAATGAAACTGCCAGGTTCTGTTACTGTTCCACCAGCAATCTTCATTATGTGTACAATGCTTGTGGAATTGAGTTCCATAAAGTCAGTTTCACCATTAACAATAGAAGCATAATTAGTAACGATATTATCAATTACTTTCATTTCTTCACGCCAATTAGTAATTTTTGTAAGATCTAAGCCATCTAGATTTACTGTTAAACCTAATTGTTTTATCATATAAGTGATGAAATCTGGTCTAAGTGATTTTAGCATTCGTGATTTATCAAGTAGTTCTAGTAAATCAGCCGCTTCATTAAAGTCAATTTCTGACGTATTAAGCTGAGCAATTTGAGGAAGTATTTCTGCTAATGCATCTAATTCACTTGCCCAATTACCATCAGTAGGCACATTGGCTTTAGCTATTGTAACATCATTTAATCCAATACTAACAAGGGCATCATTTAGATATCCAACAAGCGGTTCTAAAGTAAACATCTTACTTTGATCTATTTTCTTCAACGCATTTAATAGTTTTGTTAAATCTTCATTTGACAAATTAATAAAATCAATGCTAGCAATGTCTACACTGGACACTTCTGATATAATATCAAAAATAAGTGATACTTCTTCTAATAAATCAGCACTTGATATCTCTCTAGTACCATTTAATACTTCATTAAACCATGTACTACGCCATGACGTTAATTC
The DNA here is from genome assembly GCA_964368275.1 of uncultured Staphylococcaceae bacterium. Classification (GTDB taxonomy): domain Bacteria; phylum Bacillota_I; class Bacilli_A; order ML615J-28; family CAG-313; genus CAYJAQ01. Next base: position 18,482 of record CAYJAQ010000016.1, read on the forward strand.
AGCCTCTTCAATAAATTGATTAATAATAGAAGGTAGTGAATCAACTGCAAGCTTGCTTTCACATAAAGCACCCAAGAAAGCTTCTACTTCCTTTTGCTTACCACCATGTTCAATCATAATTCGCAGTTCATCTAACGAGAAATTTTCAATATCAATACTTAAATCAAAAAATGCTGAAATTATTTTGCCAATAGCTGCTGGTTCAGTTTCCCAATCAACATTAGCTAAATCAAGATTAACATCTATTTTAGCAAGTGCTTCTTTTAAGCCAAGTTCATTAAGTAAAGTTTCAATAACTGTTGCTTCTTGACCTTTCATATTAGTAAGATTAAACACTTCGGAAACAAGTGATGCAAAAACTTCACCATTACTAAAGTCAATGCCTTCTTCTGAGAATGCACCTGCTTGATATAAATCGCTAACAATTCTTGCTAAAGTCTCAAAGTCTTTACCCCAGTTTTCTTTAGCAATCTTTGTCAAATCAACAATTTCAACTAAACTCTTTAATCCTTTTTGGTCTTCACTTAGGGCGGAATCTAATGCTTTTTGAATTAGTGAAGTAACCGTTTCAGCAAAAATATCAGCGAATTTAGAAGTGCTTAAGTCAGTTCCTAATTTTCCCACTGCTTCAACAAACTTTGGATTATTTATTGCAGAAACTGGATCATTAATATCTAAATCAGTTTCAATAATGAAATCTATAAGTAATTCCATTAATTCAGCTAAATCTTGTTTTGTGGTTATCCAATCAATGTCTTCTAATTTACTAAAATCAAATGGGCTATCTTCCGTGTTTGTTTGTTGCCAACCATATATCTCTACTGCTATTGGAAGGACACTTTCAAACATTTTGTTTTCACTAATAAAATCTACAAAAACATCTTTCTTTTCTTTTAGCATCTTCATTATATCAATGCCATCAGGAGTTTGATACTCTATTATTGTGCTAACAAGTGGTTGCATTTTTTCAAGTTCTACCGGAATATTTAAGTCGCCATTTTTAGTTGGCACTTTGGCAATTTTACCAAAAAGTTCAACATCAACGCTTTTACCACTAATCTTACTAATTACATTGATAAAGCCTTTTAAACCAGTATTTTCAAATTCAGCAAGTTGATCATATATATCAACAATATCGCTGTTGGCATTGGTTGTTGAAATAGGTGCAGGATTTTTTTCTTCTGTGCTTGTTAATGCAATAATCTCAGTTTTGTAGGTCATCATTAAAGTCTCTACTCCAAAGAATGGCATTAGTGTTAACACAAATAGTGCAATCATTTCTACCAAAGCAAGTGCAGCACCAGCCGCTCCTTTTAATGCTACATTGCGTTTTTTGTGTGGGTTCTCTTGTTTTAGTTCATTTTCTTCTTCAGTTTCGTAATCTAAATCTTTTTTAGGTTTTTCAGATTTGCCTATTAATTGTTTCAAAGTATTATCTTCGCGAACTTTGCCAAAGATTAGACGAATTATCAGTTTTATAATAGGAATTAAAACAATCTCTGCTAGTAACATACCTATTGCGTATATTGCAAGACGAACAATACCATATGCTAAACCATTTGCTAAATCATATGTAGCCGAATTAGCAAAAGTTGTTGGATCAGCAGATATCGCCTCTGATAGAGTTTTTATGATATATTCCCGTAAAGTAATATCCTCAGACACCAAGAATCTAATATTTTCGTTTAAGGCAATATTGGTCATTGGATTTAGTAGTAATATGACAATAACCACGCCAATTACAACTGCAATAAAACTTCTAAGTGATTTACGCAATCCTTTCAAAAAGCCAAATAAAATAGTTAGAAAAATAAATACAATAAAAGCAACATCAATTATTGTTGCTAACGTCGAAAAATCTATTGCCATATTCTCACCTCTTATCTTATTATATCAAAAGATTAAAATAATGACAAGCAAACAAATTAGATTTTAATTACCAATCGTATCAACTATTAAGCCTATCGCTTTTAACTTCTCAATTGGATTATCATAACCCCTTAAAAGCATTTCACCATTTTCTATATATGTAACCCCATCAGCGAGTGCCCCCGCAATAATCAAGGCCATTGCACAGCGCAAATCATGAGCTTTCACTTTTTTACCTTTTAGTTCTGATTTTCTTATATAGATACTACCGTTGTATACTGTTATATTAGCACCCATTTTATTTAGCTCGACAACATGGCTAATTCGGTTAGGGAAGATTGTATCTTGGATAGATGATTCTTTTTCTGATCTTGTTAAAACAACTGTTAATATTTGTTGTAAGTCAGTTGGAAAAAAAGGATAAGCTCCTACTATAAGATTAGTTTTATTAATCTTATTAGCTCCTTCAACGACTAAGCAGTTATGACCAGTTTCTACATTAATACCCATTGAACGTGCTACGATAATTACCGTTTGCATATCTTCAGCATTAACATTATGGATTACTAAGCGACTATTGGGAAGAGCTCCTGCTAAAAATAAATAACTACTTGCTTCTAAGCGGTCATTCATAATCTTGTGTTGTACTTTTCGCAATTTATGTTTGCCCTCAATAATAATTCGATTTTCATCTACTAATATGTGCGCTCCCATTGCTTTTAACATACTTATTACATCTTGTACTTCAGGCTCTATTGATGCATTCTCAATTACTGTTTGCCCTTTAATGGCTGTAGCAAGTAATGTAATGTTAATAGTAGCACCAACTGACGGCTTTGGTAGTTCAATAATTGCCGGTTTACGTTTTACTTCTTTTATTGTAATTATTCCATCTTCGATGCTATGTGAAAAACCTAGTTTATTAAAGGCATCCAAATGATAATCAATCGGTCTACCTCCTAAATGACAACCACCGGGAAACTTGGTAACTACTTTGCCATAGCGAGCAAGTAGCACTCCCATTAAATAATACGAACCTCTAATGTCTTTTACTAAATCTGTACTTATTTTCTTTTTTAATTTTTTTGCTGAAAGAGTTATGGTATTTTCTTTTCTAGTTGCCTTAACACCAATTGTTGTAATTATATTAAGCATCTTCTCAATATCTTTTAAATTAGGTATATTAGTTAATACAACTTTTTCCTTAGTTAAAAGAGCCGCTGAAATAGCAGCGAGCGAACTGTTTTTAGAACCACTTACGACAACATGGCCATGAACTCCACAAGTCTTTGTCATTTTTATTATCATTATATCACCAATTAATTTTATGAGAAATAGATAGGATATATAACTATTTTTGTATTTTTCAACCATTTCCGAAGTTTTTATGGTATCATTATTACAAGAAGCAATGGAAGGAAGGTGCTACCATGCGTAATCGAATTGAAAAAGATATTTTAGGCGAGAAAGAATTATCCGCTGAATCATATTATGGCATTGGAACACTTCGTGGAAAAGAAAATTTCCAGATAACTAAACGTGGTATTAGTCGTCAAATGATTAAAGGGCTTGCTATTGTCAAGAAGGCCGCAGCAAAAGCTAATAATGATATTGGTGTTTTAACAGATGAACAAGCCAAAGCAATTATGCTAAGTTGTGACGAAATATTAAATGGACGCTTACACGGTCAGTTTGTCACTGATTTAATTCAAGGTGGTGCTGGTAGCGCCATGAATATGAATGCTAATGAAGTTATTGGCAATCGTGCTAATGAAATGATGGGTGGCACTAGAGGTGGTGCAGAATATGTTGATCCCCTTAAACATGTTAATTATGGACAATCAACATATGATGTTATCCCAACTGCTGGCAAAATAGCAGCAATTCGTCACACTAAAAAACTCCTTGTTGAATTAAAGAAGTTACAAAATTCTCTGAGCATTAAAGCTAATGAGTTTTCTGGTATAAAACGCCCTGGGCAAAACTATATTTCTACTGATCTTGGTCAAGAGTTTACTTCATTTATTAGACTACTCACCCGTGATATGGATCGTATTGAACAGGCTATGACAAGTTTATTAGAGATTAACATTGGGGCAACCCTTGAACATGCTAATGATTCTAATAATACTAAGTATATTAGAAAAGTTGTTTTATATATTTCAAAGTACACTGGCGAAGATTTTAAGAGCCCAAAAAGCACTGTTGATGCTACAAGACATCTTGATACTTTCTTATTCTTAAGTACTTGTATTAAAATTTTAGCGATTGACCTTGCTAAAATAGCTAATGATATTAGAGCTTTAGCCAATACCACCATTCGTCAAGGTGGCCTCATCAAAATACCGGCTGTTCAACCAGGCTCTTCGGTTAATCCAGAAATTATTGATCCTGTTATTCCTGAAATGATTAATCAAGTTTCTTTTTTTGTTATTGGCAGTGATGCTACAATTACTAGAGCCGTTGAAGCAAGTGAGTTTGAACAAAATGGCTATGAACCAGTTATTCTTTTTACTTTATTTGATACTATCACCTATGTAAGAAGAGCAACCAGAACATTTAGAGAATTAACAATTGATGGATTAATTGCTAATATTTAGGAGTGGAAAATGAAATGGCATATTAAACTAGACGAAAATAAAAAACTGATTATTGTAGGGAGCACATTTCTCTTTAATCTATTGTTAGTACTTATTTTATGGTGGACAAAAGCAAATACCGCACTCGGGCCTGTTTACTTTTTATTTTTTGTACCACTTGTGGTATTATTTGTAGCTACTTGGATTATGTCTTATCATTTTATCTATAAGCGTTTAAAAATTGATCTATCAACAGACGAGCGTAAAAATAATTATTTAAAGAAACTCGGAACTCGGGCAATTGTTTTTGGTGGAGTTGGTTTAATTCTATTTATCTTACCTTTTTTCCTAATTACCCCTGGGTTATATTTTAAGAGTTTATTTATGCGATGTTTTATTTGTTTTATTGCTCTCAACTTAATTTTATTATCAATTGTAACTGCTGAAAATTATGTTAATTTAAAATAGGAGGTCTTATGAAAATATATATTAGTGCTGATATTGAAGGTGTAGCTGGCATATGTAATTGGAGTGAAACGGATGAGAAGGGCTATGACTATAGTTTCTTCCGTCAGGAAATGACAAACGAGGTAAAAGCTTGTTGTGAAAAGTTGATTGAACTTGGTATTACAGATATCACTGTAAGAGATGCACATGATTCAGCTAGAAATATTTTATTTGATCAATTACCTAAAGAAGTGAAGATTATTCGTGAATGGAGTGGTGGCATTTGTGACATGATGGACGGGTTAGATAACAGTTACGACGCTGCTATTATGATTGGTTATCATAGTCCTAGCCGTAGTGAAGGTAATCCCCTTTCCCACACAATGAACACTCGTCATAATCATATCAAAATAAATAATAAAGTTGTTAGCGAATATTTACTTAATACATACTATGCTCAAACGCTTAAAGTACCAGTTATTATGGTAAGTGGCGATCAAAGACTTATGGAACTTGTTAAAGAAGAAAATGATAGAACCATTACGGTTGCTACTAAAGAAGGTTTACATGGAGCCATTATATCAAAGCACCCTGAAGCAGTATATGAAGAAATCAAACAAGGAACAGAAAATGCCATTAAAACACTAAAGAATTGTGGCAAAGAAACATTATTTGTTAATGTTCCACGCATCCTTGACATGGAAATTCATTACCGAAATCATCGTGATGCCTATCGAGCAACTCAATATCCTAGTGCTCAACGACTTTCTGATGATAAAACTATTTTTAAAACTAATAGTGTTCACGAATTATTACGCTTTATGTTATTCTGCGATTAGTAAAACACCTGACCAATGGTCAGGTGTTTTTTAGAATTCGGTTGGAAATTGTCCTGATAAAGCAATAACAGCTTTTTTAATTTCGTTTAAGCGTGCTTCGTTTTGATAATTGCGAAGAGCCTCATCAATATATTTAGCTACTAGAATCATCTCTTGTGATTTAAAACCGCGAGTTGTTAGAGCAGGAGTTCCTAGACGAATCCCACTTGCTTGCATTGGCTTTTCAGTATCATTAGGAATGGTGTTTTTATTGCACGTAATATTAACACTATCTAAGATTTGTTCACAAACTTTACCAGTCAAACCGGTTGGAGTTTTTACATCAACAAGCAGCAAGTGATTATCGGTTCCACCACTAATAATTGGATAGCCACGTTTTTTTAGTTCATCAGCTAATACTTCGGCATTCTTTATTACTTGTTGTTGATATTCTTTAAACTCTGGCATTAATGCTTCTTTAAAAGCAACGGCTTTCCCAGCAATAATATGCATAAGTGGTCCACCTTGAATACCTGGGAAAACTGTTTGATTAATTTTTTTAGCAATGTCAGGATTATTTGTCATTATGATGCCACCGCGTGGACCTCTCAGGGTTTTATGTGTGGTCGAAGTAACAATGTCGGCATATGGTATTGGACTCATATGTAGATTAGTCGCAACAAGCCCGGCAATATGTGCCATGTCAACCATTAAATAAGCTCCTACCTCATCAGCTATTTCACGGAACTTCTTAAAATCAATTTCTCTTGAGTATGCACTTGCGCCCGCTACTATCATTTGAGGATGATATTTTTGGGCTAATTCACGCACACCATCATAATCAATATAGCCTTCTTCATTAACAAAGTAGGAATAAAATTGATAATCTTGTCCAGAAAAACTAAGTTTATGACCATGGGTCAAATGTCCTCCATGGTCTAAGCTCATCCCTAAAACAACATCACCGGGTTTTAATACGCTCCGATACGCTGCCATATTAGCACTAGAGCCGGAGTGAGGCTGAACATTAGCAAATTTAGCACCATATAACTTTTTTAATCTTTCTATTGCAAGGTTTTCTACCTCATCAACATATTCACATCCGCCATAATAACGCTTGCCAGGATATCCTTCAGCATACTTATTCGTAAGTATTGATCCAACTGCTTCTAGGACCGCACGGGAAACATAATTTTCCGAAGCAATTAATTCTAAATGTGTCTCTTGGCGTTTTTGTTCAGCTTCAATTGCTAAAAACAACTCTTTATCAACTCTTTTAACATTAGCGATTTTTGACATAAGTGTAGACACCTCCAAAGAACATTAATATACTTATATAGCCTACGCCCAAAATAACATAACCAATCCAACTTTCCTCTTTTAGTAATACCATTACTATATATAAACTTAAGAATAAAATTAGACCAACTATTGCCGTTACTAAACCTAATATTTTCTTCATTATTCTACCCATACTAGTTCATCAACAATGACGCCATCGTCAATTGCTGGTGTAACTCTTTCTCTTTTTATTTCTAGTCTTGTTATTTTACCAACATTTTCGTTATTGTAAAGTTCTACGCTGCCTCTATTTAAATCAAATGTAAAGTTGTCACCGACTATATCAATCATTATTGCGATAACATCATTAGTTTTTAAGGTAAAGTCGTCAATCTTTAAGTTCTCAAAATGTGCTTGACAATTAGTAATGTCAATAATCATGCTTGAAGTTATACAGTCATATACTTCCATTTTAGTGCCTGTAGATAGGATATCAATATCACCTGTTACATTAGTCAAATAAACATTGCCACCTAAGGCATCTATGTCAGCATCTGTTAATGAATTAGCAATTTTAATAAAACCATTGGGTATTATTCCAGTTAGTTCTTCACCTTCAAGCTTATTCAAAGTAATCTCGGAAGCAAGACGCGTTTCTATTTTTGCTGTCTTGTAGGTAAAGTTATTGATATTATTGATTGAACTATTTGTCAAATAGTTAAAGTTGTCACTGTTCATCTTCTCTACTACAACCGTGCCTAAATCGTTATTAAAAGTAAAGTTATTCGTGTTTAGTTCTTTTATACCAATATTACTGCGACGATTATTAATAGTTAAGTCATTAATTTTATCGTTAGTAGTTGTAAATAGGCCTTCTTCAAAACTAAATGTTGCTTTTTCTATTACACTATTAGAAAGATAGACATCTGCTTTATTTGTGACTAAAGTGAAATCTTCAGTATTTAGATCTTGTAAAGCAACTTTACCACTATTTATTTCTAGATCCATTTTTTCAACTTCAACATCTTCCATTGCTAAAGTTCCTTTGGCAATATCAATAGTTAATTTATCAATTGTATCATTGGGAACAGTAATTGTTAGCAGATGGACAGGTTCTTTTAATAAATTGAAAAAGTCAATACTCCGGCTATTATTAGTAGTAACTACTGCTACACCATTAATTATTTCACATGTAAAAGCACGATTAAATTCCGATTGATATTTAATTTTTAATTCTTCTCCTGCTAAAACACGCACTTTCATCTCGTAGTTTTCTATTTTTATTTCACTTACATCATCATTAAGCAAAACTTCTTCAATGTGATTAGTTCCAGGTATATCCATTAATGCTCGATATAAATATGTTTTAGTCACAACGCTCATAATACCAAGTGCAATAAAGATAATAAAGGTAATACCGAAAATTTTACTTAATGACTTACTCTTCTTAGTCAATTTATCACATAAGCCATTAAAGGAAAACTCTTTAAACTTTAGAAATTTCTCATATGCTTTGGGCATAATTCGAAAAAAGCGTTCTAATAAAAAATCAACTAGCAATAGCATTAAATCAATAATATATAAAGAAGCAACAATTGTTACTAATATATATGCTACTAAGAAAAACACCATTATAATAGCTTCTAATGCTTTATAACTAAAGAATGTTGGTATTGTAATTGCTAAACTATATATCATATAACCAATATATGCAAAGATTCCTACAAATATCAGCAGTGTAGCTGTTGCTAGAATCAAACTGCTAATAGCATCTATAAAAGCTTTTTGCTTTAATTGCTTACTACGTTGGTCTTTATAATTAATGCCTTGTGCATCATAGATATTTTTAGCAACTTCTTCGGGAGTTGGTAAATCTCTTAATATCTTTTCTTCTTTTTCGCCATAATCAAGTGCATTATTAATCTTGGTTTGATAACTTTTTACAACACTGCGTATTTCTTTTTTTGGCAAGTATTTCAATTGATTTTCTAATTCTTGTAAGTATTCAACAATTGTTTGCATATTTACACCTCATATATATTATAACATTATTTAACTGAAAAAGTCACCTCATTGCATTAAAAAAATATGACTTGCGTGTTATATATAAAAAGCATCCTTAAGAGATGTTTATCCCAATAAAATGCTAAACGTCTAATTCAAAATAAAAAAGTGATTTTCAAACGAAATCACAGTAGTTAGATGGTAGGGCTAGGTGGATTCGAACCACCGGAATGACGGAGTCAAAGTCCGTTGCCTTACCGCTTGGCTATAGCCCTATAAAATGGTGGAGGGGGACGGATTCGAACCATCGAACTCGGAGAGAGTGGATTTACAGTCCACCGCGTTTAGCCACTTCGCTACCCCTCCATGTAAATGGAGACTTGCCACTCTTTATGACTGCCTAGATATTTTACTACAATTTTTGCATTTTGTAAAACATTTTGATAATTTTATTATTCTTTGAACGAATCTTTCTTTAATGCATTCAAAAATTGCTTGATTGTACCACAAATAATTCGAAATGGTTTCTTAATGAATTCAATTGTTTGAGCTGGTATAAACAAAAATTTAAATACTTTCTTGAGTGGTTTTTTGAGTTTAGCAAAGAGAATTAAAAAGTAAGTAATAGCTAAAAAATATGCTTTTTGCAAGAGGGTTTTATATAGAATTATAC
>CAYJAQ010000017.1:0-27926 GCA_964368275.1 uncultured Staphylococcaceae bacterium
TTAAGGAATGTTGAATGCGTAGTTTGTCTAGAGCGAAGATAAGGGAAAACTGCTTCAAAAATCCATAAAATATAGTCATTTTTGATGTTTGGATGTCAGCCTACACAAATAATGGTTATTTTCTTAACACAAACATAATGAAGAAAAGAGGATATATACAATTCGTAAACCGATTGTTGAGGTTGTATCAGTCTTTTATAAGAAATAAGTTTTTCGTAGAGTGCTTCAAAAAAGCATTGGTGATTTTTAGATAAGGAATGAAAATAATTAGACAAAAGAGCAGAAATTTGATATAATGTGGGTGTGAAAAATTAATTCATTGGTATATTACGCATATTAGAAAAAAGCGTTGTTTTAATAAGTAGGCAATTTCATGTGAATTATAAAGGATTAGAGGTAAGATTATGATAGATATATTCAAGTATTGCAAAGTGCAGATAGCATTATTATTTATTTTATTCTTTATAGGCTATTTGTATATAAAGGATGGTAATCGTTTAAGCAAGAAGTCAAAAGAGAAACATTGTAATCGCTTTTTTGATTGGTTATTTATTTTTGGAGAATTAGCGCTTTTGCTGGATGGATTAACTGCGTATACGGTTAATCATTTGGAACAAATATCAACAACTGTTAATATGATAGTGCATCTAGCATATTTGCTTGCTTATCAAGGATTCATTTTTCTTCACTTATTGTACTGGCTCTCTTCTACCGATGCTTTACCAAAAAAATTGTGGAGTAAATTATTTGTTTATATGCCAATTGTTATATCAGCAGTTTTAACTTCGGTTTTTATTAACAAAATTGATTATCAAATAGGTGTATATACTAATTATTCTATCGGTGTGCCTGCAGTAATTTCTTATATTGCAATTGGTTTTTACGGCTTATTCACTTTAGTTACCTTTTGGATTAAAAGATTTTATATCCAAAAAAATAAAAGAACAGCTTATATTGTAGCCTTAATTACAGTTTGGTTGATTTTAGCTATTCAAGTTGTATTTAATGAGACATTAGTCTCATCAATAGCGGTTGGCATTGTGATAATAAGCATTTATTTGTGTATGGAGAACCCATTGATAAAGTTTTTAGAATATTATCATAGTGAAATGGTAATGGGATTTGCGACTTTAGTCGAAAATAAAGATGGTAGTACTGGTGATCATATTAGAAGATCATCTGCGTATGCGGTCTTGATTGCTGAAGAATTAAGAAAAAATCCCCAATATAAATCGATAATTACTAAAGATTACATTCTAAATTTAAAAAAAGCTGCTCCTATGCATGATATTGGCAAAATTGGAATCCCCGATAATATTTTACAAAAACCTGGTAAATTGACAAATGAAGAATTTGAAACCATGAAAAAGCATCCAGAAATTGGAGATAAGATAATTATTGAAACTTTTGGACATCTTGATGATGATGATTATGAGAATATGGCTTCGCAGGTAGCTTATGGTCATCACGAAAAATGGAATGGTAAAGGTTATCCTAATCATCTTCAAGGTACTGATATTCCCCTATGCGCTCGAATAATGGCGGTTGCTGATGTATTTGATGCTGTATCAATGAAGAGATGCTATCGAGACGCTATGCCTCTTGTTGTATGTTATAAAATAATTAAAGATGGAAAAGGCGAAGACTTTGATCCTGATGTTGTTGATGCTTTTTTTGCTAATTTAAAAAAAGTAGAAAAGATTTACTATTCCGTTTAGTGTATATTGATTCAATAGCGAAAATGCTAAAAAATAAAATAATGGAGACATGTGATTTAAGTAATTGAATATCAAGAATAACCATTAATAAGAGGTGCTAATATGAAATATGTGATTACAGAAAATATGCTTTTGAGGAAAAAGATAAGACAACTTTCTAATGAAGAATTACTGAAAATTGTAGTGTGCCCTAACTACACAGAAAATAACATTAATGAGATTGCTGATACTTATTGTTTATTCATCCATCCCACTACACTAGATAAAGCTCGAAAAATAATGAAGCACATAAAAGAAAACATTACGCATCCAGTATTAATTGCATCTGATATGGAAGCAGGACCTGGTACTGCAATAGTAGGAGCAACTAGATTTTCATCAATGAGGGCAATTAAGGAAACTAATGATGAAACTTTTGCTTATAAAGCTGGACAAATTGCTGCAATAGAAGCACTAGAAGCTGGATATAATTGGACTTTTGGTCCATGTGTTGATATTTTAGGAAATCATTTTTCGCCAATAACTTCTATAAGAAGTGCTGGTGAAGAATATCAAGATGTTATTAAATATACAACATCATACGCGAAAGGAATTCAAGAAAATGGGATGATTGCAACTGCAAAACATTTTCCAGGCGATGGCAATTGTTTGTTTGATCAACATCTCACAACTTCCGTAAATCCGTTATCAAAAGCAGAATGGGATAAAACATATAGAAAAGTTTATCAAGAGATTATAGAATCTGGTATAAAATCAATTATGCCAGGGCATGTTTCTTTACCATCATATGATAAAATAGATGAGAAAACTGGATTATATCCACCAGCAACTCTTTCATATAACTTATTAACGAAATTACTAAAAAATGATTTAGGTTTTGAGGGATTAATAATTTCTGATGCTACTGAGATGACAGGTTTTTGTGGATACGTAAATTATTTTGAAGCATGTGCAAGGTTTCTAGTATCCGGTGGAGATTGTTTGCTTTTTACTCACCCAACCGAAGAATTTATTAAAAACATGAGTGAATTTATTAAAAAAGGATATTTAACAAGAGAAACGCTTGAAGATAGAGCTTATCGAGTTCTTTGTTTTGTTGAAGATAATTATTGTACAAATTATAATCAATCATATAATAGTGAAGAACATCAAAAAGTATCAGATGAAGTTGTAAAAAAGTCAGTTAAAGTATATAGAAATAGGAATAATTTATTACCAATAAAAAGAAGAGGTTTAAAAATAGCTCATGTTGTTATTGCTAAGCAAATAGAAGCAGGCATTACTGATGAGTTTACGCACCAATTAAAAAGATATGGAATTGTAACTGAATTGATTGATCCTGGATGTAACAAATTAAAAACAATCGCTAAATCTAAAGAATTCGATATAATTATAACAACGATTGGTTGCAGTCAGTGGTATGGAACTAACCAAATAACGCTATCGGGAACAATTGCTAGAAATATGATGAATGGTTGGATGAAATATGATACTCCAGTAGTATTTATAGTTTTTGGTAATCCATATATTCATGAAGAATATGATGCTTGTATTGATACTCTAATCTATACATACGGGTATGCAAATAAGACTATTGATGCAGTATTAAGTAAAATATTCAAATAAAAAGATTAATTATCGAAGGGTTATAGGAGCATTCGGAAAGTAAATATTGTATTGATAATCTATTAATAAGGCTCTCATCAATTGTAACACAACTATAAAAGCATAGTCACTTTGCTATTAATGGCTTTACGCTGAGTTTTAGGCGTGTTATAATTTTAGTGTAAAACATATTAAATGTTTTAGGGAGGTAAAATTTGAAAAATACAAAATTGATTATTACTATTTCTGCGGCAATATTACTTATGCTAAGTGGATTAATGCTTGGTATAATGGGAGGAAAAATATTCGCGGAGAGTGTTGATTTAGTTGTTGTGGGAACTGGCTCAAGTTCAGCAGCAGCGACTGAAGATGCACTGGAAAAGCTAATGGAGCAAATTATGCCAGCCGCAATAGCAACTTCATTTATTATGTGTGGAGTAGCTTTATTGGTATTTGGTATTTTACTAGCTACTAAATTAAAAGATAAAATAACTGGCGAAGTTAAAAACAATAAAGTTATTAAGATTATTGCAATTATACTTGTGGCTGTATGTTTATTTGATACACTAACTGCCCAAATGTATATTGACGAGCCAGTAGCACTAAAAGTACCCTCATTAATCTTGTTAGTTCTTACATTAGGGTTATTGATTGCTTCAGTTGTTATAAATGGCACACCTGTTTATGCAAGTTCATCACCTTATAATAATTACGAAGTAACTGATGATTCAGACAAAGAGCAATAATTAAATAACTAATAAATCTTAAGAATAATAATCAAAGAGCAAGGCGTATGCTTTGCTTTTTATAATAGCAATACATATGCATAATGCGAAATCGTTTTCAAGATTATTTTTGTTTTATTTACTTTTATTTTATGATATAGTATATGTGTAAATAAAAATATTGATAATTTACCCAATATATACCTTCATATAATGGCGAAGGCGTCTCTACCGTGTTGTCTAAAACGCGACTATTGGAAATACTATTTAGTTGTACACTACATTTGTTGTGCAATTTTTTAGTTTTTCGATAGTTTAAGGCTATCGATTTTTTTATTTTTTAGAGGTGTTATGAAAGAACTAGAAGAAAGAATAATTAAAGAAGGCAAATTGTTAGGGAATGACATTTTAAAAGTAGGAAGTTTTTTGAATCAACAAGTAGATATTAATCTATTGAAAAACATGGCGAAAAATGTTAAAAGTTTATTTACTGAAGGAGTTACTAAAATATTGACAATTGAAGCATCGGGCATTCCTTTTGCTTGTGCGATAGCTATGGAATATGATGTTCCACTAGTTTTTGCTAAAAAAAGTAAAACCGCAAATCTTTCTGGTGAACTAGTTAGTGCTACGGTCTATTCATTTACCCACAAAGAGGAAAACCAAATATTTGTTTCAAAAGAATATATTAAAAGTACGGATAAAGTTTTAATTGCTGATGATTTTCTTGCTAATGGTCAAGCATTACAAGGATTAATCGAAATTGTTGAGAAGTGTGGTGCTAAGGTTTCGGGCTGTGTTGTCCAAATCGAAAAAGAGTACCAAAATGGGGGTAATGCCTTACGTGCTAAGGGCTATCGCGTTGAAGCTTTAGCAAGCATTAAGGAAATATCAGAAAACACCATAAAATTTAATTTACAATAGGAGGAAATTATGAAAAAGTTTTTTAGTTTATTGGTTGTTGTTTTAGTTTCTGTGTCTGCATTATTTTTAACATCTTGTGAAAAAGAAAAAGAATTTAAAGTTGGTTTAATTTGTTTGCATGATGAGAGTTCTACTTATGATAAGAATTTCATTGACTCAATGTACAGAGCTCTTGATAATTTAGGTTTAAAAGAAAGTCAATTAGAATTAGTTACAGGTATTGGCGAAGATGAAGAATGCTACCAAAAAGCATCTGAACTTGCTCAAACTTGTGATATCGTTTTTGCTGATTCTTTTGGTCATGAAGACTTCATGATTAAAGCAGCTAAGGAAAACAAAGATGTATATTTCTGTCATGCTACAGGAACAAAAGCACATACTCAAAAATTAGATAACTATTTCAATGCTTTTGCTTCAATATATGAAGGAAGATATCTTGCAGGTATTGCTGCAGGTATGAAATTAAATGAAATGATCGCTAATAAGACTATCACTGCTGAACAAGCAGTTGTTGGTTATGTTGGTGCATTCCCATACGCTGAAGTTGTTTCTGGTTATAGTGCATTCTACCTAGGTGTTAAGAGCGTTTGCCCTTCTGCTACAATGAAAGTAAGATATACTACAAGCTGGTATGATTATGATAAAGAAAAATCTGCTGCTGAAGCTTTAGTTAATACTGATAAATGCGTTTTAATTAGTCAACATGCTGACTCATATGGTGCTCCTGAAGCTTGTGAGAGAATGGGCGTTCCTAACGTTACATACAATGGTACAACTGTTTCTAAGTGCCCTAATACATATGTTGTTTCAAGTAAAATTGACTGGACTCCATATTATGAAAAGATGATCGATGCAAAAATGAATGGTACTGCTGTTGTTGAAAAAGATTATACTGGTACCATTGCAACTGGTTCTGTTAAACTAGATACAGTTGGTTCATTTGCTGCTAATGGTACTCAAGCTGCAATTGATGCTGCACGCGAAAAATTAGCTGCTGGTACATTACATGTATTTGATACATCTACATTCACAGTTGGCGGAAAAACACTAACTAGTTATCTTGCTGACGTTGATGATTTTGGCGATTTCAAGCCAGAAACAGAAGTAATTGCAGATGGCTATTTCCATGAATCTGAATATCGTTCTGCACCTTATTTTGATTTAAGAATTGATGGAATTACTGAATTAAATTCATAATATAATAACATTATTAGGCAGAACACGTTTTCTGCCTTTATGTTTTGTTAATACCAAATAAATCTTAGGAGAAAAAGCATGGCAAAAAAAGAGATTAAATTGGAATTAAGAAATATTTCTAAGCACTTCAAAGGTATTTATGCTAACAAGAATATAAATCTAGACCTATATAAAGGTGAGATTTTGTCAATTCTTGGTGAGAATGGTTCAGGTAAGACAACCCTTATGAATGTACTATCAGGTATTTATACTCCTGATAATGGTAAAATATACATTGATTCAAAACGAGTAGATCTACACTCACCCAAAGATGCTTTTGCATATGGTATAGGTATGGTACATCAACATTTTCAACTTGTTGATATATTTACAGCATTAGAAAATATAATTCTTGGTTCTAAAGAAAGTGGTAGTAAGAAAGAAGCTGCTGACAAAGTTATGAATATCGCTGAAAAGTATGGATTTAATATTGACTTAAAGAAGAAAATTCATAACATGTCAGTTTCTGAAAAACAGACTGTTGAAATAATAAAAGTGTTATATCGTAATGTAGACATTTTAATCCTTGATGAGCCTACTGCAGTATTAACTCCTCAAGAAATTGAAAAACTATTTAACGTTATTAGAAAAATGCGTGATGATAACAAATCAATTATTATTATTACGCATAAATTAAATGAAGTATTAAGTGTTTCTGATCGTGTTTCTATTCTTCGAAAAGGTGAATATATTACTACCTTAAATACGAAAGAAACTAATGAAACTGAATTAACAAGTTACATGATTGGTAAAAAAATCGATTTAAACTTAGAAAGATTAAAAATTAATGCGACGGCACCTATTCTTGAAATTCGTAATCTTAATATTATGAAAGATGATGGAACTCAGGCAATAAAAGATTTAAATTTCTTTTTGCGCGGTGGCCAAATATTAGGGGTTGCTGGTATTGCGGGATGCGGCCAAAAGGAACTTTGTGAGGCAATCGTTGGTTTAAGAGAATATAAGGGTTCAATAACTCATTTTGGCAAATCAATTGCTGGGTACACTTCGGAACAAATTAAGGAAATGGGGATACGCATGAGTTTTATTCCTGAAGATCGCCTTGGGTTAGGACTTGCTCCTAACTTATCGATTGCTGATAATTTGATGCTGAAAGATTATAAGAAGAATAAAGGTATTTTTGTTGATCGTGAATCTGCGCGAGTTGATGCAAAGAATTTAATTGAACGATATAATATTCAAACTCAATCGGTCGAAACACCAGTAAAAAATCTAAGCGGTGGTAACATTCAAAAAGTATTATTAGGACGTGAGATTGGTAGTGATCCAAACGTAATCATCACCGCCTACCCGGTTAGAGGATTGGACATTAATTCTTCATATATGATTTATGATATATTAAATGAAGAAAAAGCCAAGAATACAGCAATGCTATTTATTGGTGAAGATCTTGATGTTCTAATTGCATTTTGTGATAAGATTATGGTTCTATGTGAAGGCGAAAATATGGGTATTGTTCATACCAAAGATACAACTAAAGAAGAGATTGGTTTAATGATGACAGGAACTAAAAATCTTTTAAAACTAGAACCACAAAAGAAATATGGGTTTGCTCCTGATTCAATGATTGGAGAAGAACAAAGCCAAATGGGAAAGGTGGGTAAGTAAATGATTGAAGAAAGAAAAAATCGTACCCCATTAATCACTATTTTAAAGCGAGATGAACTTCCCAAACACAAAGTATTACTAATAAGAGTTGGCTCATTTGTTGGCACATTCTTATTGACAATGTTTATTTGCTTTTTAGTTGCTAAAGTAAGCTATTTTGAAATCTTAGGCACACTATTTTCTGGTGCCTTTGCAAGACCATGGAAATTATTATTAGATACTTGCTTATTATTGGGCTTTGGTATAGCTATTGTTCCCGCTTTTAAAATGAAGTATTGGAATATGGGGGCTAATGGTCAAGTATTAATTGGCTCATTAGCATCAATTATTGTTATGTTTTACTTAAAGGATTTTGCTTTAAAAAGTGGTTTTAATAATGTAATACTAATAGTATTAATGATAGCAGCTAGTATTCTTGCTAGTGTTATCTGGGCAGTAGTTCCCGCCATTTTTAAAGTATTATTTAACACAAACGAGACTTTGTTTACTCTAATGATGAACTATATTGCGATGGGATTAGTAAGTTATATTAATTATATCTTAGCTGATGGAAAAAGAGACTCACCAGGTATTGTTGGTGCAGCAGAAGCCGGCTGGATGCCAGTTTTTATTGATACATATTTTCTGCCAATTTTGATAATTATTATTATGACGGCAGTTATCTATGTTTACATGAGTAGAACGAAACATGGATACGAAATAAGCGTAGTAGGTGATAGCATCAATACAGCAAGATATGTCGGTATGAACACTAAAAAAATAATTATTAGAACATTAATTGTTTCTGGCATTATTTGTGGGATTCTTGGCTTTTTGTATACTTCGGCGATTAATCAATCAATAACAAGTGATACTTGTGGTAACCTAGGATTTACAGCGGTACTAGTGGCTTGGTTATCCAATTTTAATCCGCTCATTATGGCTGGCATTTCGTTTGTACTTGCTTTGCTCACAATAGGTACTTCAAAAGTATCGTCAGTATATCGTTTTGGTAATGAATATTTATCAAGTGTAATTATCGGGTTAATTTTCTTTTCAATTCTAATAAGTGAATTCTTTATTAGATTTAGAATTAAGATAAATAGAAAACTAGGAAGTCGGGTGATTTAGAGTATGATACCATTTTTAGTAGCAGCTATTTCAATGGGGGTTGTTTATTTATATGGCTCAGTCGGTGAAACAATAATTGAAAAGGGTGGTAACCTTAATCTGGGTATTCCAGGTATTATGTGTCTTGGGGCACTAGGTGGCGTAATCGGAGTTAACATCTATTTTGCTATTTTTCCAGCAGAAGATATTCTTGCGATTATCTTAATCGGTTTAGTAATTTTCTTTGCATTCTTGTTTGCGGCAGTTGGCGGTCTTATCTATGCAGTCCTAACGGTTACTTTTCAGGCTAATCAAAATGTTGCTGGTTTAGCATTAACAACTTTTGGTGTAGGTCTCATGAAGTTTATCGGCAAGAATATAGATCAAACGATGTTAAGTGAGGCTAGTCGTGTAATTGTAAAACTATTTCCAAATTACGAAAAATTTGGTTGGTTTGGAAAAATATTCCTATCACATGGAATTCTGGTATATTTAGCTTTTATTGTTGCTATTTTAGCATCAGTTTTCTTAAATAAAACGCGCAAAGGCTTATTTCTAAAAAGCATTGGTGAATCACCACAAACAGCTGATACCCAAGGTATTAATGTAACTGCTTATAAATATTTAGCAATACTAATTGGCAGCGGAATTGCGGGGATTGGTGGTATATACTACGTAATGGATCGTAGTGGTGGTACAATATTTGCTGAAGCAGCAATTGATGCTTTTGGTTGGATGTCAGTAGCACTGGTTATATTCTCTATGTGGAAACCAACTGTTGGTATTTTTGGAGCATTAATCTTTGGTGGTTTATACATTCTACCAAGTTACATTAATGTTTCGCATATGCAAATAAAGTTATTTGGTATTTTGCCATATGCAGTAACTATTCTTGTTTTAATTATTACATCAATTATCAATAATAAAAATAATCAACCGCCTAAATCACTTGGAGTTAATTATTATAGGGAAGACAGGTAACATAAAATGACTAATTTAAGAGATAAAAATTTTGAAAGAATTACAAATAAAGAATTAGCTGACAAGTTCATTCAACAATCAATAAAAGAACTAAAGGCTAAAATAAAAAATGACAAAGTTATTTTAGCTTTGTCTGGTGGAGTAGACTCTAGCGTAACAGCAGCTCTTTTAAATAAGGCTATTGGTAAAAATCTCATTTGTGTCCATGTTAATCATGGCTTGTTGAGAAGAAATGAAAGTGAAGAAGTAATACAAGTGTTCAAAGAACAGTTTGGCTTAAATCTAATTTATTTAGATGCTGCTGAATACTTCTTAGACAAATTAAAGGGTGTCGCTGATCCAGAGGAAAAAAGAAAAATAATTGGTAAAGAGTTTATCAACTGCTTTGCTGAAGAAGCTAGAAAGTTAAAAGATATTAAGTATTTGGCCCAAGGCACAATATATCCTGATATTCTTGAGAGTAAAGGTTTAAAAGCTCATCACAATGTTGGTGGTCTTCCTGAAGACTTGAATTTTGAACTAGTAGAACCAGTAAAACTTCTTTATAAAGATGAAGTGCGTCAAGTTGGATTAGCTCTTGGATTAAAGGCAGATTTAATTTTCCGCCAACCTTTTCCGGGGCCTGGTTTAGGTGTAAGATGTCCTGGTATTATTACTAAAGAACGGTTAGCTATTGTTCGTGATACAGATGCTATCTTAAGAGAAGAGTTTAAAAAGTGTGGTTTAAGCCAAAAAGTATGGCAATACTTTACGATTGTTCCTGATTATCGCACAGTAGGCGTTAAGAATAATCAAAGAACTTATTTATACTTTGTTGTAATAAGAGCAGTTAATTCAATTGATGCGACTTCAGCAACAGTTGAAGAAATACCATATGATATTCTCTTTAAGATTAGAGATCGAATGTTAAATGAAGTAGAAGGAATTAGCCGTGTTCTAGTAGATATCACACCAAAACCTACTGGAACTATTGAATGGGAATAACAAAATTATTACTAAATGTTATCCTTAATATTACATAAAATTTTTCTAACGACTATTAAAAAATAGCAGTTTAAATCATTTGACATATGGAATGTTTGCTGATATAATAGTTAGAAAAAGTTGTCTTTAAATCAGTACGAGAGACTGGTAAGATGCATGATATCAACATCTATTTTTTAGGTAGGCGTCGTTTGCATTATTACTAGTGCAAACGATTTTTTTATTGACAGGAAGGAAAAATAATGGTTGAAAAGTCGGTTTTAATGGATAGAGAAATGGTTCATCGCGCAATTACGAGAATTGCTCATGAGATTATTGAACAATGTGAAGGCGTCAATAATGTGGCTTTAGTTGGTATTATAACCCGTGGAGTCCCCATGGCTGAGATGTTACAAGACTTAATTCAAAAGTTTGAAAACAAAATTGTGCCAATTGGCAAAATAGATATTTCACTATATCGTGACGATCTAACAGAGATAAGTGAAATGCCAATTGCTAATAGAACCGAAGTTAGTTTTTCGGTAAAAGATAAAGATATAATTTTATGTGATGATGTTTTATATACCGGTCGAACAGCAAGAGCAGCAATAGAAGCTATTCTTAAATATGGACGGCCAAAAAGTATTAAACTTGCAGTGTTAATTGATCGAGGCCATCGTGAATTACCAATCAAAGCTGATTTTGTTGGTAAAAATGTTCCAACATCAAACAGTGAAATAATTGATGTTAGATTTGATGTAACCGATAATGAAACACTTGTTAAGCTTTGTTCGAAAGAATAATTTATTTAGGTTGATTGTGCACTTAGCACTAACAATAATTCATATGGGAGGAAATATATGAGAAAAAATGAAACACAAACAGTAGGTTATTTACCAGATGAGACCCCAACATTATGGAAGCTTTTACTTTATGCTATTCAACAAGTAATAGTAATGTTTCCAGCAACCGTAACGGTAGCAATTATTACGGGATTTCATATTTCAACAACAATTTTTGCTAGTGGGCTTGCTACATTATGCTTTATCTTAATTACTAAAAAGAAGATCCCACTATATTACGGTTCTAGTTTTGCATATTTGACAGCAATTTCAAGTATGTGTGTAGCACAAGGCTTTGATAAAGTAAATGGCATTTTGCCTACTGAAGCTATTCAATATGCGCAATTTGGTATTATTCTTTCTGGTATCGTTTCAGTTGTTGCAGGTATTATCGTTCGTTTCTGTGGTACAAAAGCAGTAGAAAAGATTTTGCCAGCATCAATTACTGGTTCAGTAGCAATGATTATTGGTATCACTTTAGCCGGAAATGCTTTAGGTGATGCAATACGTGTTCCATCTGTCGAAAGTGGCGTAACGCAAAGTATGGCTACTTGTTGGGTAATTGTTGCTTTAGTAACACTTATTTCGACAGTTGTTTATTCAAAATATTTAAAAGGTTTATTAGGTCAATTACCTTTACTATTTGGTGCTTTAACAGGTTGCCTAGTAGCTGCTTTAATTTTAGCTTTCACAAGTAAAGATGTTAACTTATTTAGAGTAATGCCAGAAGAAGTATTAAAAGCCTCCTTATGGAAAATAGGTGATGGTTCAATTTTCGCGGTACCGGCATTCTCGTTACCAAAGGCATCTTGGTTTGCTGTTGCTGCAATCATGCCAATCGCAATTGCAACTATTCCTGAATCAACTGCTCATATGTATCAATTAGATATTTATGTAAAAGATGTTGCTAAGAAAAAAGGCACAAAGATGAAGTATGAACTTGTCGATATGCTTGATAAGAATTTAATTGGTGATGGTATCTGTGACATGATTTCTGGTGCAATTGGTGGACCGGCTGGTACTAACTATGGTGAAAACATTAGCACAATGGCAATTACCAAAGTATTTAGTGTTCCAGTATTAATGGTAGCCGCAATCATTGCAATGGTTATCTCATTCTTTACCCCACTAATTCAAGTAATTTATGGTATTCCACTTGCTGTAATTGGTGGATTAGAGATCTACTTATTTGGCGCAATCGCTGCTCAAGGTATTGCCATCATGATTGATAAAAAGGTTGATATGTTCTCTGCTAAGAATATTGCGGTAATTGCTTCAATTATTGTTATTGGTGTAGGCGGACAATATGCATTTAGTGGTAATATCCCACTATTTGGCATGCAAATTCCATGTATCGCTGGTGCTGCTATCTTTGGTATTATTCTAAATCTTATTTTAAGCATTGGTGATAAAAAGAAAAATAATGAAACCGAAAACATAGTTTCAGAAGAACAACCAACTCAAACAGAAGAGGTTGCTCAAGAAAACTAATCAATAAAAGTCGAAATGTATTACAATTGTAATACATTTTTACATTTTAACAAATAACTATACAAAATCGATTATTTGTGTTATACTACAATCAGAGGTATAATTATGCAACTTGAACAGTATTACAATAAAATCAAACAATTGATTACTAAAATAGACTTTAATACGCTATGGGAAAACTTTAAACCATTGAAGTATGCATTATATAATAATAAACAATGCTTCTTTGATGGTAATTATATTGACAAAACTGCTGATTTTCTGGCTAATACCAGTATTTGCTATAAAGGTGAATACATAGCTATTTGGAATATGCAAGATGATTGTGATGCTAATATACTTACATCAAAAATTGTTCATGAGATGTTTCATGGCTTTCAAATGATAAATGGCGAAACGAGGTTTCCTAATGAACTAGAGGCCTTGTATCAATATCAATATACTAAAGAGAATTTAGCAATAAAACATAGGGAAAATAGTTTAATATGCCAATTAATAGAAAAATTTGATCAAGCTTTATTTAATGAATTACTGTCGCTAAGAAAATATCGTTTATTGCACTTCCCCTATGAATATCAGTATGAAGCCATGATTGAACAGATTGAAGGAACAGCAAACTATGTTGAGCTAAATGTTCTAAAGCAATTATCTACTACTGATTATCAAAATAAGTTAAATAATATTATTAACAGAGTAACAGATATTAATTCACTTATTCCAGTTAGAATTATTTCATATGATATTGGAGCATTGTTGCTAATGATTATGAGGGAAAATAATATTAGGATTATTGAAGGATTTAGCAATATACCTTTTGCAGTTTCTATGCTCAATGGTGTGGGCCCAACTTTAAATGTTACATTTAAGTGTGAAGAAATGAGCATTGTAATCAATAATTATTACAAAAAAGGAAGAGAAATAGTTGCTAATGCACTAAAACTAAATAATTGCGTTTTGCTAGGTGAATACAAATTAATAGGTGTTAATATTTATAATGCCGTTTACTTGGATGATTACATAATATCGACTTATTTCTTAATGTATGAAGACCAAGGCGAGAATAAAATCTTAGAAGGTAATTTTATTATAAAGATAAAAGATGCTAACACTATTGAAGCTGTTTATAAATATTAACTACTAATTGGTTTTGACAACTTTTGCGGCTATAGATACTGCAGCAGCTTTTCTTTAGTAAGACCGATAATATATTAAAAAAGCACTATCAAGCGATAGTGCTTTTTAATTATTGGGTTAACATTTCTTCATATTCTTTTTTAATGTTTACAAACTTTCGTTCTTGCGAAGTAATCCGCTTTTGGGCATCACTAATAATATTATCATAATTTTCTACAAGAATTTGAAAAATATGTTTATCAACTTTATTGTTATCTACTAGATCACTCAATATTGAAAGAGTTTTTCCCTTAGTAAATGGTTCTTTGTACGAGCGTTTCATTACAAGTGCTCCGACAATATCAGCAATAATAATGATATTATCTTCAGTAGTCAAATCATTTTCATCGATTTTATCTGGATATCCACTGCCATCAAGTCTTTCATGGTGACGAATTGCTGGATACAAAATGCTATCACTTACCGATTCAGCAATAATCTCTTTAGAAGCAACAACGTGTTTTTGCATAATCGCCATTTCCTCATCAGTTAGTTTACCGGCTTTTTCTAAAATAGCAATGGGAGTAGTTACCTTTCCAACATCATGGAGTAATGAACTATAATACAACTCTTTTAGCTTTTGCTTGGGCAGATTAAGTAGTTTCCCCAAATTAATTGCTATCAGAGCTACTAAAAGTGAGTGGGTTACTGTTTGATAGCTTCGAAAATCGATTGCATAAACAATCATTTCTAAATATTTTTTTACTTCACTAAAATTAAATAGTAAATCAATTTCATGTAGGGTATCAAAGTACTCTTTACTTACAAGGGTTTCAATTATGCTTTTTTCTTGATTCATTTTACAAAATAGTTGATAGTATTTATTATTAAAAAGATTATTTGCATTTTTAAACACTTCCGTATTAATCTTAGGGTTAATATGCCAAATATCAATACGGTCAGCAAGATGGATTAATCCACAAATATCTTTCATAAAGCCTGTTAAGTGTTTATCTAATTCATATTCAGGTGTATGATGATAAAGAATTACTTCACTCTTCTCATTAAGCGGTGAAAAGTATTTCAAAAATAAGTAGCCATAAATACAATGAGGTTGTGTGTTTACCGAATCAAAGGTAATTAAATTGTCAATCTCATCGGTTCTTAATGCCCCAATATCATGCAATAAGGCAAGAACTACAGCATCTTTTATTTGATCTGTGGAATATTTATTTTCTTCATTTAAAATAGTATAGACAATATAAGCTACTCTTTCACCATGACCGAGTAGACGGCTGTCAAGGCGATTAAATATATTTTTAATTATTTTCAGTAATCGTTCCATATAACCTCCAATGGTTGATAAAATAGGCAATTCATTGATGAATAACTACAAAGTAATGTTCGTCGAAGTTATATATAAATGCTTTAATTACTTTCCTTATTATTATACATTATTTATTTTTATTATACAAACATTTACCAATAATATGTTAAAAAATAGCGGAATCTATTTGCTGATTGACAATTTTTCCCAAAATTTTCCAATCATCTTACTTATTTGTTTACAAAAGAAAATATTTATGATAAAATAAATCATAATAATTAGATAAGAGAACTAATAGTTTTTATTGAATATTTGTCACATAATTTTGTAAGGAGAATAGATTATGAGCCCAAGATGTCCAAAAAGAATTCTACGCAGTATAAAAGCTAATATTACCTTTATTATTGTGCTAGTGGTGACTTTTATTGCCTTGGCATTAATTGTTGCTCTAACATTTGGTTCGTTTTATAATAACTCAAAAAAGAGTGCAATAACCATTGGTAATATGGTGGTTTCGGAAGAAGCACGGCGGATTGACAATACATTGTTATTAGGAATCAATACCCTACAAGTTACTAAGTTTTCTTTGGAGTATATGATTGAACAAGGTGCATCACCAGAAGTCATGCAGGAATATTTAATTAAACAGTCAAATGATGCTAAAGCTAATATTGACGGAAGCTTTTCGGGAATATATGGGGTAGTCAATGATGTTTACATTGATGGACTTGGCTGGGTTCCTGAAGCAGGTTATAATCCTTATGACCGTCCATGGTATGCAGCAGCAAAAGAAAAAGATGGCCTTCCAGCAATTGTTTCACCATATATAGATGCTCAAACAAATAGTATAATGATATCTTTTAGTCAAATGTTATCTGATGGTATTAGTGCTATTTCAATGGATATGAAGTTAGATGATATATATCAAGCTGCTGAAACTATTCAATTAAACAATAATGGTTATTGTTTTGTGGTTGATAGTAATGGCTTAGTAGTTGCCCATGATGATGAAGGAGAAAAAGAGAAAAATTATCTTACGGATACTGATGGCGTTTCTATCGAAATGCGTCAATTAGTTGAAAAAGTCTATGCTGCTAATGGTGAAGTGTTTGAACATGAACTTGAAGGCAATAATTCCATGATTTATTCTAAGAGTGTCCAAAAAGAATGGTATGTAGTACTAGTAGTTAATAGTCGTGATCTATTTAAAGATATTCGTGCTAGCTTGTTTAGAAATATTATGATTTCTCTAGCTATCTTTATTTTAGTAGGCTATTTCTGCACATCTAATTACATGAACCAGAAAAAAGCTATTCGTTACGCAGACGAGGTACGAACAGACAAACTTACAGGATTAAATAATCGTGGTGAGTTTGATCGTTTCTTGAGTGCTACAATCAGTGGTATTCCTGAAGGAAAGAACCTTTACCTTATCTTGTTTGACGCTGATAATTTTAAGATAATAAATGATAAATTTGGTCATCCTGAGGGTGATAAGGCCTTACAATATATTGCAGATGCGTTGCGAAAAGTTTCACTAGATAGTGGTAGTTTCTGCGCTCGCTATGGTGGCGACGAATTTGTCATTGTTTCGAAGTGTGAAAATAGTGAAGATACTATTGCAATAGCAGAATCAGTTAATAAAGAGTTAATAAAAGTTGCAACCGAATTTAATTTACCTTATCGGTTATCACTTAGCTATGGCTTTGCTGAACACGTACTAACTGAACAATCAATTTCGGAATTAGTAGATGCCGCTGACCATGTACTATATGAAATGAAAGCACATAAAAAACAGCGCGAACAAAATAAAAAATATTAAGATTCCGTAATTGGAAAAATAAGATTCTTTTATGCTACACCCGCCATTTATACCTTATTAGGTAGATCTGTTTTGTGGGTGTAGTTTATAGTATAAGGACAGAAATTAGTAAATATATTAGTATTCATGTTTTTATAGACAAAAATGACATTTTTTGATATAATATGAGTATAGAAAGATACTAATAAAGAATTTGAAAAGTGAATGGAGAAATTATGCTTACAAAAGAATTTAAAGAAGCACTATTAATGAAAGAAACAAATCTTGATGAAGCACTTGATCGTTTTTCATATGACGAAGATTTATATGCAAATATTCTGTTTACTTTTCCTGCTGATACTACAATATTTGACTTAAAATCAGCAGTTGCTAATAAACAATGGGATGAGGCATTTACAGCTTCACATGCATTAAAAGGGTTAGCTGGTAATTTAGGGTTAACACCCCTTTTTCATAGTGCTGGTGAATTAGTAATTGCTATACGCGCAGGCCGAATAAAAGATATTGGACCTGCTTATGCATCACTCCAAATGGATTATGATGATATTGTCGAAGTGATTAAAAAGTTTTCGAAGGGAGGCCTAGAATAATGAATAAAGAAATTAATTCAAATAGTGAAAACAAAGGTTATGTAGTAGGCATTGGCGCTTCAGCAGGTGGTTTGGAAGCACTCCAAAAACTCTTAACAGCTTTACCACCTAACACTGGCTTTCCTTATATTATAGTACAACATCTTTCACCTGATTATAAAAGTCTTTTAAGCGAGATTTTGTCAAAGTATACTGATATGCCGGTTGTTCAAGTTGAAGGTGGTATGGAAGTAAAGCCAGACTGCGTATATGTAATACAACCAGGTAAGAATATGCGCATATCAAAAGGAAAAATTCAACTGAGTAATCAAAAAGAACGTGAGCTAAACCTACCAATTGATATGTTCTTCCGCTCATTAGCAGAAGAATTTGGGCCACGTGCTATATCGATTATTCTATCGGGTACAGGCTCTGATGGTTCAAATGGTATTAAAGCTATTAAAGAAAATGATGGTTTAATTTTAGTTCAAGATTTTGAAACTGCTAAATTTGATGGTATGCCTCGAAGCGCAATGCGCACTGGCATCGTTGATGCTCAATTATCACCTGAAAAAATGGCACTAGAATTAATGCATATTTCGAACGCTGTTCATAATGGTGCTAAAGCCTTTAAAACTGAACGTCAAATTGATGAAGAATTAATGAAGAAGATCTACATTATATTGAAAAAAATTTCAAAAATTAATTTTACTCATTATAAGCAAACAACAATTTTACGTCGCATCGAACGACGTATGATGTTAACCCATAAAGAATCTTTAGCAGATTATGTAGATTATTTGTATGCAAATTCTGATGAAGTAATTACCTTATCTAAAGAAGTACTTATTGGTGTAACAAACTTTTTCCGTGATCCTGAATATTTCCAAATCTTGAAGGAAAAAGCAATTCAGGAAATTATTCTTCATAGTTCACCAGAAGAAGCAATTCGAGTTTGGGTGGCTGGTTGTTCAACTGGTGAAGAAGCCTATTCAATTGCAATATTATTCTGCGAAGTAATGGAAACACTAAAGATTAAGCGATCAGTAAAAGTTTTTGCTACTGATTTAGATGTTGACGCAATAACAACTGCTAGTAAGGGCACATATGGTGATAGCATTATTGATTCAGTTTCACCATCTCGTTTGAGTCGCTATTTTACTAGATCTAATAATGCATACGTTGTTAATCGCGAACTAAGAAAAATGGTTATCTTTTCACCTCATAATGTTTTTCAAGACCCACCATTTGGTCGGATTGATTTAATATCATGTCGAAATATGATGATTTATTTCCAACCAGTTCTCCAAAATGATTTATTTAATATTTTCCATTCAGCATTAAAAGATAAAGGCTTTTTGTTCTTAGGTAAATCTGAGGCAATTGGAGCATATACAGAAGCTTTCCCAATTATTGATGCTTCAGCAAAGATCTTTACTCATAATGCATCATCAAAGATTGTTGGTTCAAAAGCCATTCCATACTTACAAACAACTTATCTAGATGGTGAATTTACGGAAGATATGGATAATGAAGTCACTAGACGTAATGTACCGGTTGAAGTAGGAAATAAAGAAGAAGCACTGATTGATGTTGCCCTTTTAGAAAGTTTTATGCCAGCCTGTTTGGTAATTAACTCTAAAAATGAAGTTGTTCATTCTTATGGTGAAAGTAGTAATTACATTCATCTTTCAGCTGGCAGATTCAGCAATATTCTATTTGATATTCTTACTGAACAGTTAAAAGTTCCAGCATCTACTATTTTAAAGGAAGCTCGTTCAAAAAAACAAAAAGTTCAATATCGTGATATTCATTTAGAAGGTGAACGAGAAGCTGTTCTCATTAATCTAACAGCGATGCCAATTGGTAAAAAAGGATATGATCAAGATGATATCTACGCTTTAGTATTCTCTGAGAATAAAGAACGTGGTAAAATATTTGAAGCAGTTCCGTATGAGATTGATAAAGCATCATCACAACGGATTACTGATCTTGAGCAAGAATTAGGTGAGGTTCAAACAAGACTAGATAAAAGTGTTGCTGAACAAGAATGCGTTAATGAAGAATTACAAGCAGCAAATGAAGAATTGCTTACTGCGAATGAAGAATTACAAAGTTCAAATGAAGAGTTGCAATCGGTTAACGAAGAGTTATATACAGTAAACTCGGAATATCAACAAAAGCTTGCTGAACTTGCTGATTTAAATGATGATATTGCTAACTTCTTATCAACAACGCAGATTGGTATTATCTTTGTTGATAATAAACTAAATATTCGGCGCTACACTAATTATGTTACTACTGAATTTAGCGTTATGGACCATGATATTGGACGTTCACTAAAGTTCATTTCATATCACTTGCCTTCGGTTGATATTTCAGAGATTTGCGAAAATGTTTTAAAAACATTAGTCCCAGATGAACGCGAAGTTACTACTAGTAAGAAGAAAGTTTTCTTGATGAGAGTAGCTCCATACCGTTCTATGGAAAACAAGATATTAGGATGTGTTATTACACTAGTTGATATCACAATGCAAAAGCAAGGACTTGTAAAACTTCAAAGTACCGAAGAACAATTGAGTATGTTGAAACAAAGTAGTTTTGCTAAAAATGATTATATCTCCAAAATTTCGCATGAGATTAAAACTCCAATGAGTGCTTTAGTGGGGTTAACAAGACTAGCTAAACAAAATGCAAATAACAATAATGAATTGATGGACTATCTTGATAAAATAACTGATACAGTTGATTATATGTCATCGATTGTTACCGATATTTCTAATGTGGCACATGGTGGTGAATATGAACGTGAACAAGTCATGGAACCATTTGCTTTACGCGATGTTGTCGAAAGTGTCAATATAATCATTAAGCAAAGAGCTATTGAATCGTCCATCACATATGAATCTACTATGGATGATGATTTCAATCCAACCCTTATTGGTAATACGACAGCAATCAAACAAATATTAGTAAATGTTTTGAACAATGCCATTAAATATACGCCAATGGGTGGATCAATCTCATTGAAAACAAGTATAGTAGACAGTGAACCTGATGTTTCTACTATCAGTTTTATTGTTTCCGATACTGGTAAAGGCATTAGTAAAGATTTTATTCCGGAGCTATTTAAACCATTTACACGTGAGAATTATGATGATAATAGTCAATCCTCAATGGGCTTAGGTTTATCAATTGCCTATAATCTAATTCAATCGATGAATGGTAATATTTCAGTTGAAAGTGAAGTCGGAGCTGGTACAACATTTACTATAATGATTAAGCTTAATAAGTCAGATGGTAAACATGGATTGAAAAAAAATCAAGATGTACATTATGATTTATCAGGCAGTCACGTACTTATAGCTGAGGATAACCCCCTTAACAGAATGATTCTTGCGGCACTTCTAAAAAATGAAAATATTACTTTTGAAGAGGCTGAAAATGGTGCTGTTGCCATTGAAAAATTTGTAAATGCTAAACCACATACATTTGATTGTATTTTAATGGATATGCGTATGCCAAATATTGATGGTATCAAAGCTACTATTGCTATTCGTAACTCTGATAAAGAAGATGCCAACACTATTCCAATTATTGCTGTTTCAGCAAATGGATTTACAAATGATATTATCCAAGCCGAAAAAGCTGGTATTAGTGGTTACACATTGAAACCTATTGATCGTGCAGCACTGCTTGGTTTAATGAATAAATTAGTAAAAGAAAAAAATAAATAGTTTTGATGAAAGGCCGATGTATTTCGGCCTTTTAATATCACTTGCAAAGGCTTGTTTGTATGTTATAATCAAAGTGAGTAGAAACATAGGAGGGAGCATGCAAAAGCGTAAAATATTATAAATATTAGCTGTCGTATTGTGTTTATCGCTTTTAACAGGTTGTAAAAGAAGAACAAAAACTTTTTTTGAGGATAATGATTTAGCAAAATTTGGTATTAGTGGATTAGTTGTTCCCAATAATGCGACCAATTTTTACACAACATATACGAAAAATGATGCTAAATGTTATATGAAAGCTAATAATGATTATGATGTTGAAGGTTTCTTTAATAGTGCACTAGTAAACTTAGAAAGTAATGATAATATCCATTACTATGGTTACATGGTTTTGGGGTCACATACGCGTGATAAATATATTTCACATTCGGACAATATTGTTGATTATTCTGATCAAACTATTTCACCAACTGATAGTGTTGTCCAAAGAAAATCATATGCTATGTATTACACTACTGAAGAACTAGTTAATAATGAGTTTTCAGTTACCTATGTGCTTACAGTGAATTCGTATACACCACATGATCATACGATACCAGATGGATATAATTTAAGTATTGAAATTAACAAAGTGTTACTTGGCCGTTATTATATTTATAATGAAGATGATTAGTTTTGGGAAGGCTTTAGTCATTGACTAAAAACCTCCTTTTTTTATTTGCTAATATAACTGTTTTATGGTATAATATTTATGTTTGTTACATGACATTATTATTATCACTATATTAGTAACATTAACTAAATTTATTTGAGGTGAATAATGTGGCAAAATTTATTTTAAAAAAGCGCGTAAGTGCTTGGGACAAATCAGTTCTAGCGGTATTACGTACCTTGCACATTTCTTTGTCTAATTTTGCGGTAATGGTCAATCTAAATGAAGATTGGACAGGTAAGAAGATAATGATAGGTAATCATAGTGGTGCTAAAGGTGCTTCCGTTTATCGTTTGTCAAGCCCTAACGAACACAATTTTATGACTTGGGGAGCTCACCAAATGATTGAGAATTACCCTAGCCGTTGGAATTATTTGTATCACGTATTTTATACTCAAAAGTTAGGCTTTTCCAAAAGACGTGCTTTTTTCTCGGCAACATCTTTTGCAATAGTTTCGAAAATCATTTATCGAATTGCTGGTATTTTACCAATATATTATGATTTCCGGTTTAATAAAACCATTAAACATTCATTTGAATGCTTTGATAACAATATTGATGTTTTAATCTTCCCTGAAGATTCAACTGAAGGATACTTCGATGATTTGGTAGGGATGACACCCGGATTCCTAACGCTGAGTAAATTGTACTATAAGAAATATGGCGTAGATTTACCAATATATCCATTATATTTTAATCGCCATTATATGAAGATTGTTATTGGCAAGCCATTATACTTACAAGAGTTACAAAAAGAGCATAGCCAAGAAGAAATTCTAACTATCTTCATGAATGAGATTAATCAACTAAATCACAAGTATATTGTTCGCGATATGCCACTTGATACAACTGATGTATCATTTGAAACTTATGAAAAATTAGAAACTGCCGCTTTAAAGAATATGGCAAAACGTGATGTTAAAAACATTCAAAAGTGCTGCGATGAGCAAGAAAAACTAAAAAACAATTAATAATAGTAAAACACTACACAAACTGAATAGGAGATAGAGAATGACAGAAAAAAGAGATTATGTTATCGTTAGTGATTGTACTTGCGATTTAGACCAGGAAACAAGAAAAAAATTAGGACTTGATATAGTAGATAATTATATATTTGTCGATGGTAAGGAAATGCCTGGTTCCATCGATTGGGGAAAGTATTTCACTGCTCATGAGTTTTATACCTGGGTAAAAGAAAACCGAAAAATTACTTCTTCCCAAACACCACCACAGATTTTCTTAACTTTCTTTGAAGAGAGATTAAAAGCAGGGAAGGATATCTTATATATTGGTTGTTCATTAAAAATGAGTAGCACCGTTAACTCAGCGAAGATTGCTGCTGAAGAACTTTCAGAAATATATCCTGAACAAAAAATAATTGTAATTGACTCATTACGTTCAAGTCTTGGACTTGGTGTTATGGTTTTAAAAGCTTTCGAGTTAAAAGCTGCTGGTAAAACTATTGACGAAGTAGCTGAATATACTATTGAACATCGTAATAATGTACAACAAGTAGGGACAGTGGAATCATTGATTTATTTAAAAAGAGCTGGTAGAGTAACGGGTGTTTCGGCATTTATGGGTAATCTAATTGGAATAAAACCTATTATCATTGCTGATGCTACTGGTATGAATGCTTCAATTGAGAAAGTACGGGGGGCTAAAGCTGCTTATAGACGTTGTGTTGAATATATGAAAGAGACAATCGTAGATCCTGAAAATCAATATATTTATTTAGCTCATACTGATTGCTTAGATTTAGCAAACACAATTAAAGAAATGATTTTAGAAACTATTAACTGTAAAGGTGTTGTCCTTAGCATTGTAAATCCTTCAATGGGTAATTGCGTTGGACCAGGCATGTTTGGTATCTATTATTATGGTACTAAAGTTGACTACATACCAAAAGAATAAGAAGCAGATGATTCTCATTAAATAATGAGAATCTTTTTTTCTTTAGCTACTAATAATTGTTTCTTGTGATATTGTTTGCAATTTTGGCGAAAAATGGTATAATGTGTAAGTATATAAAAGTAACTTATGGGTTTGTTTCACTATGCACTATAAGTTCTAGAAAGAGGATGTTTATGGATCTGTTTAAGAAATGTTCAAACTTAGAATTATTAAAGAAGTCGAAAGAAGCGGGGATATACCCATATTTTCATACACTAAATTCTAAGCAAGATGTTGAAGTATTAATGGAAGGCAAAGAGACCATTATGATTGGCTCCAATAATTACTTGGGTCTAACTTCAGATTATCGCGTAATAAATGCTGGGATTGATGCACTTGAGCAGTATGGGTCGGGTTGTTCGGGTAGTCGTTTTTTAAATGGGACACTTGATATTCATGTTGAATTAGAAAAAGCTTTAGCTGAATTTTTACATAAAGAAGATGTAGTCACTTTCTCAACAGGTTTCCAATCAAATTTGGGTATTATTAGTTCAATTGTTGCTCATGGTGATTATATTCTTTGTGATAAAGAGAACCATGCTAGTATCTATGATGCTTGTCGTTTAAGCTTTGGCAAACTTGTTCGTTATGAACATTCTGATATGGAAGATCTTGAAAATAAGCTTAGTGCACTAGACTTAACAAAAGCTGGTGTATTAATAGTCACTGATGGTGTTTTCAGTATGGGTGGCGATATTTGTAAATTACCGGAAATAGTTAAGATTGCCAAGAAGTATGGCGCTAGAATTATGGTTGATGATGCTCATGGACTAGGTGTGTTAGGTAAACATGGTCGTGGTACTGCAGAATACTTTAACCTTGAAGATGAAGTCGATATTTACATGGGAACATTTTCCAAATCATTAGCAAGTTTAGGTGGCTATATGGCTTCAACTAAAGAAGTATGCGAATATGTTCGTCATACTTCCCGCCCTTTCATTTTTAGTGCTAGTATTACACCAGCAAGTGTTGCTTGTGCACGGGCTTCACTAGAAGTTATTCAACAAGAACCAGAGCGCATTGAACGTTTGCATGAAGTTAGTCGCTATATGCATGAAGGATTAAAAAAGGCGGGTGTTAACATTATTGATAGTGAAACACCAATTATTCCGATATATGTTTATGATGATGAGAAAGCCTTTATTGCCTGTAAATTATTACTTGAAAGAGGTGTCTATGTGAATCCGGTTGTTTCACCTGCCACTCCAGTTGGCAAAGCCTTACTAAGAACTAGTTATACAGCAACTCATACCCATGCTCAACTTGATTATGCTATCAAACAGATAAAAGAAGTATTAACTCAGTTAGGTGTTATAAATGGCTAAAGTAGTAGTCATAACAGGTGCAACTTCGGGAATTGGTGAAGCAACTGCAAAATATTTAGGAGAAAAGGGTTATGTTGTTTATTCACTAGCTAGAAGAACAAAGGATTTAGAAAATATTAACTACATTAGTTGTGATGTTACTAATATAACTGAAATTGAAACTGCCTTTAATACCATTATGGCTAACGAAAAACATATTGATGTTGTAATAAATAATGCAGGAATGGGGATTAGTGGTGCTTTTGAATATACGGAAGCGACAGATGCTAAGAAAATTCTTTCAGTTAATTTGAATGGCATATTAAATATTAACCAGATTGCCATCCCCTATTTAAAGTTATCTAAGGGTCGTTTACTTCATATTGGTAGTATTGCTGGAGAACTGGCCATCCCTTTTCAAACCTATTATTCATTGACTAAAGCGGCGATTCATATGTTGAGCGAGTGCTTAAGCATGGAACTTAAACCATTTGGTATTAAAGTATCGTGTATAATGCCAGGTGACACAAAAACAGGTTTTACCAGTAGCCGGATTAAAGATTTAAAGACAGATGGTTATGGAGAACGGATTAATCGCTCAATTACTAAAATGGAAAAAGATGAAAGAAATGGCGTAAGTCCTATAAAAGTTAGTAAAGTGATATACAAGTGTTTAAAAAAGAAGAATCCACCTTTGAAGATTGCGGTCGGATTTGACTATAAGTGTGTATTATTTCTAAAGCGGATATTGCCAAGTAAGTTAGTAAATAGAATACTGTATTCGATGTATGCAAAGTAATAAATAAGGTCCTCTACAAGTGGACCTTATTATACTTTTCTAAAAATTATGATAATTTTGGTAATATATTGAGAAAAATGCCTTAACACAAATAAAATATAAATGAAAAACTTGAAAAAGAAATCTAAAAATATTATAATAATATGTAGAAGATTTTTGAAAAATAGATAATCCGGTATATTTTGGTAATATTTTGTTATTATAAAAATAATTAATAATGATTGTTTATTAGAAAGGTAACAAATGAATATTGAATTATTAGTTCTTATGAATGGTTTTGGAATGTTATGTTTGGTTTTCTTACTATTCTTTGCGCGCAATAATATTATTTTTGAAAAAAAATGGCTAAGAATATTTGAATATGCTGCTATCACTAATATGCTATTAATCGTATTAGATGTTATTGAGTATATTGTGGAATTTAATGGTTCATTTATATCTCAAAAAATTATGATCTGTTTGTGTTATATGTCCAACCCATTAATTCCCATGATATTGCTGTTTTTATTATTTAATAAAAACAAGAAAGCCATTTTATGTATTTATTTGCCAGCTGTTTTTAATGCTGTAGTATGCTTTGCTATGTTTACTATTATCATTATTACTAAAAATACTGCTATGCAAAGTACTTGTTACTTAATAGCTAAGATTACTCAAGGCTTTATTGGCATTGGCCTTTTAGTTACTTTTCTAATCTTTATTTCTTTGAAGATAGAATCAGTATTAAAGGCAGAACGAAAATTTTTATTAATCATTTTCTTAGCTATTATTACTGGGTATATTTTAGAGGCTGTATTAGGGCTTCGCTTTGTAACTTGGAATGTTAGTTCAATATCATTAGTATTATTCTATTTATTTATGAATACACAGTTCCTAATGAGAGATATCTTAACGGGTTTTGGCAATCGTTATGTCTTTGAACGGGACTTATTGCAATATGATACCAGTGATGAATTGGTGTTTGCTGTGTTTGATATTAACACATTGAAAGAAACTAATGATAATAAAGGCCATTCCTTTGGTGATGAGTTAATCAGAAATGTAGCAAAAGCAATTAGTTCAACCCTGAAAGATGGAAAATATTACCGAATTGGGGGAGACGAATTTGTTTATGTTGGTAAACACATTTCGGAAGGTACTTTAGTTCTTTTATTGAATGAATTAGTAAACAAACTAGATAACCCTAAATCCTTGTCATATGGTTATGCATTTAGTGAAAAAGGAATTCCAATTATGGAAACTTTTAACACTGCTGATAATCGTATGTATGATTATAAGAAAGAGATTAAGGGTCATATATAACAATTTTGAAATAAAAACCATCGTGTGATGGTTTTTTTTTGCGTGTGACGGGCATGGTGTTATTCTAGTTAGAGTAGTCTAGTCACGG
>CAYJAQ010000018.1:0-27143 GCA_964368275.1 uncultured Staphylococcaceae bacterium
ATAATATATATTATGTTAACTAGATAAAAACAAAGGCAATAAGCCAATAATATCAACTTTCAATAAACATGTTGATAAGTGTGTGAAACTAGTTGATAAGTATTTATATAGTATTATAATGATCATTAAATTATGCTTTACATAATAATATGTCAGTTGCTACTGTTTATAAATCATATAGTTTTAAAATGTAAATTAGAAGTCAAATTTCGCTCATTTTTGCGTTTTATATAACATTATATGTAATTACTACAATATGCTAAAAATGCGTTATAAGTGCTAAAAATGCCGTTATTATAAATATGACTAATTTGCTCTATATAATCTAGCTTTGACAACAATTCAAGTGGGTAAATATTCATCTTTTATATTTCAAACGCGTAGAGAAAGGTTATTTTTTATGATAATTAAGTTATTTTATAGAAGTTCGTTTTGCTAAAACTTCTCTTAAAAATTTTGAGCGTAAATTAGATGTAAAATTTAGTAAAAATTGCTATGGTAGATGTTTCTGCTAATTTCAAATTAATATCCTAGTTCAATAAAAAAAGACTGAGTTGATTTCAGTCTTTAAGTTTGATCTTCTCTCTTCTATAATAAAAAAAGGTAGAAAACTCTACCATTAATAATTAAAACGTTTTATAGAAGCCCAACTGGTAAATATTCACTCAATTTTATTTCGAACGCTTTCAGAAAGGTTATTTTGATGGTTTATTTATTTTTTTTAATAAAACTAATAATATCATTAAAAAACTTTTCACGAACCGCTGGCATTTCATTTGCACATTCGTGGCGTGCGTATTCGTATAATATGATGTTGCATCTTAAACCAATTCTTTGGTATTGTTCGTATAGTTTAGTAGGACCTTTACCAAAACCACCTACAGGATCGTCTGCACCAGAAACAATTAAAAGCTCTAAATGCTTATTAATTCTCATCCGATTGTTTTTTGTGGCTGATTCGATCATTGTCTTGCCGAGTGAATAGTAATAGTCAACAGGGTACATCATACCACAATATGGATCATTAATATAATCTTCAACAACTTTATGATCACGAGTTAGCCAAGCTAGCTTCCCCTCTTTTTTCTTAAATTTTTTATCAAAAGTACCAACACCCATGTTATCAATAAACTTGGAATATTTAATTTGTTTTTTACTCATAAATAGTTTAGAAATACATTTGCTTAATTTATATTTAAATGTTGGAGCGTCAGTTCCTGATAAAATGACTTTGTTAAAGTCTGTTGGATAGATTTCAATATATCTTTGTGCAACCATCGATGACATACTATGGGCAAAAAGAATTTTTGGAAGATCATCAAAGCGACATAAAACTTCATCATGAATGATTTTAATGCTTTTTATAATGGCTGAGCAAAAATCATATCTAGTTATTACGCCGACTTTTTCGGGGGAACCTGCTGTTAAACCATGTGCATAGAGGTCGCAACCGACTACCACATAGCCATTATCAGCTAATTCTTCAGCAAATTTTTCATATCGGCCGATATGTTCGGCCATGCCATGGGCAATTTGAATGACACCTTTAACTTCTTCTTCCGTTTCGGGACCCCAAATGAGGACGTTTAAATTGGTGATGTCATCAAAAACAATTGATTGTTTTAGCATTATAATTACT
Source organism: uncultured Staphylococcaceae bacterium (assembly GCA_964368275.1). GTDB lineage: Bacteria > Bacillota_I > Bacilli_A > ML615J-28 > CAG-313 > CAYJAQ01. The sequence continues at coordinate 1,640 of CAYJAQ010000018.1, forward strand.
CCTTTATTTTATCAAAAATACTTTGACCAATATTTGGTTTGTTGATATTAAAGTTTTCAGCGATACTTGTAGCAACTGTCGCGAAGGAATTTTGTGGGGGAAGGGTTTGACCTTTTATGTGGTTGTGATAAACGATTAAAGGTACATATTCACGAGTATGGTCAGTGCCATGATGAATTGGATCATTACCATGATCAGCAACAATAAATAATAGATCAGTATCAGACATTGCTTTAATGAATGTTGTTAACTGTAAATCGAATTGTTCAATTGCTTTGGCATAGCCTTCTAGATTGCGTCGATGGCCATATAAAGCATCAAAGTCAACAAGATTGGTAAAGCAAAGACCAGTAAAATCTTTTTTTAACATTTCAATAGTAATATCCATGCCATTTTCATTACTTTTTGTGCGATGAGTTTCCGTGATACCCTGGCCATCAAAAATATCATTTATCTTGCCGATTGCGATGACGTCAAAACCATTATTTTTCAATTCGTCAAGTGTTGTTGGGGCAAACGGTTTTATGGCATAATCATGACGGTTAGTAGTACGAGCAAAATTCTCCTTAGAGCGTCCGACATATGGTCTTGCGATGATTCGTCCAACCATCCACTCAGGGCGTGCTTTGGTAAGTTCACGAGTAAATGCACAAATGTCATAAAGTTCTTGTAAAGGGATAATTTCTTCGTTTGCTGCTATCTGTAAAACGGAGTCAGCCGATGTATAGACAATTAGTGCGCCCGTTTTTAGTTGTTCCTCACCGAGATCTTTTATAATTTCAGTACCACTAGCACTGATGTTTCCAATTACTTTCCGTCCACTAAATTTTTCAATTTCAGTAATCAATTCTTGTGGAAATCCGGTATCAGTAAAAGACGGAAAAGGGGTGATTACCTTTAATCCCATTATTTCAAAGTGACCAGTTAAAGTGTCTTTCCCTGTACTAAGTTCTGCCATTTTTGTAACAATAGCAAGTGGCTTAGTAGTAGTACCAACTGATTTACAAGGAGTTAGATTACCTATTCCCAACTTTTCTAAAGTTGGAACGCTTAGAGGATAGTTATTGGCAATATGGCCAAAAGTATTTGCACCTAAATCGTTATATTGGATGGCATCAGGTAATTCGCCGACACCCATTGAGTCAGTTACGATGACAAAAACTCTTTTAAAATTATTCATTTTTTTCTCCTTTAGCGCGTGGATGAGCACTATCATACACTTCTTTAATTTTTTTCATACTTAAATGTGTGTAAATTTGGGTAGTGGAAATATCCTCATGACCTAATAATTCTTGAATAAGACGCAAATCAATGCCTGCTTCAAGTAGGTGAGTAGCAAAACTATGTCGTAATGTATGAGGTGATATTTCTTTGGTTATTCCCGCTATTTTTGCTTGTTCTTTTAAAATATTAAAAAAACTAATTCTACTAATAGGTTGTCCATGATTGTTAAGAAAAATGTATCCATTATCTTTTCCCTTTACTAATAAGGGGCGACCTTCTGTGATATATTTACGTAGTATTTTTAAAGCATAGTCATTTACGGGAACGATTCGTTCTTTTGAACCTTTCCCTAAAATCTTAATCATTTTACTTGTAAGGTGAAGATTACTAATTTGTAGTGTTACTAATTCAGTAACCCGCAGCCCACTAGAATAAACAAGTTCCACCATAGCTTGGTTACGTAGATGGAGTGGTGTATCACCTGCTAAGCTATCTAAAAGTTTAGCAACTTCTTCCACTGATAAAACGACAGGAAGTTTTTTATCAGTTTTAGGTGAACTTACTTCTAAGGCAATATTTTTCTTAACTACGCGCTCTAAGGTTAGAAATTTATGAAATGATTTAATACTACTTAAATAACGGTTAATAGAAGTTGAGGTATATTTTTTCTTTTTTAGGCTAGCTAAAAATTTTTTAATATGGTCTTCATTTATTAATTCGGGATCATCAACCCAAAGGGTGTTTTCAAGATAATCAACATAGTTACGAATATCTTTCTCGTAGGAGCTAATCGTGTTAGATGACATCCGGCGCTCACTTTGTAAATAATAGCGATATTCGGTGATTAGATCTTTCACATTATGCTCCTTTCTAGCTGAGTAAAACAGTAATAAAACTATAGATGACACAGCCAATTGTAATAAGAAATAAAAAATTTAAATAGTTATTTATTACCATTTTTTGATTTGTTTTAACAAAGGATAGTCGTATCGAAATGATACTAATAAAGATTGTTAAGGGTACTAAAATGAATAAATCCCATAGGGCATTTTTAATGAAGATAATGGTTCCAAACAGAGCATTGGTTTTCAGAAGGAATCCCCACATTAATCCCATAAAGTATCCTTTACCAAAAATAATTACATAAGTAATAATGAATCCCATTGCTAGTAGTCCCAATATCCAAATTAAAAATAAGGGCCAATAGTTTAAAGAAAAAATGTTTAGAAAATTGACAACATCACTGCTATTATCTTTGATAATAATATTTGCATCAAGAACAGTAATCTTAGCGATTGATAACCCTCCTATGAGCGTTCCAAATAAAAAAGTTAGGTAAATACTCACATTAAGTTTTGTAAAAAGGGTTGATTTAATGCGTTTCACTCATTGTCACCTATCTTATTTCATTTAGAATAAAATTGCTTAAGTATAGGTATTTCTCTGGTATTCTAATATAATCATTAATAACTTCTAGATGACCATTATTAATAAGGGTAGTAATGTTTGGATATACATCTAATAAGTTTTGATTATACTTATTTTCAAACTTTTTAAGTGATAATCCGTTAATCAGTCTTAGTGCTAAAATAACTTTTTCCCACATAGCTTCAGTTTCAGTAATGTATTCATTAGTGGTTTTAATAATTTCATCGCGATTTATGCCATCATAATATTGTTTTAAATTCTGCGTGATTTGATAGCGATAATGATTGTAGTAACCAGAACTACCAGCACCAATGCTAATATATTCTTCATTACTCCAATATATGAGATTGTGCTTAGCTTCATAACCATTGAGTGCAAAGTTACTTAATTCGTAGTGCTTAAAAGCATGTTTCTTTAATTTTTCTATAATATGAAAATACATGGTACTCTCTAAATCTTCATCAATTAATTTAAAAGTTCCTTTTTGGTATTGATGAAAAAGAATGGTTTTTTCTTCCAAAATTAGTGAATATGTTGAAAGATGGGTAATCGGCAAGGTCAGAAAAAGGGTTAAATCTTCATCTAAGTCCTTTATGTTCTCACCCATTATTCCGTACATTAGGTCAACACTAATATTGTGGAAACCGGCCTCTTTTAATTGATTAAGTTTATCCAATATATCGGTATAATCACACTTGCGACCAATGACTTGTTGGAGTTTCGGCTGAAAGGTTTGAATGCCAATGCTTATGCGATTAATGTGGTTAGATTTTAATAAAGTAATTAATTGTTGATTAATGTCTTCAGGATTGATTTCAATCGTATATTCTTCAATTTGTGAAAAGTCAACTACTGATTCGATTGCTAGCAGTAACCGTGATAAATCATCTAGTGCAAGCGAACTTGGTGTTCCCCCACCAATATAAATAGTTTTAATATTGGTTTTTAAAGAGGCTGCATTTAAGCTAATTTCTTTAATTAAATAGTCTACATATTCAGTCTTGCGTTCTGAACTTGCAACCATTTTGAAAAAATCGCAATAATTGCAGATATGGTGGCAAAAGGGGATGTGAATATACAGCCCGCTTTTATTGTTCATCGATTTCCAAGATTGCTAAGAAAGCTGATTGTGGAATTTCAACATTACCAACTTGCTTCATGCGTTTCTTACCTTCTTTTTGTTTTTCTAGTAACTTCTTCTTACGTGAAACGTCGCCACCGTAACATTTTGCAAGAACATCTTTGCGTAGAGCAGCAATATTTTCGCGTGCAATAATCTTGTTAGAAATGGCTGCTTGGACAGGTACTTCGAACATTTGACGGGGAATAACCCGGCGTAGTTTCTGGACAAGTGCTCGCCCTTTATTATAAGCAAAGTCTTTGTGAATAATAACACTTAAAGCATCTACTCGCTCACCATTTAGTAAAATGTCTAGTTTTACTAGATTTGATTCTCGGTAGTTTGATAGCTCATAGTCAAATGAGGCATAGCCTCGAGTGGTTGACTTTAAGCGATCAAAAAAATCATAAACGATTTCAGCTAGTGGAATGTCGTAATGCAAGGAAACGCGGGTTTGGTCGATATATTCCATATTAACAAAATTGCCACGTTTGTTTTGACATAATTCCATAATCGGGCCGACATGTTCGGTCGGCACCATAATAACCGCTTTTACATAAGGTTCTTCAATTCGCTTAACTGTTGTTAGGTCAGGTAAAAGACTAGGATTATCAACTTTTATCATATTACCATTAGTTAGATAAACGTGATAATCAACGCTAGGGGCGGTTGCAATAATTTCAATTTTGAATTCGCGTTCTATCCGCTCTTGAATAACATCCATATGGAGTAGTCCTAAAAATCCAGCGCGAAAGCCATGACCTAATGCTTGTGATGTTTCCGGCTCGAAAGTAAGAGCAGCATCATTAAGTTTTAATTTTTCCAGTGCTTCTTTTAGTTCATCGTATTTATTAGATTCAATCGGATATATTCCACAAAAGACCATGGAGTTCATTCTGCGATATCCTGGCAAAGGATTTGATGCTGGATTAGTTTCATTAGTAATGGTATCACCAACGTGGACGGTTAAAATTTCTTTTATGCTCGCTGCTATCCAACCAACATCACCAACTGTTAAAAAATCGCGTTTCTTTTCTTTGGGCGTCATAACACCTAGTTCGGTAATTTCGTAAATGGCATTGGTAGCCATCATTTTAATACGATCACCTTTTTTAATAGTTCCCTCCGTAATTCTAATGAGGGGAACAACGCCACGATAGGAGTCATAATATGAGTCAAAAATCAAGGCTTGTAATGGGGCAGTAGGGTCACCAGTCGGTGCAGGAATTTCGCGAACTATTTTTTCAAGTAATTCCTTAATGCCAATTCCTTCCTTAGCAGAAGCAAGTACGGCGTCGCTTGCATCAAGACCTATTACATCTTCTATTTCTTTTTTTACTTTATCCGGATCTGCTGCCGGTAAGTCAATTTTATTAATCAAAGGAATAATCTCTAGATTGTTGTCAACGGCTAAATAGACATTAGCTAATGTTTGAGCTTCAATTCCTTGAGCAGCATCAACAACTAATACGGCACCTTCACAAGCTGCTAAGCTACGAGATACTTCATAAGTAAAGTCGACATGACCGGGAGTATCAATTAGATGAAAAATATATTCAATGCCATCATCAGCAGTATATTTCAATTCAACAGCGTTTAGCTTAATGGTAATACCACGCTCACGTTCTAGATCCATTGAATCCAATATTTGAGCCTTCATTTCACGCACATCAATGGTACCAGTATATTCTAAGATTCGATCAGCAAGTGTACTTTTGCCGTGATCAATATGGGCAATAATGGAAAAATTACGAATTCGTTTTTGACGCTCACGTAATTCTTGATAATCTAGTTGCATATGTTCACCTATTTTCTTTATTACTATAATTCTATTCGCACTTATTATACTACAAAACGACAAAAATTACTAATAAAATGCGAAGAGTTATTCAAGAAGCGGTAGACGAACTGTTCCGACATTAATCCCTTCATTTCGAAGATATTTCTTAATTCCTATAGGATTAGGGTAGACTTGGACTAATTTAATAATCGCTTCTAAATGAGCTTTATTAGAAATAGGGTCGTGCATTTCTTTCAAAGCAACATTGCTAATAACACTAATTATACCTTCAACTTTTTTAGCAAATCCCCAGAAAAAAAGTTCATCATTACCGAGGTATAAATCAATATTAGAAATTTTTAAAAGTTTATTTAGATGTTCAATATTACCAGTAGCATCTTTAATGCCCGTTATGTTATTAATATTGGCGAGTTCTCTAATTGTATTAATAGATAAACCCTTCCCACAGCGTTTGGGAATATTATAGATTAATATTTGCCTTTCAGTCGCTTTAGCAACTGTTTTAAAATGAGTTATAATTCCTTCATCAGTTGGTAAAATAAAATAGGGGACGGTTATTAAATAACCCGTTGGTTTTAAATAATCATACTTGTTAATCTCTTTTAAAACTGATTGTGTTGACAATCCCCCAATGCAAAAGTAATAAGGTATTAGGTCACTATATTTTGATGCTATTTTTTTGAATAAATTATCACGTTCACTATTTGTTAAAAGCATACCTTCTCCCGTTGTTCCCGCAATTACTATGCCATCACTGTGATTGCTGATTTGTTGATCAATAAGGTGGTATAAGCATTTATAATCTATGTGTCCCTTTTTGTTAAAGGGGGTTATTATAGCTGTAAGTATTTTCATAAACATTCTCCTTAGGATGAGGGGGGGCTATTAGTAAAAGCCTAATTATTAGTTAGAACTTTCACTTTATAGTAAGTACATAAGTCTTTTACTACTTGTTGATTTTCACTAGGCAAGTAGTATAAACAACTAATGTTTAGCGTTAATAACAATTCATCAATTAAGACAGCTGTATTAGCAAAGTTACCAGCTTTCATTAATTTAGCAAAAGGAACGTATACTTCGACTTCTTTTTTGAGCTGTTTAATTTCACAAAGGCGATCGACAATTAAAACACGTCCTTTTAGTTTATTAGCAAAATCAGATGTACTTTTATCAATAGCCCCAACGACTATCTTCATATTGCACCTCATCATTTTAATATATGACTTATCTTGTAAAAAAGGAACGTAGATAACTTGCTAAAAAGCAAAAAATGCAGTATAATAATATCGAACAATTAAACGGGGAGCTTTTTGCTGAGAGGTTATTTATATAACGACCCTTAAAACCTGATCTAGGTAATTCTAGCGTAGGGAAATTAGCCATCACCTGTTATTGTTAATGGAGGAAATTATGAAAAAAACGTTACTTCCCTTAACAGAAACAGCTATCTTAATTGCGCTTGCTGCTGTTTTGGAATTAGTATTTAAAAACTTTCTTATTTTAAAAATGCCCCAAGGTGGATCGGTATCTATTGCGATGCTACCAATCATGTTAGTAGGGTTTCGTCATGGGGTGCGATATGGCTTTGCAGCTGGCCTTTGTTTTGCTGTCATTAATTTTATTTTTGATGGTTTAGTATGGCACTGGGGCTCAATAATCTTTGATTATTTGCTAGCCTTTGTTTTATTAGGTGTTACTGGCTTCTTTAAAAATAAAGCTAATAAATATTGGTTTTTCCTACTAGGTATTCTATTAGCTTGTACACTACGTTATTTAATGCATTCTTTCTCGGGTGTTTTATTCTTTGGCGAGTATGCTCCAGAAAAATATCAAAATGCTGTTTGGCTTTATTCATTTATTATTTACAACCTTGGTTATAATGCTGTTTCCACCGCTTTGTCAATGGCGATAGGTAGTATTTGTTATCCATTTATAATTAAAAAAAATCCCCAACAATAGGAGGTTTGAATGCCTGAAAAACTTACTTTTCTACTTTGGTTACTACCACTTCTATTAGTAATTGGCTTACTAATCCGCTATTTACTATTAAGTGGTACTAAATCAAATAAGCAACTAATCGAAAAACTGACAAACTACTTAACTGAAAAAAGTATTCCGTTTGAAATTAGTGAAGAAAATAACAGTGCATATGACGCATTAATCAAAATTAAAGATTCGTCTTTTTTAATTAAAACTTTAGCTGTTCCCCAAAATGCAGAAATTGTTATAAACAATCGTACTACTTGGGAACTTCGTTACGGAGCAGGTAATAATCCTGGGAAAGCCCAACCTTATAAGCAGTATATTCCCGCTATTATTCCTTTTATGAATTATGAATCTGATATTGACCATCGTAAGGTGTTAATCGTCAGTCCCAAGCCCAAGAAAGTTGTAAAATGGATAAATGAATGTGAGATGATCTTTGTTGACCCTAAGACTAATGTCTATGGGATTAACATAATTAATGATAAAGAATTCGATTACTTCGAATAGAGGTGCTACATGAAAGATATGTTAAAAAATAAAAGAATACTAATTGGATTAATATGCTTAATATTAGTGTTAGTTTTAGCCGAAGTTGGATTAACTAACCTTGCTGGCACAAAACCAGACGATCCAGTTATTGACAATCCCGAAAAGCCTGATGAAAAGGTAGATCAATCAGAGAAATATCCAACTCCCGAAAATTATACTAAAAACTTAAAATATACCTTAGTTAATAATGAAGGTTATAAAGTATCTTGTGGTGAGGCTGTGAAATCATTTAGTGATAATATTATTTATATTCCCCCATCTCATCTTGACGAGACACAATCACCCGAAGAATTACCAGTCATTGAAATTGATACAAAAGGATTTGCATATGATAAAGACGATATCAATAATTGTAATAACATTATTAATCGAATTATTTTACCGAGTTCTATTAGAAAAATAGGTAGTGCTGCTTTCAAAGATTGTCAAAATCTTGAAGAAATAAACATTTCTCGCAGTTGTACAACTATTGATAATCTGGCTTTTGAGGGATGCAAGAAATTGAAATCGCTGAGCTTCTCGAATTTAGTTTCTTTAACGAACATCGCATCTGATGCTTTTAACGATACCCCTCTTCTTACCGAGGCTGTTAGTGGACCCCTTTATATTGCGACAGTTTTGTTTGCCTATATTGGTGAAGAATCTGGTGAATTAATTGTCAAAGAAGGAACACTAAGAATAAATGATTATGCTTGTCAAAATAAAAAGATTACCAAAGTAACTTTTCCTAAAAGTTTAAAGTATATTGGCGAAGCTGCTTTTAGTGGCACATTGATTAGCGAACTGACTATTCCAAGAAATATTGAAACAATTAGCAAAAATGCATTTAGTGATATTACAACTTTAACTAGCTTGACGATTGAAGAAGGAATTAAAGTAATTGCTGATTATGCATTTCGCAATACAAAAATTACAAAAGTAACAATCCCGGAATCATTAACAGAACTTGGTAGTTACTTGTTTGCTGAATGTAAAGGCTTATCCGAAGTACGGATTTTAGCAAGAATTACCGCTTTAAATGAATTTACCTTTGCTAATTGTACAAATCTAAAGACAATTACGCTACCTATTAGCCTAGTGAGTATAGCTAATAATTGTTTCGCTAATAACTCTTCTTTAACGGGAATTTCGATTCCTGGTTCAATTAAGGAGATTGGTATAGAAGCATTTGCCAATTGCCATAGTGTAGTAGGTATTGAGTTACCAAGCACACTTACAAAGGTTGGTCAAGGAGCTTTTTCCGGATGGTCTAAAAACCAGATAATTGACATATATCTGTCGGCTGAAGAGGCATCAAAGTTTAATCCTAATTGGCAGGATGGCTGTAATGCATCCATCAGCTACCGCGGATAAAGAAAAAGGGCATACGCCCTTTTTTATTTACCAGAAATATTCATGCTGCTAATTTTAATTGTAGGTGCAGAAATACCAATAAAGTTTTCTTCTAAGTCATTAGCAATTCCCGTAACGTTATTTAACATTTCATAGAAATTACCAGATAGGACAAACAAAGTAATTGGCTTATCAATCTTACCATTTTTGATATAGAAACCTTTAGATTGAACATTGAAATCACCTGAAATAGGATTTAATCCGGCATGAAGCCCTGTAACTTCGGTAATATAAACACCATCTTTGATGGTAGAAATTAACTCGTCAAAGGATAATTCGCCAGGTTCTAAATACATATTTGTACAATTTACGCCAACATTACTGCTTACATTAGCCTTAAAACCATTACCAGTGCTAGTTGTCTTGAAATAATCAGCTGTTGCTAGATTGTGCAATAACCCGGTAAAAACACCTTTGTCAACAACTTTTTTTGAATAACAAGGTACTCCTTCGTCATCAAAAGGAATCATGCTAATTGCTTTTGGGGTAAACGGATCATCGATAATAGTAATATTATCACCAAAGAATTTCTTACCAGCTTTATCAGTTAAAATTGTAGCTTTTTTAACAGCCGATTCACCAGAAAAAACTGATGAGAAAGCTGAGAAAATGGAAGTAATTGCTGAATACTTTATGGCAGTTTCATACTTACCAGAGGCTGGAGTTGTACCGCCTAAAGCTAGTAACGCTTCACTAGATGCTTCTTTGACAATTTTTTCAGTGTCCAATTTCTTAAATTCGAATCCGATATCTCCATATCCGCCCAGTGTTGTATCAGTACCATTTGTTGCCATTGCTGCAGCGCTAGCAACTACATAGCTAAAGTTTCTTTCAAGGTTTAAGCCCTTAGAATTGATAATCTTTGTATTAGAAGATTTTTCCATATATTCAAGATAACCAACTTTAACGATGCGCTTATCAACAGCTAAAATATCTTTCTCAATTTTTTGAAGTAATTCAACTTTCTCAGCGGTTGAATAAGATGAATAGTCAGCTTTTTTATTTGGAACGCTTCTATAAGAGCCTTTTCCATCGTAAATAAACTCTTTTTCCGTTTTAGTTAGTTTATTAGCATTTTCAATTAATTGCTTTATAGCAAATCTAATTGTTGCATCATCCGTAGATTCGACATAAATGTAGCCCATTTGATTATTATATAAACCGCGAATTGAAATACCTAATTGTTGCTTAAAGCTGTTTTTCTCAAGGTTACCATTCATAACTCCAATAGAATTACTTTCTTCAGATACAACGAATATTTCAATTTCTTCAATACCTTCTTTTTTGGCAAGGTTAATAATTTCTTGATATGTCATTAGTTCTTACCTCCTTTACCACCGACAGTTAAATGTGAAACACGAATAGTTGGTTGACCAACATTTGTAAATACGCTACCGCTTGAAGACCCACAAATACCTTGAGCAACTTTTAGATTATCAGCGATCATATCGATTCTTAGTAGAACATCTTTACCGGATCCTACTAAAGTAGCACCACGAACTGGTTTAGTAATTTTACCATCTTCAATCATATAGCCTTCATTAACAGCGAAATTGAACTCGCCGGTTGCTGGTTGGACGCTTCCTCCCCCCATGCGTTTAGCAAATAATCCATGTTTAGTATTCTTGATAATTTCATCAAAAGTACTAGAACCATTTAAGAAATATGTGTTAGTCATTCGTGAAGTAGGGATGTATTTGTAAGATTCACGGCGACCAGAAGATGTGATAGGATGATTCATGCGTGGTGAATTGCGGCGGTCAACCAAATAACTCTTTAAGATACCATTTTCGATTAACATCTTCTTTTGGCTTATATTACCTTCATCGTCAACATTGATTGAACCCCAAGCATTTTCATCAGTACCAGAGTCAACAGCGTTAACGATATCACTTGCAATCTTATCACCTAATTTACCACAGAAGACACTCATGCCTTTACCAACGGAAGTTGCTTCAAGTGAGTGGCCACAAGCTTCATGTAATATAACACCGCCAAAACCATTATTGATGACAACAGGCATTTCGCCACCTTCCATCTCGTCAGCGTGTAACATTATAACTGCACTCTTGGCTACATCTTTGGCCATCGCAACAGCGTCAAAATCATCATACATTGACATATCTTGGCTCTTGCCGAGATTATCGCCCATTGCTTGCATTTTTTCACCATCACTAGCTATTGCTTGAATTGAAAAACGAGTATTAAGTCGATGATCATGTGCTTTAATTTGATCAGATGAGAAGACAAACATTTCTTGATTTTTTCTAGTTAACATGGTAAGTACTTGAATGATCTCAGGAGAATAAGCACTTGCTGCGTCACTGGCTGCTTTTAGCATTGGACTTGGATCATCATAAATCCGGTCTTCTTTTATCTTTACAAAATTATCATTTGTGTTATCAACGAAATGTTGGCAAAATACTACTTGGTCGCCTGAGAAACTACCTCTTAATTTTTTGGCAACACTTAGTAAGTTTTCATAGCTAATATCAGTAGTGCTGCCGTTAACAACAGTATCACCTTTCACAAGTCTTACGGCAGCGCCATGAATTGCTGAAGTTGTAACTTTTGATACAAGACCACTTACCATCTCGGTGTAGTCATTTATAGTATCTTCCATAAATACTTCAGCATAGTCTGCTCCAGTTTTTAATGCTTCATTGATTATTGTGAGGCATTGTTCATCGGTTAAATGATTTAATTTTTTCATTTTGATTTCCTCTTACTTTCATATTCTATAACAAAAAAGAAGCTAGGCTTCTTCTTCACTGTCTTTTAAATTATTTTTATCAGTATTTGACGCCTTATTATTAATGTCAATAATGTCTAACTTAGTGCGAAGAATTCGTCGCTCTACAACTGATAAAATCGTAAAGCGTAATAATAGAATTGTTTCTTCAGCTAAGTCGTCATTATCTTCATCGCGATAAACAGCTGTTTGATATTCCAAAACTTCATTTTCAGTCGGAACTTCTTCAGCTAAACTATATAAAAATCCTCCCACGTTAGTGTAAGGGCTATCTGGTGCCCTTCCTAATTCTAGAGTGTCAAATAAATCTTCAAGTGATACATCAGCGGATATATCATATGAGCTATCGGCGATTTTAATAATATCATCATAATTAATGTTATCGTCATGTTCGTCGTAAATTTCTCCAACGATCTCTTCTAATGCATCCTCCATAGTAACAATACCACTTGTGCCACCATACTCGTCGGATACAATTGCCATATGTTTCTTTTCCTTTTGCATTAGACGAATTAAATCATCGACTTTCATCGTCTTAGAAACAAATAATGGTTCTTTAATAAGTTTGCGAAAATCTACCTTTTCATTTTTAATTAAGGCAGTATAAAAATCACGTTCACTAAGGATACCAATAATATGATCTTTATCCTCCGAATATACCGGAACTCGTGAAAATTTATACTTAAAGAAAATATTTTTAACCTCTTCAGCTGATGCATTTACATCGACTGCGATGATGTCTACCCGTGGAATCATAATATCGTAAATAGTACGTTCACCAATATCTAAGACACTTTGCATTAAATCAGCATCTTCGCTATCGATAACTCCCTCTTCCTCCATTGTGTCAATGATTGACTCCAGTTCAGATTCGGTAACCGTTGGTAGTTCTTCTTTTTTTGATTTTCGGAAAAATAGTTTTTTAATACCAATGAAGACAATTACAACGGGGTACATAATCTTTATAATGAAATAAAGAATGTTCGCATAGCGTAGAGCTATCTTTTCAGCATTTTCTTTGGTAATGCTTTTAGGCATAATCTCACCAAAAATTAAGACTATAATTGTCATAACAATAGTATTAATAATATTTGCTAGAGTAGGGTTAACAATTAAGTTACCAAAAATAATAGTAGCAACTGAGGTTGCCCCAATATTAACAAAATTGTTTCCTACTAATATTGTCGATAAAGTTCGATCATAGTGTTCAGAAATCCAAAGGGCTTTTTTAGCACCTTTTTGTTTTTCTTCAACGGCTGAACGCAATCTCATAATGTTAACGGATGAGAAAGCTGTTTCTGAAGATGAAAAGAATGCTGAACAAAGGATTAAAAATAGAATACAGGCACCTAATCCAATAAATGCACCTGGTGATAATTCATTAATCGAATTACTAAGAAAATACCTGAGCGGACTCAAGGTAACAACACCACCTTTTTGAGTAATTTTGCTACATTATAACATATTAACACAACTTTGTCAAAAGAATTACTATTGTCGCCTTGAAAAAATAGTTGACAAAGTCAATTATTTAGACTGTAGACAAATATAGTTTTAAAAAGAACGGATTTGGCGGTCCGTTCTTTTTCTGTTAGATATTAAGCAAATTTAAGCCAATTTTTGATTTTGTTACAAAAATTGTTGATAATATTCTCCATCTTATTATTGCCTTTTAATGGCTACTTGGTTTTAGATTTCCAAGTAGCCATTTTTTGACTATTTTTTAAAGTATACTAGTAAACAAAAAAGACCGCCGACTTTGTCGACAGCCTGAAAAACATCCAGTAAGGATGTTTTAATCTGTCTATTATCGTAAACCCTTACGATTTATAGTACCATAAATATTTGTGTCAAGAATAATAACTATATCATATCAAATAAATCGTTATTAACACCATTTTGCATAATTTCTCGTACAATTTTGTTTTCTTGATTTTTATCAACGGGACGTTTTGCTAATTTTGAAACATCTTGAATTACTTTTCGAATACTCGCTTCGTCATGTAAATCCATCCGCTGCACTTTCTCTACTAATAAGAATAGCTCTTCTGGTTGAATGTTATTCTCTGATATAAAATTTAAAGCTTTGTTCATATTCATTTAAACACCTCGTTATAGTATATGAAAAAGCCTAGAAAAAGTTAATTAATTCGTAAAATAATTTGCAATATTAAAACTTGTCGGTAACTTGTAAAAGAAATAACAACTGTTTAATTCAATCATTAAGTAATTATTACTGGTGAAGATAAAATGATATATCGTATTATAATAATTAATAGTAAGTTTCTTGCTATTTTTTAAAGAACTTGCAATATCAAACTGATCATTAGAGACTTTTAACTTAAGATTATTGAAATCATCAACAAACTGCATGCTGGTGTTAGTTACATCAACATCATTAAAGGTCATTTTCATGACATAGTATTTATTAAGATAAGGACTAGTAAAACTAAGACGAGCGAGCATTTGAATCTTGTAGGTTGCGGGAGTTGTCTCCATAACATTTGAGGAAAAATTAGTACTTTGGTCAGCTATAATTTTATCGTATTGATAAATAGTATCAATTGCTTTTATCCCTTCGCTATCAGGATTGGTTGGTTCAAAAGTACCACTAGAATTATTCTCATTACTAGGTTTTTGAGAATCTCTTGAAGGCTGCTGTACGAGGATGAAAATAAAAAGACAGATAATTATCAAGCTCATTGGCGCAAAAATCAGTTTATTACGTTGCCAAAAAGGTACTTCTTTTTTAGACATAAATGTTAATTGCGATTTAATGTCATTTAGATGATCGGGTAAGTCTACTTGCCAATTATCTTTCATGTTTTTAATAAACTTTTTCATCTTGCGCACTCCTTTCATTTAAAGATTTAAATTTCTTAATTGCCTTACTATAAATCCAACCGACTGTACCAATTGGCATATTTAAGTATTCAGCTATTTCTTTTTGTTTCATATCATAAATAGTTTTTAGAATAACTACTTCATACTCGGTTTTGTCAAGAATACTTTCTAACTCGACTAATAATTCTTTTGTCTTCTGTGAACTGGTTAATTCATCAATTACTAAGTAATCTTCATAAACAACATCAGCAGTTTTCTTTTTCATTTCATTAAGCGCAAGATTTTTGGCTATTGTTAGAAGCCATGCTTTAAAATATCTTCCATCAAAAGAACCAATAGATTGATACATTTTCATGAAAGTGTCTTGTAAAACTTCTTCGGCTAATTCACGACTCTTGGTAATTTTCACGATTACAAAAAAAACAATTTGACGATATTCATAGTAACAGTATTCAAATGCGTCTTCATTGTGTTCTTTCATTAATCGAATCATCTGTTGGTCTTTCATAGGCAATTCCCTTTCTGTGATAATTATACCACATTTACCTATTTTTGATAATATAAATAATTATTTAGAACACACGTTTCATATATTAAACAAAATAAAAGCAGATTTTATTGGTGAAAAAGAAAAAGTTGAGATTATTCTCAACTTAATCTTCTTTCTTACGAAGAATGATTTTTATTGGCGAACCCTCAAACTCAAAAGCTGAGCGAATCTTATTTTCAATATACCGTAAATAAGAGAAATGCATATTATTAGGATCATTGACAAATAAAACAAATGTAGGGGGAGCCGTCGCTACTTGGGAAGCATAAGAAATACGAATTCGATTACCATTAAAGATTGGCGCTTGATTTAAAATAGTCGCATCTAGAATGATATCATTTAATACACTTGTTGAGACGCGGCGATTATAGTTCTCATAAACGCTATTAATGGTGTCAAAAAGTAAATGGATTCGTTGGTTCTTTAAAGCAGAAACAAAGCATATCGGCGCAAAATTCAAATATAAGAAATGACTTCTTATTTTCTCAATATACTTGGCCATAGACTTTTCATCTTTATCGACAATGTCCCATTTGTTAACCACTATGATAACAGCTTTATTAGCTTCTAGTGGATATCCGGCAATTCGCTTATCCTGTTCTTCGATTTCTTTGGTGCCGTCTAACATTATTAAAACAAGTTTAGAACGGTCAATAGCTTTCATTGCTCGAAGAACACTATATTTTTCAGCATTTTCATAGATTTTACCTTGTTTGCGAATGCCAGCAGTATCTATTACTACATAATCTTGGCCATCACGTGTAAACGGTGTATCGATAGCATCTCTGGTAGTACCAGCTACTTCACTAACAATAACTCGCTCAGTTCCTAAAATAGCATTTGTTAAGGAACTTTTACCAACATTTGGCTGACCAATAATTGCAAATTCGACGGTATTTTCGTATTCTTTATCTTTCTTAGGTGGAAGATTAGCAACTACTGCGTCAAGCATATCACCGATACCGATACCATGTAAGGCACTAATAGCAAAAACTTGATCTACACCTAAATTGTAAAATTCATAAACATTATCCATAAACTTAATATCATCTATTTTGTTAGCTGCTACAATTAATGGCTTCTGACTGCGATGTAAAATATTAATTACGTCGCGGTCTTCGTTAGTTATACCAACGCGACCATCTGTAACCATAATAATCAAATCAGCTTCATTAATAGCAAGCAAGGCTTGAGCTCGGATTTCTTCCATGAAAGGTAAATCTTTTAACTCAATACCACCAGTGTCAATAACATTAAATTCTTGGTCTAACCAATTGCATTTTCCATACAATCGGTCTCGGGTTATTCCACTTTGATCGTCGGTAATGGCCAGATTGTCTTCTACCAAACGATTAAAAACGCTTGATTTTCCTACGTTTGGCCGACCAACAATTGCAACTATACCGCGGTTCATAAACTTTTCCTACTTCTTAAACTTATCTAAAGAGTCTCCTAATACATCAGCAATGGTATTAGTAGGCATTTCATCAGCTTGTTGTTTGAAATACTTATCAAATTCTGCTCTTTCTTTCGCAGTTTCTAATGCTTTAGCACTAACAACTAATTTGGCGCGAGCAGGATCACATTCAACTACTGATACTTCAACTTTTTCACCAACTTTGAAAATTTCATCAACTTTAGCAATTCGCTTTTGGGAAGTAACTTCATTAATAGGTAAATAGCCAGGCACATTATTGTAGGCTACTTGCGCACCGCGTTCTTCAATTGATTTAATAGTTACTTCAATAGTATCACCGCGGCGTACTTTTACATCACTCCATGCATTTTCGATAGTTGCACGGTGTGATAGACTAATGCGCTTTTTAGTGTCGTCAATATCCAAAACCTTTACTTTGATTGAATCGCCTTCTTTAACTTTGTCATCCATCCGTTCATTAATGAACCATGAATATTCACTACGAGGCATTAAGCCACTATATTGTTCAGTTAAACCAATGATTAAGCCAGCTGGTATAATCTTTTTAACGACACCATCAAAAGTATCGCCAACATGATATTGTTCTTTTAAAATTTCCCAAGGATGAGGTGTTAAAGCTTTTTTAGAAAGGCCAATTTTACCATCTTCCATCTTGATAATTTTAACTTTTATAACATCACCATTTTTAACATAATCATTAACATTTCTAACAAGCTTATGATCTAGTTCTGTCCGATGTAATAAACCACTAACACCACCTAAGTCAACGATAGCACCAAATTCTAAAACATTAACGACAGTTCCTTCTACTTCCATGCCAACACTTAATTTATTCATTGCTTCAACTCTTGCAAGACGAGCCTTTTTGTTCATGGCAATAACATTAGAAACCGTAACTTGAATTCGATCATGGTTAACATAAGTAATTACAACATCGAGCATTTGGTTTTTTAAACCTCTTAATGCTTCTTCACGTAAATCAATATTCTTAATTGGTAAGAATAATTTAATGTCTTTAAAATCTTTATAGACTAAGTCAGCACCAATACGGCTAACATTAGTAACTTTTGCTTGGATTATTTCATCATTTTCTTTTAATTCATCAAAAACCTTTATTTGGTCACGTGCTTGATAAAGTTTTGTTGATAATATATAAAGAGGTTCAGAAGTTTTTGCATCTTTGGCTACTTGTTTTACAAGACCGGTGAATTCGCCCCCTTCAAAATAAAAATCACGAAGCTTTTGACCTTCTATGTAGCCAGTCATATCATTGTTATAAATAACCGCTTTTTGGTCTTCCCCAATGATTAAATAGATGGCTTCTTTTGTAACATTTGTAATTGTGCCTTTAACTTCTTGTCCTTCTAAAATACTTAATTTACTCATTTTTTTTGAGCCCCTTTCATTCACTAAATTGATAATCGCTGTTACCACTTCTTCAATTGTCATTTCCGAAGAATCAATGACAATTGCATTTTCTGCCACTTTAAGTGGACTAATAGCACGCGTTGAATCCTTATGGTCACGCAGTTTTATTTCTGCGAGTGTTTCCTCGAAAGGAACAATTAGACCTGCTTCAGCTCGTTCTAACATTCGTCGTTTAGCACGACATTCCGGAGTAGCATCTAAATAAATCTTTAGGTCAGCATTTGGTAAAACTACAGTACCAATATCGCGGCCATCCATTACAACATTTTGAGATTCGCTAATTGAACGTTGATAATTAACTAACCAACTGCGAACACACCCAATTTTAGATGGTGTTGAAACATTGGTTGTTACCTCAACCGTTCTGATAGCGTCTGAAACATCTTTTCCGTCGATAAATACCTTTCCGCCGTCGACAGCAATCTCGGTCGAAGCAAGAAAACCATAAGCATCATCGTCTTCCATGTCTATTCCTAGTTGTAAAGCTTTATAAGTGATAGCACGATACATAGCGCCTGTATCTATATATAGATAGTTTAATCGATTGGCTACGATTTTTGATATTGTGCTTTTACCAGCTCCGGCTGGTCCATCAATTGCAATTTTAAACATGTTATCACCTCTTCAACTACTCGAGGAGTATTATACCACAAACGATAATTAATTTCAACTTAATAAATCACAAAAAAAGAAAGAGAAAAATCTCTTCCTTAATTATAATTCGACATCAAAATCATTCCGACGAATAACAATATCAGTAGGAACTCCTAATTCATTAGGCACCATCTTTCGACCATTATCAGCGATTGCAATTCTAAGCACTGTGTAGTCAATAGGAATATAACCTTTAGTAGCAAATATGTAACTGTCAAGATCAGAATTAGCATTTTTGTAATGGATAACATCCATATCAATTGCTTCATGCATATTCGATTTAACTACTTTTAAGTACATCTTACCAACATGATTTTTCTTACCTTTATTGATTTCTTCAGGACGCATCCGTTTAATATTACCACGATTAGTTAATAAGATGATTATATCTTTCTCACTAACATATTTTGCTGAAACAACATAGTCACTTGGTCGGCTCTTCATTTCAATTGATTTAACGCCAAATGAAGCTGGTTCAATAATACTTATTTCAGAGGCATCGTAACGGTTCATGAAACCATCACGAGTAGCGATAACCACTTCATAATTATCGCCAGTACAAATGTCAGCACTAACAACATAGTCGCCTTCGCGTAGTTTTGTAGCTTTCAAAACTTTTGAGAAACGATTAACATCAAGTTTACTTAATTGAATCCGTTTAATTAGACCAAACTTCGTTGCAATTAAGACATATTTGTCGTTATTAAAGTTATTGATTGGACATGAGAAGATAATCTTTTCATCAGCTTCCATACTTATTAACGAGCTTACGTGATAGCCTAAATCGCGATGACGAACTTCAGGAATTTTGTGAATTGGTAAATAAACATAGTTTCCTAAATCAGTAAATTGAAGTAATGTATCAGTTGTTGAAACTTGATAGATATCACTAATAACATCGCCTTCTTTTAACTTAGTAGGACCGTCAATTGCAGCGAAAGCCTTTTTGCTCATCCGTTTTAAATATCCATCATGAGTAATCATTAACATGACATCTTCTTTAGTAATTAAATCCTGTTTAGCAACGGAAACATCATCAACTTCATGTTCAATTATTGTTAAACGAGGTCGATCAATTACTTCTTTGGTTGCTAACATTTCATCTTTAATAGCTTTTAAGAGGGCATGCTCACTATTAATTATGTGACGCAACTTTCTAATCTGTTGTTCAAGTGTATTAAGTTCTGTTTTTAATTCAAAAATATCGGTATTAGTTAAACGATATAATTGCAAAGAAACAATAGCTTCAGCTTGAATTTCCGTAAAGCCATAATTTGTCATGATGTTTTCTTTGGCATCTTTTTTATTTTGCGAATTACGAATTGTTCGAATAACAGCGTCAAGAATTGATACCATTGATACAAGACCATTAATAATATGGGCACGGCGCTCAGCTTTTTCAAGTTCAAAGTTACAACGATTAGTCATTACTTCTTTTTGATGAGCGATGTAAGCATCAAAAATTTCAATAATTCCCATTTGTACGGGGCGTCCTTTGCTGATTGATACCATGTTATATGTATAACTACGTTGTAAATCGGTATATTTGAGTAAGAAGTTTAAAATGTATTCCGGGTTAATATCTTTGCGAACATCAACAACGATTCGTAAACCCGTTCGGTCTGTTTCATCGCGGATGGCGCGAACACCATCAACTTCTTTGGCTACGAGCATATCGCTCATTTTACGAACCATTAAAGCTTTGTTAACATCATAAGGTATTTCGGTAATAACAATCTTATTATCATTCTTATCGGGAACAATTTCAGTTTTTGATTTAATGACTATTTTTCCACAGCCAGTTTCAAAAGCTTGACGAATGCCATCAATACCTTGAACGATACCACCGGTTGGAAAGTCAGGACCTTGGACAATATTTAAAATATCTTCTAAGTCGCATTTCGGATGTTCAATTCGGTAAATTACACCATCAATTATTTCACTTGGGTTATGCGGGGGAATATTGGTAGCATAACCTGCTGAAATGCCAGTTGCTCCATTTACGAGAATATTAGGGAATTTTGCTGGTAGGACAACTGGTTCAAGCTCTTCATCATCAAAGTTAGGTATTAAACCAACGGTTCTTTTTTCGAGATCTTGAAGTAGTAATTCCGCGTATTTTGATAAACGGCACTCTGTATAACGCATTGCGGCAGCAGGGTCACCATCTAAGCTACCATTATTACCATGAATATCCATTAGGGGAAGTAGGTTCTTAAAATCTTGACTCATCCGTACTAAGGCATCATAGACTGCTGTATCACCATGAGGGTGATATTTACCAATTACTTCACCAACAGCACGAGCTGACTTCTTATAAGGTTTATTAGAAAACATTCTTAAACGGTATAGTGCATATAGGATACGACGTTGTACAGGTTTTAAACCATCACGTACATCAGGTAATGCTCGCTCTTGAATAATATACTTAGAATAACGACCGAAACGATCACCAACTATATTTTCAAGATTATCATGAAGAAGGGTTTCTGTTGCAAAACGGTCAATAATATTGGAAATATTTTTACTCATCTTCATCACCACCATTTTCTAATATAAAATTAGTTTCTAAAACAAAGTTATCATCATAATCAAAGACAACATTATTTTCAATCCATTCACGGCGTGGTTCAACATCATCTCCCATTAAGACACTCACACGATTGTCAGCATCGCCATATTCGCCAATTTTTACTTGAATTAAAGTTCGCTTTGCAGGATCCATCGTTGTTTCCCATAATTGTTCAGGGTTCATTTCACCTAGACCTTTATAACGTTGAAGGGTAACGGTTTTTTGATTACCAATAATTTGTCTTAATTCCTCATCACTCCATGCGTAAGCAACCTTATTCTTAAGTGTTACTTTGTAAAGTGGTGGGGTAGCTATATAAATTTTTCCAGCTTCGAGAAGTTCAGTCATGAAACGGAAAAAGAATGTCAGTAATAGTACTTGAATATGAGCACCATCAGTATCAGCATCGGTCATAATGATAATACGATTATAGTTACATTTACTAATGTCAAAATCAGCACCAAAACCAGCACCAATAGTGTTAATCATAACCATAATTTCTTCATTTTTTAATACTTCATCTAATTTTGCTTTTTCTGTATTTAATACTTTACCTTTTAATGGTAGAATAGCTTGAAAAGTTCGATCACGTGCCTGTTTAGCAGAACCGCCTGCGGAGTCACCTTCGACTAAAAACAATTCATTAACCTTAGGATTGTAAACTTGCACAGGGGTAAGCTTCCCTAGAAGGTTGGCAGGTTTAGAAGTTTTTTGTTTAACCATTCGCGCCTCGTCGCGGGCTCGGCGGGCTGCATCTCGAGCTTTCGCAGCACGCATGGCATTGCCAATCAAAGTATTAGCAATTTCACCTTTTTCAGCTAAATAAAACTTCAGCTTTTCGGTAACAACATTTTCAACTGCTGTTCTAGCCTCTTGAGTACCTAACTTGTTCTTTGTTTGTCCCTCAAACTGTAAGAGATTTTCCGGAATTCTTATTGATATAACGGCAGTGATACCTTCTCGAATATCGGCACCATCCATGTTGAGATCTTTATCCTTTAACAAGCCAACTAGACGAGCGTGATCATTAAAGGCCTTTGTTAAAGCTGAGCGGAATCCAGTTTCGTGAGTACCACCATCACGGGTTCTAATATTATTAACAAATGATAAAACATTCTCGTTATAGTTCTTATTGCAATATTGAATGGCAGCTTCAATATAAATACCATTACTCTCACCGCTTATAAACACTGGTTCGTGAATAGCTTCTTTACCAAAAGTCAAACTCTTAACAAATTCAACAATACCTTGTTCAAAATGAAAACTATCACTAACTTCAGTACGCAAATCAATCAAATCAATCCGCAGACCTTTAATCAAGTAAGCCGATTCTTTAAGTCTAGTAGCAATAGTCTTATAATCAAAAATGGTCGATGAAAAGATCTTTGAATCTGGTTTAAATTTAATTATTGAACCAGTTCTTTTTGTTGGTCCTAACCACTTAGGTTTTTCAATAATTTTGCCACCATTTTGATAGCGTTGATAGTAAATTTTGCCTTCGCGGTGAATTGTTACTTCTAAATATTCACTTAGAGCATTCACAACACTAGAACCAACGCCATGTAATCCACCGGAAACTTTATAGCCACCTGATTCATCAAATTTACCACCAGCATGAAGCGTGTTAAAAATAACTTGAGGAGTAGGCAAGTTGTTACTTTTATGTAGACCAGTCGGAATACCACGGCCATTGTCAGTTACCTCAACACTATTGTCAGGATAGATTTTCACAATGATTTGGGACCCATAACCACCTAATGCTTCATCTATAGCATTATCGACTATTTCCCATACTAAATGATGTAAACCACGAGCATCGGTAGAACCGATATACATACCAGGTCTCTTGCGGACTGCTTCTAATCCTTCAAGTACCTGAATGGAGTCTTCTGTGTATTTATTGTTTGGTTTTGCCATACATTGCCTCCTCTTTCGTCTTTTTTCAACTCTATATTTATTATTGTACCACAAGTTTAATTAAAATGCAAGCAAAACATATTTTTTTATCTAGGCAATAAGCCGAAAAATAAAAAATGTAACATTTTCATGGCTAATTTTTAGTAATAATGATATAATGTTGTGTAATATGTTTATGTGTGAGGTAGCAACAGAATGTTAATTATTTTAATGGAGATAGTATTACTAATTTTAGCATATTTACTGGGGTCTATACCCTCTGCTTTGATAATAAGCAAAATATTTAAAGGTATTGATATTCGTGAACATGGTAGCCACAATATGGGAGCTACGAATGTACTACGGGTAATGGGCATAAAATATTCCATCATTGTTTTTGTCATGGATTTATTAAAGGCTGGTATTGTGGTATCTTTATTCTCACTAAATATTATTGATACCGAAGTCTTCTCGCACTTGCATCCTTTAGTATATGGGGTCGCTGCGATTGTAGGACATATGTTTCCCATTTTTGCTAAGTTTCGTGGAGGCAAAGGCGTCGCTTGTAGTGCTGGAGTTCTGCTAGCATATGCACCAATAGTTTTCTTAGTTGCCCTATTTGCGTTTTTAGTAGTCGTATTAATAACTCATTACGTGTCACTAGGTTCTATCATGGCGGTTCAAACTGCGTTTATCGTTTCGTTCTTCTTTGTCCCCTTAGGTCAAACTGAACCTGATATTGGAATGACTATTATAATAGGAATCATATTCATTTGGATCCTAATAACCCATCGCTCCAATATCCAGCGACTTCAAGATAAAACCGAATCACAGATTACGCTACCTACCCTGGATGACTTAGAACAAAATAACAATGAACGCCGAAATAGTCGTAAATTGAAAAGAGCCGAAAAGAAAAGAAAGGATCGTTGATCCTTTCTATTATTTTTTCTCGCCCTTTTTCTTATCAGGTTTTGGTGGCTTAACGTTCATGGTATCCATTACTTTGTTAATATCCTTTTCTGATGGTTTACGTCCCATTTGCATAAACATTGTTCTAATCATGTTGCGTGTAACAGGAGGGTTCTTTTCAAGTTGTCTTTGGAAAACTTTTCTGGCAATTAAAAAACCAGCTACTAGTCCTATCAATAGACAAACTACAAATAATACAATTGCTAACCATAGTTCCATAATTTTAGTCAACTCCTTTTTCGTGGTAATTATACTATAATTAAACCAAAAATTCAAATGATTAAATATTTAAAACTAAATTGTAAAAAAATATGCTTTATATTTGCTTATATTGAAGTTTTTTAGTAAAATAGTGTTATAAAAAATTCAAGGAGGAAACCTATGCCTAGAAAAATTACTGATATTTGTATTGCATGTGGAACATGTAAGTCTGAATGCCCAGTTGATTGTATTTCAGAAGGTGACATTTATGTTGTTGATCCCGATGCATGTATCGACTGCGGAGCGTGCCAAGAAGCTTGCCCTGTAGGTGCAATCGTTGAAGAGTAGTTCAAAAAAAGCCTGACGGCTTTTTTTATTTTTTCATAATATTCTTAGTGATTATTGTTTTTTGCTTGATAAGTTCCGCATATCGATCACTAGAGTTAACTTTAGTTTTAGAAATTGATGTCAAAATGCTGTTAATTTCGGCTAGATAACCATGCCATTTCTTAATAAAAAGAGATGGTTTTTTCATTAGCAAGATTGGACCCATTAAGCATTCTGCTTCTGAATAAACACGTGCATTTTCGTTATATACAACTTCAATAATTTCATAGGTGAAACCAGCGTCTTCGACAATTTCTTCATTAATAATTTCAAAATGATAATCAGATAAAAATCTACGTAGTAATTCAAC
>CAYJAQ010000019.1:0-24289 GCA_964368275.1 uncultured Staphylococcaceae bacterium
ACATAGTATTTTTTTATATTATTAGTTGGTTAAATCCATTAAACATGCTAGAATAATATTGGTGATGATTATGAATATAAATGAAATTCTCGAAACTATTAAGCAAAACGAGCCTAGCACAATTGGCACTCAAAAAGAAAAAACTCTTCACAAAGTGCTTAAATATTATCTTTGTGATGATAATACTAAACATGAAGTTAGAATTGATTCATATTATGCGGATGTTTTTGTTAATAATCATATCTATGAGATTCAAACTCGGTCATTTAATGCATTTCGTAACAAACTAACTTCTTTAATTCAAAAATACGAAGTTACCGTTGTCTATCCAATTGCTAATATAAAAACTATTTACAACGTTAATGAAAATGGCGAAATAGCAAGTCCACGTAAATCGCCTAAAAAAGGCAACCCATTACTAATTTGTGCAGAGCAATACAAGATTAAACAGCTGCTCACTAATAATAACCTATCTTTTAAATTAGTCCTAATTGATTTAGCAGAATATCGCTACGTAACTACTAACAAATATAACTGGCGAAAAACTACTAGAATTGATCAGATTCCTTCTAAAATTTGTCAAGTAATTGATTTAATAAAGACAACTGACTACTTATCACTTTTGCCAGAAAAACTTCCTACTTCTTTTACTAGTGAGGAATTTCAACGACAAACTAGATTATCAAAAAGACAAGTGTCTAATACTCTTTTAGTATTAAGGGAGCTACAAGTAATTAAGAAAACAGGAAATATTGGACGAAGATATGTATATGAAATAATAAAATCGAACTAGCATTATTTTATTAAAAAGAAAGCCCTAGGGCTTCCTTTTTGCTTTTCTATGCTTTTTTGATACGAGCTTTAATCATGCCTATGATTGTTGCCAGTATGAAGAAAATTAAATTAACAATAACAATTCCTGATGCTGAGGAATATTTGGTAAATCCAAAGAAAGCCACTAAGAAACAAATTATAGCAATAACAGAAGATGACCAAATAACTTTTTTAAAACTTTTAAATAATTTCATTGATGTAAGAGCTGGAAAAATAATTAAACTAGATATTAGTAAACTTCCCATAATACGCATCCCAAGCACAACTACAAAGGCAGTTATTATTGCTAATATAATGTTATATACTTTAGTATTTATGCCTGATGCTTTAGCAAATGATTCATCAAATGTTATTGAGAATACCCGGTTTTGATAGAAAATGTAGAGTAATAGAATTACTATTGCAAGTGGAACAATATAGTATAAATCAGTTTTTGACGCAGTAGTAATACTACCAAACATATAGCTACCTATATCGGAAGAAAAACCATTTGTTAAATTACCGACAAAATAACCAATTGCTAGTGCACTACTAGAAATTAAAGCCACTGCAGCATCACCTTTTACAATTTTGCTATCACCAATTCTAAGCAATATATATGCAGATACAATAACGATTGGTAGAGATACAAGCATTGGCGCAGCATTTGTCGCAATAGCAACCGCTAACGCCCCAAAAGCAACATGAGATAAGCCGTCACCGATCATTGAATATCTTTTTAAAACTAGTACAACCCCTAATAAAGCTGCACATAGCGATAACAACACACCTACTAAAAGAGGTTCCCACATATACTGGATAATGTCCGTCAGTCTACTTATTAGGCTTAACATTTTGAACACCTCCCATATAGTCTTTTCCAATCTCTGATTCTAAATAATCAGTAGGAGTTCCCACAAATACAACAGTATTCTCCACATGCACAACTTTGTTAACATATTTCATTGCTTCTTCCACATCATGAGTAATCATAACTATAGCAATCTCTTTTTCTCTATTGATACGTTTTAACGTTTGATTTACTTGATTAATCGTATGAATATCAAGAGCTGCGAAAGGTTCATCTAAAAAGAGAATTTTCTCTGTCGCACAAAGTGCACGTGCAATTAATACTCGTTGTTGTTGACCACCTGATAAATCACAAAATGGTTTATACTTTATATCATGAATGTCAAATAGTTTTATATAATGGTTAGCAAGAGCACGATCTCGTTTATTATAGAACGGGTGCCATGTCATACTCTTGATTCTACCAGATAGCACAACTTCAATAACAGAAGCTGGAAAATTTGATGGGACATTTACTTCTTGAGGTAAATAACCAATTGAGTTATTCTTCAAACCTTCTTCAAATCTTACGTTGCCATCTAATGGTGCTATGAGGTGTAGCATTGTCTTAATAAGGGTGCTTTTACCACTACCATTTGATCCTACTAAGCAAACATAGTCACCTGTATTAATCTCTAGATTAACATTCTCTAATACCTTGCGTTTATCGTAGCCAACCTTTAAGTTTTCACAAGTTAATAGCTTCATTCTAATCCTTTCTGGAGCGCATCCACATTTTTGCGCATTATCTCAATAAAGGTAACTCCTAAATTGAAATCTTCACGGCTAACATTGTGTCCTGAATGTAACAATACTAATTCAGCATTTGTCCCCTTAACTATTTTTTCTGCAACAGCTGTGTTTAATAATTCTTTTGTATAAACAACTGGTATGTTATTCTCTTTTATTTCATTCGTCATTGTCATAATATCATCAAGTGAAGGATCTGCTTCAATTGAACAAGTATCATATACCGTTTTAAATTCTAAACCATATTGTTTGGTCAAGTAATAAAATGAGAAAGGACAGCCAAAGTATAAGGTCTTTCTAGCAGCACCTGACACTATTTTTCGAATATTGTTATCAATTACTAATAACTCATTTACGTAAGCATCGCAATTTAATTGATAATATTCTTTATTTGTTGGGTCAATCTCGATAACTTTCTTAGTAATATCTTTAATGATAATTGCAGCGTAAAGAGGATTAGTCCAAATATGTGGATCTACATCATGGGCAATTTCTTCAATTTCGTGTTCTTCCTCATGATGAATATCATCCAAAACTATTTCTGAATTATCAGTTAATCGTAATACTTGCACACTATCTGATAGATTAGTGACTAATTTAGTAGCCCAGTTTTCTAACGCTTCGCCTACATAAACAAATAAATCACACTTCTTAACTTCAATAATATCATTAGTGGATGGGTCATACGAATGCAAGTCTTGTCCAGGCATTATGAGCATCTTGACACTTGCTTTATCACCTACGATGCTCTTTGTCATATCATAAATGGGGAAAAAAGTAGTTGCAATTTTAAATTCACTATCTGTGTGATTACCCCACTTACAACCACTAAGTGAGCATAGTAATATTAGTATAACTAATAAACTAACTAGTCTGCTTTTTATCTTCATTATATCCTCCTACTTATCCTGACAATCTTTACAAATTCCATAGAGGACTATCTTGCCAGTATCAACCTTAAAATTATGATGCTTTTCAACATGCTCAACAATTTCATCAAGGTAATCACACTCAGTATGGAACAACTTACCGCATTCAATACACTTTAAATGATAGTGCTCTTTGCATTCCTCTTCTTCATCAATAAATTGATAACATGAACGCTCACCCTCATCAATTATAAATTTACGAACATTACCAGTCGATACTAAAACATCAAGAAAACGGTATAACGTAGCTTTGCTTACCGCACTTCCTTTACTATTAAGCAAATTTAACATATCATCTGCTGTTAAATGCTCATTTTTATGTTCTTTTAACATATCCATAATAATGTTTTTTTGTTTAGTATTATAGCCTTTAATTTGTTCCATAATAGCTCCTTTTGAAATTGAGACTTAATTTCAAATTTATTATATATTACTAAAGTCAAATTGTCAAATGATTTGTTAGAAAAAGTCATAACAACCGTTATGACTTCATTATTATTTATTGAACATATGAATCTATCTGATCTTTGTATTTCTTTTCTTGTGTAAGGCTATATGCTAAATGTAAGAAATACTTTTCTAAATCAGCTTTTCTCTTTTCTTGTGTATCGATAATCGTACGATCTAGTGTTTCAATAACTTCTCTGCTGGGACCATATTGAAAACCGCGATTTTTAATAATATTCTCAGGTTCAGTTGGACTGCTAAATCGAACTTCTCCACCTGGCATTTTGTTTAAATTAGTAATGAAATTGTCAAGTGGTTGAATAGGTAAAAACTTTTGTGCAGTAACTGCAAAACTAATTGCTACCTCTTTGTCATTTAACCCCGCAAAGTATTGTGCTAATAGAAAATAACACTTGGCAAGATGACTGCGATCATAAGAATTCCTTAATGCTTCTTTAATACGTTCCATAAACATTAGAATGTTACCACGATTACGGAGAATGTCTGCTTCTAAAATCAGCGCCTCTACATATATTGGATTATATTCTAATGCATGTTCTAGCATCTCAACTGCTTTATCAAAATCTTTCTTTTCAACTAGAATAACCGCCATATGAAAATAGTAGTTTGTAATTGGCTCTTCAACCTGTCTAATTGAAGTTATTTCTGGATGTAAACATCTTGTGTAAAGAATGCTTTCAAAAATATTTTGAAAATTAAATAGGTTAGGGTTATTTTCATTTTTCTTGACTGGAAAGGTATCAATTAAATTAGTTAATATAGGCAAAGCTTCATCAAATTGTTTATTTTTCATAAATTCAATTACTTTACGATATGCTTCTTGGCGTTTACCAATTTCTTGTTTTGCTATTTCAAAGATTCGCTTTTGTCCTTTTTCGCCTAAATGCTCTTCAATTAATTTAATAATCCCTTTCACAATTGCTTCACTACCTTGCATTCTTTGAAAATGAGATAATTCTTTCATTAAATAAGCAAAATCATGTTCAAAGTCACCATTTAGATTGCTCTTAATTACCTCAACTACATCTCTGTTTTCCATCTAAATGCTCCTTCATTTCCTTGTGTTGCTTGTTAGATATATCTACTAACTTATTCATTAATGTCATTTTATGAATGACTAGTTTTACAATTGTCTCTAACTCACTATCTTTCGAATAATTGCTCTCACATATGTAATTTACTCGTTCATCTTTTAATAATAGCTCTACTTTGGATTTATGTTGACGCTGATATATTGCAATCGATTGTCCGCCATATTGTTTAACTAATTTCATACATGGAACATCGGTAATTCCATCACCTAGGTAAATCATATTCTGATATGGTATCCGACGTTCTTCGTCCGGCATATTAGTATTCAAAGCTACATCATCAAGCACATCTAAGATACCTTTTGATATTCTAAATAGAAATTGTGTTTTTGTGGTAAAATTGACAACTTGTAATGGCCAATCAGCATTACCACTAGCATTGTAATGGAACTCACAAGCGTAGATTTGCTTAAAGTATTTAGCAATAGGCGTACCTTCAATAATTTCTTTTAATCCTGATGATAATATGTAATGTTCAATTTCCACGCCTAATGAATTACCATATTCATTAATACGTGTAAACCACGACTTTACGCCTTTAAATAATACAACATCTTTTCCTAAATCCTGAAACGATGCTTTTGTCACAGGTATATCATTCTTTTTGGCTTGACGGATCATTAAATACATATATGCCAAAATTCTATCCATGTTATTCTTAACAGCAATTTTATTAGCTTCTCCCCAGAACTCATTGGCATCCATCCCAATGCTCGGTATAAAACTGTACTCTTGCATATCTTTCGCACAAAGGGTTTTGTCAAAATCGTACATTAGGGCAATAATTGGTTTTCCCATAGAAAGCCTCCTTCTTTACCTTATTATAACTCAAAAACTTTCTTTTAGCAAATAAAAGATTGTAAAAGCAAAATAGTAATTAATTTTCTAAATGTTTTTTATGTAAGAACGTCTTCTTTTATGAAGTACTGCATCAAACGATGACCACTGTGATTTTATTCCAGTATTATCTTCAAGATTTAGATTTGTTTCACAATATTCAATATTATTCTTTTTAAACATTGTTAGTAAGTAGTCTAATATAACTGCGTTTATTCCCTTTTTTTGATATTCAGGTAATATACCAATTAATGCTAGATCAAGTACAGTATGTTTTTTTAAAACCCTAAGTAATCGTAGTAGTGTAGGAACAGTAAGACGCCCACCACTTTTTTGTAGTGCCGGTCCTATTGATGGAAAACACAAACCAAAACCAATGACGTTATCCTTTTCATCACAAATTACCCCAACATAACGACGATCAACAATCAACAAAAACTGTTCAATTAGTTGCTCTTTCATTTCATCCGTAAAAGGAACTGTGCCATATAATTCTTTATAGCACTCATCTATACAGTAGAATATGCCATCTTTATATTTCTTAATAAAAGCTTTTTTCCCTTTTGTTTGATCTAAATGAAGATTATATTTTTTAAGTGTCATTTCAGCAATTCTAGCAATGCGTGGATCTAATTCCTTTGGATAGTACAATTTATGCTCTACCCAATCTACTTCTTTTTGATAACCACACTTTTCAATAAGACCAGCATAATATTCATAATTATATTGCTCTTCAAATGTTGATAGTTGATCAAACCCTTCAATTAGTAATCCTTCACGTTCTAAATCAGAAAATCCTAGTGGACCACAAGTAGTTGTCATACCTTCTTCGCGTGCCCAAGTTTCAAACGCATTAAATAAACTATTAGCAACTTCTTGATCATCAATAGCATCAAATCTAGTAAAACGAGCACGTTTTTCATTGGTTTTTTCATTATGAGCAAATTGGATAATACCCGAGATTCGCCCCACCATTACATTATCACGATATGCGTTGTAATATACACTTTTACAAGTCTTGTAATATACATTCTTATCACTAAATATCTTTTTTTCATCACCATATAGTGGTGGGACAAAGTACGGATTGTTTTTGTACATTTTAAGTGGAAACTCTAAGAAGTCTTTTTGGAGTTTTTTTGTTGTTGCTTCTACTATTTCAATCATATTTTTCCTCAACTTATTTCTTATTGATTGTCCCCTTTTTCATATTGAAGCTTATAAAGGCTGTAATATGCCCCTTTTGCTTGAAGTAACTCTTGATGAGTTCCTTCTTCAATGATTTCACCTTTCCCTAATACAATGATTTTATCAGCATGTTGAATTGTCGACAAACGATGTGCTACCATTAGCATCGTACCGATATTCATCATCTTTTCAAGCGAAGCCTGAATCAACACTTCCGTTTCAGTATCAATGTTCGCTGTTGCTTCATCTAAGATCATAATGCTTGGCTTATGTACAACTGTTCTTGCGAAAGATAACAATTGTCTTTCTCCCGAAGAGAAGTTATTACCACGCTCACGAACTTCTTCTTTATAGCCATCTTTTAAACGCTCAATAAAGTGATTAGCACCTACATATTCGCAGGCTTTCACTACATCCTCATCAGTTATACTTTCCTCATCCATCTTAATATTGGATAGAACAGTACCACTGAACAAGAAAACATCTTGAAGCATTTGACCAACACCGCTACGAAGAGAGTCTAGCTTAATTTTTCTAACATCTACCCCATCTACTAATATTTCACCACTTTGTATATCATAATTACGTACTAATAATGAAAGAATTGTTGTTTTTCCTGAGCCTGTTGCTCCTACAAAAGCGACTACTTCTTTGGCTTTTATCTTAAATGACACATCCTTTAGAATCCAATCATCTTTTTCATAACAGAACCAGACATGCTTAAATTCAATGTCACCCCTAATATTAGGCATGTCAATAGCGTCTTCTGCATCAACAATTTCACTTGGTGTATCTAGTATTTCAAATATTCGTTCACTAGAAGCAAATGAAGACTGTAAAACATTAAATTGTTCAGCTAGTTGCTGGATTGGTTCAAAGAACTTATTAATATATTGATAGAAAATAACAAGCGAAGCAATAGCAGCTACGTTAGTATACATAATAGCATCCTTAGCGCCAAACCAAAGAACGAGAATAACTGTTAATAAATATAGTACATAAATAGCAGGACGGAATAAAGCAAAAATAATTATTTGGCGAAGCGAACTTCTCTTTAAGCGATTGTTTTTGCGTTTAAATTCATTATATTGCTTCTCTTCTGCATTATATACTTGTGTTATCTTCATACCCGATAAATTTTCAGATAAACTAGCATTAATACTAGATATATTGTGGCGAACTTCTCGGTATGCCCTACGAGCAAAGATTCTAAAAACAATAGTTAGACCAATTACAAGGGGAGACATTGCTAAAACATATAAAGCAAGCTTAGCATCACAGATGAACATAAAAATAATAACTCCAATAACTGTCATAAAGTTCTTTACCAAATTAATTAAAACATCAGTAAATAATTCATTTAAGGTACCAGTATCATTTGTAACTCTAGTAACCAGTTTACCAACTGGTGTTTTATTAATCTGGGCAATTGATAGTTTTTCAATGTGTTCAAATACTTCTTGGCGAACCTCTAAGATAATATTTTGACCAGCTTTTTGCAAAATCATTCCTTGAATATATTGAATTAAAGCAGATACTACTAATATCGCCGCGTAAAGTACCACGATTACAATAATTCTTGTAAAAACAATATTTTTCTCACTAAGTGTTTTAATTGATTCCCCCATTAGTAGTGGTCCTACTAAGTCAAGTCCGACCATGACAACCATCATAATGAAGGCTATTATAAATTCTTTTTTAAATTTTGAAGCATATTTCATTAGACGAATAATAATCGCTTTATCACTCATCTTACGACCTTTATCTTTTTCATTACGCATTGTTAGTACCTCCAATCTCATCTTCTAGTTTTTGAAGGTTTACTAAAGCTTGATAGTCAGTTGAACTTTCCATTAACTCATGGTGAGTACCAAAGGCAGTGACTTCCCCCTCATCAATAATCATAATGCGGTCTAAATCACGAACAGTGGAAATACGATGAGCAATTAGAATCGTTGTTTTGTTTTCTCTAAGTTCATTAATACTTTCTAAAATTGTCTTTTCTGTATTAGTATCAACTGCTGATACCGAGTCGTCAAGAATTAAAATTTTAGGATTCTTTATTAGAGCTCGCGCTATTGAAATTCGTTGGCGTTGTCCACCTGACAAAGTAACACCACGCTCGCCTAAAATAGTATCATACTTTTCAGGAAATTCTTCTATGTTATCATCGACAGCCGCATATTTAGCAAATTTTTTAATCTCTTCTAAATCTTCATCTTTTAATGCAAATGCAATGTTATGACTAATTGTATCACTATATAAAAAGTTATCTTGTGGTACATAGCCAATTGCATCACGAACCGTTTGAAGTGGCAAATGCATAATATCAGCACCATCAATGAAGATATGACCTTCTTCTACATTATAAAGCCTTAATAACATATCGACAAAAGTTGTCTTGCCAGAACCTGTTTTTCCGATAATACCTATTTTTTCTCCTGGTTTAATATCAATATTGATATTCTTTAAAGCCGGTTTATCAGCTCCTGGATAAGTGAAATTAAACTCTTTGAAGGTAATTCCCCCAATCACTTCTTTATTGGTAATATCAGCTAAATCGTCATTTATTTCAACCTTGTGGCAAAGTAGTTCATTAATGCGTTTCAAGCTAGCTTTTGCTTGGCTACGCATATTAATAAGTTGAGCAAGTGCCATGATTGGCCATACTAAGGTAGTAAAGTAAATACAAAACTTAGTTAATTTACCAACTGTAAAAGCACCTTCACTTGTATATACTAAATAACCGCCATAACTAAGAATGATAACCATGATTGAGCCAATGAGTAAAGAAATGATTGAACTTAAAATCATAAAAAATTTCACTAAGCGAATATTAGTATCTTTATTTTTTGCATTAACTTTAGCAAATTTTATAAATTCCTTTTTTTCTTTAACAAAAGCTTTAATTACTGTAATACCCGAAAAGTTTTCTTGGGTTATATCACTCATTTCTGCAAATGCTTCTTGGCGAAGTGTAAATCGTTTATTAATTTGGCGGCCAATAATTCCTCCACAAAGTGCTAACAAGAATAATGGAATTGTCGATATAAGCGATAATGTTATATCTAAAGTAAACATCTTATAAAAAGACAATCCTCCTAAGAAAATCGCATCAACCATCATAACTACACCTGAACCAAATGAATTGCGAATCGTTTGTAAATCATTAGTAAACAGGGCCATTAATGCACCCGTTTTATTCACATTATAATATTCACGTGACAACTTTTCACTATGAGCAAACATTTCATCACGCATCGCCGTTTCAACTCTTACTGATAAGCCAAATACCGTAATACGCCATAAGAAACGGCCAGAAAACATTACTATCACTATTACAAACATTGTAATCATAAAACTTTTTAGTGTCTCTAGATTTAATGGTTCTGTCATTGCATTAGTAGGATCAATGATGGCTTTTAACCCATCTATAATATCACCCATAATATCGGGTATTAATAACTGAAAATAATCGACAAATATTAAAGCAATAATACCAATTAGTAATAAATACCAATAGCGTAAATAATATTTGTTAACGTTCTTGCCAAAAATCATTGTTAGCCTCCTTAGAGTTTTGATTATTATATCATTTTTTATTTTATTAGTCCAAGTAAATTATTATTTTTTATGCATCATTTTGACAATTTTTTTAGTCTCTTCTGATACTCGATAGGAATCGGTTATTTTGGATAATGTCTTGTTATATGTAAAAGTATCGAGATTACAATTATTTAAGTATGTCATTGTTTTATCACTAAACTTAATAAAAGCAATTGATAATAACCACGCTA
This sequence comes from uncultured Staphylococcaceae bacterium, assembly GCA_964368275.1. GTDB lineage: Bacteria > Bacillota_I > Bacilli_A > ML615J-28 > CAG-313 > CAYJAQ01. The sequence continues at coordinate 10,723 of CAYJAQ010000019.1, forward strand.
CTGCCATTTTAACATAATAATAATCACTCTTTATTTCATCACAAATTTTAATTATCTGGTCAATATGATATTCATCAATAAAGTAATCAAGCATAATTATCAAACCATATCTTATTTTAAACTCACTATCAGCTTTAGTTAACTCCACAGCATATTGCCACATTTCTGTTTTATGCTTTTTAATCATCTTTAAACTAGCAACTGTAATATCACAAACACTCCAATTGTCGGTTTCATCAATTAAAATATTGAGGTAGTGAATAGTATCCTCAACATTCATATTACTACAACCCACAACTAAACCGTAAAGTAAACATTCATCAACAAGTTCAAAGGAAGCATTATTTAAATAACAATAATAATCACTTTTTACAATTTCTTTAGCAATAGAACGCAAATTGGGAATTCTAATGCCAAGTAAAGGTTTTGAAGCATTTACAATGCGTTCTGAAAAGACTTTATAGTCCTGTTCTTTTTGTTCAATGAGTAGGTTACGTATTCCTTCTTTTGATATATTCATCTTTTTCTCCTTTATGGGTTAATTGTTTGACAAATAATGTTTTTAAACTTATAATAGTTATCGAAAGATGTTCCTTGCATAACCATCTTTTAAAATAATAAAACAAGGAGTAATCATGAAAAAAAATGAAAAATGGACCATTGTAACAGTGGTCAAATTAGCCCTAGTTGCTGCATTATATGTAGTCCTAACTTATGCACTTAGTTTTATAGCCTATGGCGATATTCAATTTAGAATCGCCGAAATATTAATGTTGTTATGCTTTATCAATAAACGATATGCATTGTCTTTAATAGTTGGATGTGCAATTGCAAATATTGGTAGCCCCTATGGCATATATGATATTGTCTTTGGAACCCTTGCGACTGCAATTGCTTGCCTGGGCTTAATTAAAATCAAAAATATTTGGTTAGCATCTTTAGCAGTTCCTATTGCTAACATAATAACAGGAATTGAAATTGGCCTCATGAATGGCCTACCATTCATAGGAACTATATTAACCGTTCTTTCAATTATTGTTTCAGAACTGATAGTAGTAACAATTATTGGTGTTCCAATAATAAAACTGATAATGCGAAACAAACAGTTAAAAGAACTTATCGAAAATGTTTAAATACCCTTTAACAATAAGCATCATTAATTGATGCTTTTTATTTTTTCTATTTCTTGCTCGTTATATATTTTTATCCCCGATTCAGATAATAAATCAGCAGTAATGCCATTGCCTTTTATTAAATGTCCGCTAAATGTTCCATCATAGACATAGCCATAGCCACATGATGGGCTATTACTTTTTAAAATAGCAATCTGACATTTATTGTCTCTCGCTCTAATAAGGGCAATCTCAGCACCTTTCTTAAATATCTTAGTAAAATTCTCTAAATCAATATTCATAATTTCTGCATTAACAATTTCTACGGGTTTACGGGGAACTTTCATTCCTCCTTCTACTTCGGGGCATACAGGAATTAACCGATGCTTTTCACTTAAATCAACCACTGATTGATTATAATTATTCTTTCCATCATATTTGCAATTACAACCAAGTAAGCATGCACTAACAAGTATATTCATATTAGCCTCCAATTAGAAAAAAAACTATGCTCGATATCAAGCATAGTACAATACAAATGGAGCAGGTAACGAGGATCGAACTCGCATCTTCGCCATGGCAAGGCGGTATAATAGCCATTATACGATACCTGCATCAATCTTTTTGCATTAGTATTATATCAAATTTTTTCTATTATGGCAAGTATTTTGTTAAAGAAAATTAACAAGTATTACATTTATATCTATAGTTAATTAATAATTATAAAATGAAAGGCATAAACAAAAGTCTATGCCTTTCTGTCTATGCCTTTTTTGATTAATTTGCCTTTGAGCCAATTAATTGAGAACTAAGCGTAATACTCTTTGAATAACCAGTATTAGCATTTTCTACAAGTACTGTATAAGTAATTGTAGTAGTTTCTGCTAACCTCTTACTAATGCGTCCAGTATTTTCAGCATTCTCATAATCAATTGAAGTTAATGTAAATGTATAATCAGCGAATTTTGTAATCTTTAAATATTCAAATTCAACTAGTTTTATAAATTCATACCACATTAATCCTTCGTATTCTAACATTGGTTGTGGACAATCTTTTGCTGTATAGAAATTGTGCGGTTTAACTGAATTAATATCAAGATTATTTTCAACCATTAATTTTGCAACTAACTGTGCAGTACGTTGCCATGTAAACCAAATATCAGATCCTTCATTTACACATGATTCAATACCAATACTATTATTGTTACCACCTTTTGAGCAAATCATGCCTGAAGAAACTTGTGACGTACAAAACCAAGTAGTACCAATATAGTATTTACCATCTGTACCAACTTTCCAAGCTGGTCCTAGTAATGTCAAATAATCATCATAATTGTTTAAACTAGATACTGTATATTTTCCTTCAGGAATAGCAATAACGGTCTTTTCGCCATTAAACACAAAGTAACCATCACTTGATGTTGTTATTCGAGGAGTTTTATCATCTTTTGCAACTACACCAGTATCAAACCATTCAAAGGTAGTACTAGTTCCGTCACCTGCATGATAAGCAACTTCATTATCTGGTATACAATGGTATACGCCATCATTACCTGTTACATAATGAATTGAAGATGTAGTAGTAGGGGCAGTAAAATAGCCCGCATTTGCTTTGGCATCTGCGCCACTTCTCATATTGCCAGTATAATGAACTGTAATAAATTCAGTACTTGTCTTGATTGTTTCAGGACGATTGCCACTACCTTTTGCAGTCATCATTTCTTGAATTTCAAGTTGTGAATTAAATAATAATTTGCTTACGCTACCAATCATTGTTTTAAAATATTCTGGAGTACCAGCACCAATTGGTACGGCTTTCTTTACAAAAATATTGGCATTATGTGCGGCAGCTACAAACGCTAGTGCTTCATCACTAATGTCACTTGCATTATAGACAGTAACATATATTGAACTCTCTTCTTTTCCTGCATTGCTTGCAGTAATCTTAGCAATACCAGCTTTTTTGCCTGTAACTTTACCTGCTGCAACTGTTGCTATACTTTCATCTGACGAAGTCCAAACTAATTTTTCTACTGTCGCTGGTTTCACTGTTGAAACATTTAATTCAATGCTGCCATTAACCTTTAATAAATCACCCGCATTTACTTCTAATCTAATGCTCTCTGGAATTGCATCAAATATTGCTTGTTCAAGTTCTACTTCCTTAGCTTCTAAACGAGCTAGGTTAGTTATTTGTGCTTTTATTTCAGATGGTGCATTCTCATATGTAACTCTAGCAAGAGCAATTTGTTTGCTATCTTCTGGCGTTACTACTTCAGGCAACTTATCAATTTGATTAATTATTACTAATACTTTTGATTCATTTTTCATCTTTTCTACCTTCTCACCAACAGTTACATATCGTAATATACTTTCATTGTAACCATCGTATTCTAAAATTAGTGCTTCAACTTCTTCAATGTTATCAATAGTAATAGCTTGTATTGCATTAACTTTCTTGTTGAATTCTTCAGCTTTTTCTTTTCTACCTAATTCAAGGGCTGAAAGTTTAACAACAACTTTTACCGATTTGCTTAAGTTCTTATCTGGGTATTTAATAGTAATGGTGGCTTCGCCTTCGCTCATACCTGTAATACGACCATATTCAAACTTTGCTATTTCTGGATTACTACTTTCATAAACCATCTTTTCTAGATCAATTCTTTCATCTAGTGACATTTTTACGCGTAATGTTTGTTCATATTCAACTTCATAGCTATCCTCTTCAAAAGCAAACAACTCATAAGGCTTTTCAGTAACCGTTACTTTTACCGCTGCAGTTAAGTCTTTATATGTCATAGTAACCGTTGTACTTCCAACACTTAATGCCTTAAAGTTTATTGTACCGGATGCTATTGAACCATCTATAGTCCCAACATTTTCATCAGCAACTTTAATTTGTACTTCTTCTGCTTTTACTTTTTTCCCAAACGTCCAGTTAATAGTAACTGTTTTATTCTCCTCTACTTGATACTCTTCACTGTTAAAATAGAATTCTTTACCCTTATCACAACTAGTTAGTAGCATTAAACTAATAACAACTAATGATAAAGATAGTAATGTAAATAATCTACTTTTCATTTCTCGTTTCTCCTTTTCAACTACTATATTATAACAAAATAAGAACTTTTTGTAAAGTAAGAAAATCCATTTTTTATAAGAAAAAGTTCCTCATTGAGGAACTTTGGATAAATATGAATTTAATGTTTGGTATAATGGTTTGTATAACCATGCTATTGTAAGAAAATTTACAACGATTAAAATAAGTGTAAATGGAATGTCAGCTATTAAATATGCAATTATATCTACATCTCCAATAAATGCTTGTGCCACTATAAAGCAAATACTATACAAAATAGCATGTAGTCCACCAACAGTTGCTAATACCCATTCATTGACAGTTTTTCGAAAAAATAGTTGTAAGATAATTGGCAATATACACCAGCCAACTAACATAGCAGGAGTATATATTAAATTAAGCGTACCCATAAATAGGTTATCTAATAGCGTGTGTATAATACATATTACAATTGTCGGTTTGAAGCCGAAAAGCATAAAATATATTACAATCAAAAGGGTAGTAAATTGTACATTAGCAATAAAAGACAATAGTTGCTCTTGTACAAACATTACAGCAATACATACCGAATATATAGCAATCTTCTTAATCATAAAATTCAGGCCAAACATCTCGCATATATTTTGCGCTAAAAGTTATTATATCTCCATCATGTAGCTGTATATCAGCAACCCCATAGTTTGACATTTCGCCATTAACATATATGATAATCGAAGTTTCAACTGCGTCCGTTTTTATTTCATTAATATCGTAAATAAAGGTTCTTGTGGAATCAAACTTTATTGTATAACGTTCATCTATGATATCAATTAATCTTTCGCCAACTTTATAACTTACTTCATCATTAATAATAGTATGCCCTAAAATATCTTCAACTACTATTGTAATGTGACCTTCTTTAGTTGTTTTACTCATTTCCCGTATCATTATTAGCGCTAATACAACTAATAAAATTGCAAAAATAGTCACGATTATTTTTAGAATTGTACCATTTTTATTTATTTTACTCATTGATTTTTTCCTATTTCAAAACTGATTACTCAGCATTTGCAGGAAGAATTGAAGTAAATGTCATTGATTCATTATAACCAGTTTTAGCATTAGTAATGTTGACAGTATAATTAATTGTAACAGCTTTTTCTTCCATTGCTTGGATACGTCCCGTGCTTGCTACATTAGCATAACTGCAGTTTGTAATTGCAAAGTTGTAATCACTAAATGTACTTAATTTCAAGTTTTCAAATTGAACTAGCTTAACAAATTCGTGCCATATTTCGCCATTATCTTCAAGCATTGGTTGAGGACAATTCTTTCCGCTAAAGGTATTATGCATCTTAATACGGTTGATATCAAAGTTATTTTCAATCATTAATTTACCAACTAATTGAGCAGTTCGTTGCCATGTTAACCATAAATCAGTACCTACATTTACGCATGATTCAATGCCAATACTGTTATTATTACCACCTCTTGAGCAAATTTTTCCCGCATATACTTGTGTAAAACAAGCCCAAGTAGTACCCATATAATAGTTGCCATTCTCACCAATTTTCCATGTTGGGCCAAGGTTTGTAAGTGAATTATTGCCCCATGGCATAATTTCTGCATAACTGCCATTACTACGATAACCAGTGCGAGGAATTAGCATATCTGTCTTTTGACCGTTAATTACAAAGTGGCCATCAATTGAAACAGAGAATTTTGGTGCGTCTTTACCTTCCGCTTTTATTCCGGTATCTGTCCATTCAAACTTAGTTCCTGTTCCGTCACCAGCGTGGTATGCAACTTCATCATCAGGCATGCAGTGATAAACACCATCATTACCAGTTACATAATGAATAGAAGTATCATTAGTTTTTGCGGTAAACATATCAGCCATTGCTTTTGCAGTAGCAGTGTGTCCCATTGAGCCAGTATAGTGAACAGTAACAAATTCCATATTAGTCTTTGTTCCTGGTCGAGCAGCATTGCCAATAGGTGCAATTTGTTCAATAATATCTAGCGGGTCATCTACTAATATTTGTAGTAAACTACCTACTATATCAAGGCTATATGCCGGATTGCCTGCGCCGATTGGGACAGTTTCTTTAACATAAACAGTAGGATTATAAGCAGCTGCTAAGAATTTTTTAACTGGATCGCTTGCAATGTTTGCATTAAATACAACAAACTCCATACTATCACTAAGTGTTGTTCCATCAATAGTAGCTGTAATAACTACTCTGCCTTCTTTAACACCAGTTACTTTGCCATCTGCTACTGTGGCAATACTATTATCAGAAGATGTCCATACAACTTTATCAAAGCTTTCATCCTTGGCGGTTGATTTACGAAGTTCAATTGAACCACCAACCCAAACAACATCAGCAAAATCTTTTATTATTGTTACCTTGTCATTTGATATATTATAGAACAATTCTTCTAATAGGGCTTCTTTAGCCTCTAAATCATTTAGATTAGTTACCATAGCTTTAGCCTCAGTACTTGCATTCCAATAAGCAACTCTAGTCATTTGAACTGCTTTCTTATTTGCAATAGTTAATTCTTCTGGTAATTTATCTATTTCAGCAATAATATATACAGCGTCAGCCATGCCTGTTAATTTAGCAACGATATCAGCAGTAGTAACAAATTCCTTTATATTTTCTGGCATTGAATCATACTGAGCTACAAGTCGCTTTGCTTCTAAAGCATTATCAACAGTAACAGTACCTAGTGCCTTAACTTTAGTGTCAAATGCAACAGCTTCATCATATCTTGCTTGTTCTGCAGCTGTTAATTTTACCTTAACAATAGCACTGGCAGTTAAGTTTTGAGCAGGATATTTTATGGTAATTGTAGTTTCACCCGATTTCTTGGCGCTAATCTTACCATTTACAAAAGTTACAATTTCACTATCAGCTGATACATATTCTAAATCGCTAACTTTTATTCTAGCATCTAAATTATATTCAGGTGTAACTTCAGTTCCAGGTTCTAGTTCATAACTAGTTTCTTTAAAACTAAACTCCTTATAAAGTTCTTCTTGAACAACAACTTGTGCAGTTGCTTCTAAAGCCTTTTGAGGATATTTAATAGTAATAGTAGTCTCTCCTACACCTTTAGCAATTAATTCGCCATTAGTAAATGTAGCGACGCTTGTATTACTACTACTATAGTTAATATTATCTTTATTAATTCTATTATCAAGATTTAAATTAACCTTTAAAGTTTCGCCAACATTAGTTGTATATGTAGCTTTTTCAAAACTAAAAGGCTCATATGGTGTTTCAGTAACAACTACTTTCACTGTAGCTTCAGTTTTACCATATACCATTTTAATTGTTGTTTCACCAGCAGTTAATGCGTTAAACTTAGTACCATCAAATGTACCAATGCTTTCGTCACTAACTGTGAATTTAATATCTGATGTAACGACCTTTTTACCTAATTCTAAATCAATAGTAATAGATTGCTTTTCTTGAACTGTATACACTTCATTTTTAAAAGCAACTTTACTAGAATCACAACTAATCAATAATGTAGCACAAACTATCATTATGACAAAAGTTGCAATGGTTTTTGATAAACGATTGTTTTTCATATTTTTCTCCTCATTTCTATATTTTACAATTATATTGTACCAAAAACTGATTAAATTGTAAACTAATGAGACTATGAAAAAATCTATAAGTTTTTCATTAAAAAAAGTATGTTCAAATAATGAGCATACTCAATATAAAATCAATCATAAATATCTATTGAAACATTTTTTTCACTTTCATCAGGTGTCATTAAAGCAATAAAACTACATACCAAAATGATTAATGCACCTATACCACCTATTAATAGATATGGTACTAAATCAGTTTGGGCGACAACTACGCTAACTATTATATATTCAATTGAACTAACTAGCATAAATAAACCAGCGGTCCGGATAGCTCTAGGTATAATAATTACTCCAATAATACCAAACATTGCACCGATTACTGCCATAACTGTCACAATTACATTCCAAACACCCAGGTCAAATGAACGCTCTATTCCCATTAGTTTCCCGCCTGAAGCGAAATATGCTAATGCAAAACTTGCTACAATGTTTAATAGTGCTCCAATTGTAGCAAATACAACAAACACATTATTATTTTTTCTCATATTATTTCCTCCTGCAATATTTTGCCACTTTTGGTAAAAACTATTATTGACAAAATTAGGAAAGAAAAAATCCCACAAATGTGGGATTACTGCTTGTTTTTTACCGACTAGCGGTTGTAGAATTCAACGATTAGATTTTCGCGAATATCTGGTAAAATTTCACTTCTTTCAGGATAGCGAACAAATGTACCAGTTAAAGTTGCTTCGTCGTAGCTTAAGAAAGGTAAACGTGAAACAGTAGTTTCTAATGCATCTTTAACAATTTGTAAACCTTTAGATCCTTGTTTTAAAGAAATAGTTTGACCAGGTTTTACTAATAATGAAGCGATATCAGCTTTTTTACCATCTAATACGATGTGACCATGAGTAACTAATTGACGTGCTTGTCTACGAGTAGCAGCGAAGCCTAAACGATATACTAGGTTATCAAGTCTTGATTCTAATAAGAATAAGAAATTATCACCTTGCTTACCAGGAATCTTTGCAGCTTTATCAAATAAAGTACGGAATTGTTTTTCGTTCATACCATATGTAAAACGAACTTTTTGTTTTTCTTGTAATTGCATTCCATATTCAGAAAGTTTGCTTCTGCGTTGACCGTGTTGGCCAGGTGCATAAGGGCGTTTTTGTAATTCTTTGCCAGTTTCTAAAATAGAATACTTTAATCTTCTTGATTGTTTCCAAGAAGAACCAGTGTAACGTGCCATGTTTTTTCTCCTTTAATAATTAATGTGTGGATAAAAAAATTCATATTCGGTTCTAGGGTAGATTATCTTATTGCTTTCTCCTAAGCAGCGAGGTTACTTACATCCAAATGTGATAATCTAAGTGTCTACAACTATGTGAATGCTGCTTTTATCGCACCTTATGTATTATATACTTTTTTACTTAAAAAGTCAAGTAATATAGTATCATTTACAAACTAGTTCATCACATAATATGCAAAACAATTGCCTAATAATGCAACTGGCAATTTTACTATTTACAAGTATAATTTTATTTGGTATAATAGACAAGCAAGGAGATAGTTATATGGATTTCTTTAAGAAGTTTTTTATTACCGGATTTGAGATTGGTGATTATACCTATGGTTTTGTCCATATTACTTTTTTAGTATTGATGCTAATTTCGCTTTTTATTGTTCCATTTCTGTTGCACAGAAAATCTAGCGGCACAATTAATCGTATTGTAAAGATTTTGGGAATTATTATGCTTTCCATTTATTTTACAAGAAGACTTATTCAAGTATTTAAAGGTGGTAACATTATTAGTTCTCTTTACCCTTTCTACTTATGTAACGTTTGTACAATTTTGGTCGGATTATGCGCAATCTTTAAATGGAAACACATTAGAGAATTTGCTTTCGTTGCTGGAATCATCGGAGGGATTGTAACCTTTGCTTTTCCTCAAGGAATCTTTACTGACCGATATATAAACTTTAATGTATTAGATAGTGTTACTTCTCATTGGGGAATAATATTAATACCTATCATTATGTGGACAACAGGCGAATGTAAGCTTGAGTTCAAAAATATTTGGAAAGTATTTGTAGGTACTGTTATTGTTTTTATAAATGTTCAATTTCTTCAGTATCCATTAGTTGGTACTAGATTTGATTACTTATTTTTAGGTGATAATATGCCCCTTCAAATACCTGGTATTCCCACTTTTCTCATTATGCCTATATTATTCCCAATTGTCGTGTTATTAATATATTCCATTGCACACCTTATTAATAAACACTATTTGGCAAATGAGATAAAAAATTAGAAGCTCTAAAAAAGCTTCTTTTTTTACCAATAAATTATTATTTTTATTTGTTATCTTAATAAAAGAACAATATTATTATTTTTTCCATTAATTTACACGTGCAAATTACTTGTGTGGATGAGGTGGTTTTGTTATAATATATATATATACAAAAACGAAAGGAGTTCGTTAATGAAACAGAGAATTAAAAAGACACTTTCCTTCTTATCAGTATTTTTACTCTTATTTGTAATTTATGGCTGCACAGAAGAAAAAACTTGTGAGGAAGATCCTAACCAAGAAAAATGCGCTCCTGTTGAGCAAACTTGTGAAGAAGATCCTACTCAAGAAAAATGTCAACCAGTAGAAAAGACTTGTGAGGAAGATCCTAACCAAGAAAAATGTCAACCAGCAGAAAAAACTTGTGAAGAAGATCCTAACCAAGAAAAATGTCAACCAGCAGGAAAGACTTGTGAAGAAGATCCTAACCAAGAAAAATGTGATGGACCTATCACGGTAGATTATGGTGATGTATTAAATGTTGAATATCGTGTGATATTTGAATCGTTTGATAATAATATAGAAGATGTTGCTAACTTCGTATATATGGGGAAATATCCTCAAAGAGAAGTAACAGATGCAAGTCTATTGAAAAAGCTAGAACGAATTACTACTACAAATGAAGATGGTTATTTAGAATATAATGGCATGGAGTTCGCTAAACTAACTGTTGCTAATACACATATTCCACTCGGATCATCTAATGAGTTATTTCAAATGATCACAGGATATGTTGTTGGTACTACTCACTATTTCTTAGTAGAGCCAATTTTATGGAAAGTTATTAATACTATTGGCAATAAATCGATGCTTATGACATATAATATAATTGATGCAAAAATGTTCCAAAATAATCTTGCTGAAAGAGAAATTGATGGCATCACTATTTATCCAAGTAATTATGAACATAGCGATATTCGCAATTGGTTAAGTAATGATTTCTATAATAACTATTTTACCGATGATGATCGTGCGGTTGTTGTTAATACCCTTATTAAAAATCAACCTATGCAATACCTTAATGAAGTTTTACAAAAAGATAATGACACATACGAAAACTTCTTCTTACCAAGTTATGAAGAAATAACTGAACGTGATAATAATTTTGAACCTACAGGCATTTTCTCAGTTGGTCGTATTGCTACACCAAGTGATTATGCCCGTGCCCAAGGCGTTCACACAGAAGAAATTGACTTTGACTTATCGGGTGGCATTTGGTTATTAAGAGTCGGTCAAAACTACTTAAAAACTTTTTCTTCATTTGTAAAAACCGATGGTTATGCTAATGCTGATTATTATTTAAATTCACCTAGTTCAGGCATTCGCATAGCTTGCTACGTTAATGTTCCATTTAAAGATTAATAAATAAAAAATAAAGAGCAACACGTAAAGTCTAAAAACTTTTGTGCTACTCTTTTTTTACTAATCTATTTTGAAGCTACTTCAGCAAAATAAATAAAATTATCAGCATCAAGACTAGCTCCGCCAATTAATGCACCGTCGATATGAGGTTGCGCCATTAACTCTGCAATATTATTAGTCTTTACACTTCCACCATATTGAACCCGTACTGCTTCAGCAGCATCTTCACCAAAATATTGATCCACTAGGAAACGAATATATCCACAAGTGTCATTGGCCATTTCCGGAGTTGCTGTTTTGCCAGTTCCAATTGCCCAAATTGGTTCATATGCAATAACTAATTGTTTTACTTGTTCTACTGTTAATCCTTCTAAATCTTTAACAATTTGATCTTTGATTACCTTTTCAGTAGTACCTGCTTCACGTTGTTCAAGGGTTTCACCAACACAAAGAATGGGAATCAAACCATGATTGAAAGCAGTATGAAGTTTCTTATTAACGGTATCATCGGTTTCATTGAACATTGCTCTTCTTTCACTGTGACCAATAATTACATATGTTACATCTAATGAAGTAAGCATGTCAGCTGATATTTCACCAGTGTATGCGCCATTTTCTGCATAGTGCATATTTTGAGCACCAATACGTAAGTTTTCGCCTTGACGTTTTGCTAAACATCTAAGTAACGTAAACGGTGCACAAATAACTGTCTCAACAACGTCTTTTGAAGGGACTTTGTTATTTACAGCATAGATAAAATCTAGTGCTTCCGTACGAACTTTAAACATCTTCCAATTGCCAGCAATAATAGGTTTTCTCATATTATTATTTATACCTTTCTACTTGTCATTTAGGCAAGCAACACCTGGTAATGTTTTGCCTTCTAAATATTCTAAACTTGCGCCGCCACCAGTTGAGATGTGGGTAAACTTCTTTTCATAACCAAGATTGATTGCTGCGGAAGCAGAATCACCACCACCAATAATTGTAGTAGCACCAATTAGTTTTGCTAATAATTCACAAACACCAATAGTGCCTTGTGCGAAACGTGGGAATTCAAAAACGCCCATTGGCCCGTTCCATACAACGGTTTTAGCCCCTTGTAATTCTTTAGCAAATAATTCAAGAGTCGCAGGTCCAACATCTAGTCCCATTTCATCCTCATGAATATCTGTCGTTAAAGCTACTCTTGCCACAGCATCAGCTGAGAATTCTTTAGTTACAACATTATCTACTGGTAAAACAATTTTACCTTTAGCCTTTTCTAATAAACCTTTAGCAAATTCAACGAAATCATCTTCACATTTAGATAGACCAACATTCTTACCTTGTGCTTTATAGAATGTATAAGCCATTGCTCCACCGATAACAATCTTATCAGCTTTTGTCAACAAGTTTTCAATTACTGAAATCTTATCACTTACTTTAGCACCGCCTAAAATAGCGATGAATGGGCGAACAGGTTTATCAACCGCTTCACCAATAAATTTTATTTCTTTTTCTAGTAAGAAACCAGCTACGCTATCTTTAATTTGACTAGCGATACCAACATTAGAAGCATGTGCACGGTGAGCAGTACCGAATGCATCATTTACAAATACATCACCAAGGCTTGCCCAATATGCGCCTAATTCTGGATCATTTTTAGATTCCTTTTTGCCATCTATATCTTCAAAGCGGGTATTTTCAAACATTACAACATCGCCGTTTTGCATTTTAGCAATCGCATCTTCTAATTCTTTACCACGAGTAGTAGGAACAAATTTTACTTCTTTTCCTAATAATTCTTGTAATTTTTCAGCGACAGGTGCCAAACTATTAGTTGCTTTATCTTCAACTGATTTTACACGTCCTAAGTGTGAAAATAAAATGACCTTTGCATTATTGTCAAGTGCATACTTAATTGTTGGTAATGCTTGGACAATACGATTAGTATCTGTAATAACACCATTTTGCATTGGTACATTAAAGTCCACTCTCATTAAAACTTTCTTACCATTTAATTCTAAATCTTTAATACTCTTCTTTGCCATATTTTTTTCCTTTCATTTACAGTTCATTTAGAAAC
>CAYJAQ010000020.1:0-24207 GCA_964368275.1 uncultured Staphylococcaceae bacterium
ATCTAAGACGGCTCTTCAAATTACTTATAGAAGATTGGATAATAGTCAAACAATTATGGGAGTATTTAATCTGCAAGCTAAACCTCAAAAAGTAATTCTACCATTTTCTGGTATTAATCTATTAACCAATCAATTCATAGACGAAAAGACAGAAGTAACAGAACCAATCATTATTATAAAAAAACAATTATAAGCTTAAGAAGGAGTAACTAAAAAGTAGGAAAACTCTTTTCTACTTTTTAGTTGACATAAATATGATAGTAGTCGAACATTTATCAAAAGACTTTAAAAAACCGGTCCGCAAGCCTGGTTTAAAAGGAATGATAGCAACTTTGTTTAGTCGGAAATACGAAATAACCCACGCTGTTAACGATGTAAACTTTACCATTAATGATGGGGAAATAGTTGGATATATTGGTTCCAATGGAGCTGGTAAATCAACAACAATCAAGATGATGTGTGGAATCTTAACACCAACTGCGGGAAAAGTTGTAGCTGATGGCGTCGAACCATACAAAGCCAAACAGCGCAATGATTATCTAAAAACAATTGGGGTTGTTTTTGGCCAACGAAGTCAATTATGGTGGGATTTACCGGTAATTGAATCATTCCGTATTATTAAAGAAATATATGAAGTAACCGAAGAAGAGTATCAAGAGCGTTTTAATTATTTAACTAATATTCTAGAAGTCGAAAAATTCATGCATTCCCCGGTTAGAACTCTCTCTCTTGGGCAACGAATGCGAGCTGATTTAATGGCTGCTCTTCTTCACAATCCTAAAATATTATTTTTAGATGAACCAACAATTGGCTTAGATGTATTAGTAAAACAAAACATTTTAGCTGCTTTAAAAGATATTCATCAAAGATATAATACAACTATTATTTTAACAACTCATGATATGAGTGATATTGAAACCCTTTGTAGTCGAATTATTATCATTGATGAAGGACACATGCTCTATGATGGGCCTATTACTAATATTAAAAATCGCTTTGGTGATATTCGTAAAATTAAAATTGAAGCAAAAGAGCATTTAAATCAAGAATTATTAATCGCTGAATTTGGCGATGATATTCAAGTAGAAGTTATGAGTAAACGGCTGACAATAACATTTGATGCTGCGAAAGTCCATATTGACAACATTTTGAGTTTCTTAATCAACAATTACCATGTGAGTGATTTATCTATTATGGAAAACTCAATTGAAGAAGTGGTAAAGAAGATTTATGCTGAAAAGGAAATGGTTGTATGAAGAAGTATTTAAGCTTTGCTAAAGGTGCTATTCTTGAGACCTTTGCCTACCGTTTTTCCATCATCATGTGGATATCTGGGGATTTCTTTTTAATGTTTATAACTAGTTGTCTTTGGATTGCTATTTTTAATGAAAGTGGAGAACCCTTATATAATGGTTTTACTTTAGGGGGACTACTCACATATACGATAGTTGCTCGCGTTACTTCTCAATTAATTTACACGTCAGATACTTTTTGGCAGCTCTCTAGTGATATTGTGGAAGGACAAATTGCTAATCAATTAATTTTACCTATTTCTTATCGTAAAAGATTGTTGTCAACGACAATTGGTTCATTTATTTCCCAATTTTTCATAATAGTTATTCCTATTTTAATAGTAGGATACGTAATACTTTGTTGGGGATTTGGGGTAGCAATTCCCGGAATTTTAAACATCATCTTCTTTATTATTAGTGCTTTTCTAGGATGTATCTTAATAGACTCTTTTTACTTCATATTTGGCCAAACAGCTTTCTTTACAGGAGCACTCTTTGGCCTTGGTGAGATTAAAGATGTCATTATAGGGTTCTTAGCAGGAGCATACTTGCCAATTGCTTTCTTTCCTGTTTGGGCAAAGAATATTCTTCAGTTTCTACCATTTGGTTCAATGATAAGTACTCCAGTGAGTATTTTAATTGGCACTTTTAATATTAAAGAGGTCTTGATAATGTTAGGCATACAGATTTTTTGGACTGTCGTACTTTCAATTATTGGAAAACTACTGTACATGCGTAGTGTGAAACATGTAGTTTCTTATGGAGGTTAAGTATGGCTCGTTATTGGAAATTATACCGCTCTTATCTAGCTATGGCTTTTAAGTCAAGATTAAGCTACCGGGTAGATGCAGTTGTTGGAATTTTCGCTTTTTTCTTGAATAATGCGGTTAGCTTATTAGTCCTTGTTATGACTATTCAAAACATTGATACTTTGGCTGGCTGGACCTTCATGAATATGGCTTTCCTATATGGTTGCTTATTAATACCAAAAGGAATTGATCATGTCTTCACTGATGCTATTTGGCAAATTGGTTTGAATTATGTAAAACTAGGTAAATTAGATCGTTTTCTAATCAGACCAGTTAATCCACTTTTTCAATTGATCGCGGAAATGTTTCAACATGAGGGATTAGGTGAAGTAATATTAGGAGTGGCATTAATAATTATTTCAGCTCCATATCAGAATATTACGTGGACCTTTGGTGCTCTAATGGGTCTTATTGTATGTGAATTCTTTGCTATTTTCCTCTTTACTGCGATTAAACTAATCACAGCGACAGTTGCATTTTGGACAAAAGTAAGTATTCAGTTTATGACTAATATATATAATCTTTCTTCATATGTTCGCTATCCAGTCGAGGCCTTAGGAAAAGTAGTAAAAATATTGTTATTCTATATTGTGCCTTTTGGCTTAATCATTTATTGGCCAGTATCTTGCTTATATAGTGGTACTTCATTGCTTTTGCCAGCAATTATTTGTCCACTAGTTTGCATAAGCTTATTAATAATATCATACCTGTTCTGGCAGTATGGCTTAAAGCACTATGAAAGTGCAGGTAGTTAGGAGAATCATGAACACTTTAGCTGTTAAACACATCCCTAAAAGTAATATGGCCTATGCCTTAGATCAAAATAGCCTCTACATTCTTTTACAAACAGCATCAAATGATGTTGAAAAAGTCGAGGTATTAATTGGTGACCCATTTATTTATAATAAAACGAAAGTCAATGATATAGAAGGCTGGCTTTGGGAAGGTCGTATTAATGCCCCTCATATTATGCAAAAATGTTACTCAAGCAGTAATCACGATTATTTTGAAATTATTTATCAGACTTCATCTTGGCGCACTAAATATGCTTTCTTAATATACACTAAAGAAGAAGTATATTTCTATGGTTGTTGGGGAATAAAATCTCTTGGTAAGATTAAGGACTTTAAACTTGACCGAACTCCAGCGGTAGGCTCAAACTGGGATAGTAATGAACAAGTATTTAATTTATTCAACTATTTCAATTTTCCATGTATCTGTCACGCTGATATTTATCAAGCGCCTGCATGGAGTAAGACGGTAACTTGGTATCAGATATTTATGGATCGTTTCTATCCTAGTAATACACCTAATAAGTTAGCGTTACCTTTTGGATCGGTTACCAAAGGCATTCATAATCATCAATATTTTGGTGGTTGTATACAAGGAGTAATTGAAAAGATCCCTTACTTAAAGTCACTTGGTATTACTGGTATTTATTTTACCCCAATCTTTGATGCCACTAGTGCTCATAAATATGATACGCGAGATTATTTATTAATAGATCCACAGTTTGGTACTAATGAGGATTTTCGTCGTTTAGTTGAAGAATGCCATAAAAATGATATTAAAATAATACTAGATGCTGTATTTAATCATTGTGGTTGGAGTAATGCCTTATTCCAAGATGTTGTCAAAAATAAAAAAGCATCACCTTACTATGATTGCTTCTTTATTGATGATGACGATTTTATAGATTTTCCCCTTGATGACAAAGGTATGCCGAATGTTCGTTCATATAACCGCGTACTAAAGTTTAAAACTTTTGCGTGCACACCATTTATGCCTAAGCTAAATACGGAACATCCGCTAATGGAAGAATACCTACTAAACATTACTCGTTATTGGATGGAATATGGTATTGATGGTTGGCGATTAGATGTATCAAATGAAGTTAGTCATGATTTTTGGCGCAAGTTTAGAAAACTAGTAAAGACAATGAATCCCGACGCTTACATAGTTGGTGAAAATTGGGATGATGCCAATCCATGGCTTTCTGGTGATCAATTTGACGCTGTAATGAACTATGGTTTATCTTACCCAATTTGGCAATTCTTTGGTAAGGCTAAAAATGATTACCACATTAATGCTGAAGAATTCAAAGATGCCATTATTGATTTACTAGTACGCTATCCTAAGAATACGGCTAGTAGTATGTTTAATTTAATTGATTCCCATGATACGATGCGTATTTTAAATCGCTGTGGGATGAATAAGAACTTAGTAAAATTGGCATATGTCTTCATGTTTAGTTTTCCAGGTGCCCCTACTATCTACTATGGTGATGAAGTAGGAATGGAAGGTGAACATGACCCCGATAATCGTCGCTGTATGCTTTGGAATAAAACTGAGCAAGATTTAGATATGTTTGCTTTTATACAGCAGTTAATTAAACTTCGCAATGACTACCCTGCCTTTATTATGAATGATTTTACTTGGCATGAAGCATCAGATAATGTTTTAGTGTATGAAAAAGGTGATTTATTATTTATTATTAACAAGAATGATACTTCTCGTAAGATTGAATTACCGTTAACATTTACTTCATGTTATGATATTTGGCATGAGGTAAAAGTGAATGCTTCGAATATCGAAGTATCAGCAAATAGTTTTAAGATATATCAAAAGGAAAAGTAGAAACTAGGCGTTTCTACTTTTCTTTCGTTTTATGATTGTTAGGGTGATACCAATTGCTAACACGAGTGCACCACCACCAATACCCAAGATTATTACTAGGCTATTGCTACTTGGTGCATCAGTTGGTGCGGTGAAAAGCACACCATTGGTTAAAATTACTGATTCATGGGCTAGTAAGACAATTTCACCATTGCTTTCATACGATAAATCACCAGTTAGAATATTACTGCTAACCATTTTCCAACCATTGCTTGTTGGTAAAGTCAATGGAACAGCTGTTTCACTATTGTTATTAATAACTAATACACTGATAGCATCACCTTTGTCATTTTTACCATTTATTTGGTAGGCAAAGATATTCTTTTGGTCATTATATAAGAAAGTAAGATTATTGGCTATTTTTTCAACATCAGTCATTCTAAATAAATCAACATCTTTGCGAAGTTTAATTAAGTTTTTCAAATAGTTATTAGTATCAAGATATTTTACTTTTTCACTCCAACGTAGTTGATTAACGCTATCAGGTGATTCATAGCTATTGCTATCAAAACCAGTACCGGTTGATGATGGTTTGCTACGTAGAAATTCGTCACCAGCATGAATGAAGAGAATACCTTGGGAAGTAGCTAAAATACTATAAGCTTGTTCCACAATATCGGTAATAGATGCTTTACTAGCGAAAGATAGTGATTGCATTAATTTATCATATAAAGTATTATTATCGTGGCAAGTAGCATAGTTAATAGTTTTCAGAGGTGAAGTGTTCCAAGCTTTTTGATAAGATAAGTAAGAAGTATCAATATCACTAGTTGCTATTCCGCCAGCAACGCCATATTTCAAACGATTTTTAATGGTATCATCCATTTTACCTTGAATAAAACCTTTATCTTTTGCGTTAAATACGGAACCTTTTAAACTGTCACGAATATCATCATTAAAAGCACCAACACCTGGCATATCAACTAGATTAACTTTATCAGCTCGTTTAGTTTCAGCAAGTGGTGAATCGCCGCCATTCCAAGGTTCGCCATAAACGAGAATACTTTCATCAATTGCCTGTAAGGCTTCTTTTACCGCGTTCATCGTTTCGGTATCATGTAAGGCCATTAAGTCAAAGCGAAAACCAGAGATGTTATATTCTGTTGCCCAAAACTTAACGGATTCTACAATAAATTTACGCATCATGTAACGTTCAGATGCTGTTTCATTACCACAGCCGGAACCATTGCTAAAAGTGCCATCAGCATTAGTACGATAGTAGTAGCCAGGTACAATTAGGTTGAAATTAGAATCAGCTGATAGACCAGTATGATTGTAAACAACATCCATATTAATCCGAATATTGGCATTTGTATAATCAGTTACAACTTGTTTAAATTCTTGAACACGAACAGTACCATCATAAGGATTGGCTGAATAGCCACCTTCTAAGGTGTTATAGTTAATAGGCATGTAGCCCCAGTTAAAAGCACCATTCTTTTGAGTTTGATAGTTTTTCTCATTCACGCGTCTTTCATCAACTGAACCATAGTCAAAGAATGGTAAAATTTGAACATGAGTTACGCCAAGTTCTTTGATATGATCAAAACCAGTAGTAACATTTTCATAAGTTGTACCACTTTCAGATAAGCCTAAATACTTAGCACGGTTAGCTTCTGTCCCATTCCAAGTAGAATGGCTAGTTAAGTCTCTTATATGGAGCTCATAAATAATGGCATCGGTTGGATTAACTATATTATCTGCTCGCTTATTATATTCAAAGCCAGTCGGATTAATCTTATTAAAGTCAATAATCATCCCCCGTAGCCCATTTATACCAACACTTTTAGCATAAGGGTCAACGACTTCATTAGTACTATTTCCATTAGTAACAGTATAAGTATAATATTTACCATGAAGATTAGTATTTGTTTCATAGTAGAAAGTGCCTTTTTCGGCTTTAGTCATTGTAATATGTTCAACTTTATCTGTTACTTGACCTTCGATGTAACCAGCTGGTGTACCACTATCGTAAATATTTAACACAACTTGGTCAGAAATAGGTGCCCAAAGACGGAAAGTTGTTTTTGTGTCAGTTGGATTAGCACCAAGGTCATTTCCTTCATAACCATAGGTAGTTGTGAATGCTTCTGAATCATAAATGCCATCAAAAGTAACGTTATAGATACTTGTGCTATCTTTAAATGTTGCTGATAAGACGTATTTCTTAGTTAAGTCAACATCACTATTTAGTTTAATGGTACCTTTACTATTAGTCATTGTAATATTGGCATTAATAACTATATTGTCAGCTGTTAATACTAATTTATCAGTTGTTAATTCGGTAGTAAGATTAAAAACGATTTCTTTTGTATTAGTGAAATAAGCACTCTTTATTTTATCACCACGATCGGGTCCATTTGGATCAGTTAAACTATAACCAATTCGCTCATCGCCTTCAACTAGGTAAACATGTAGGATGCCATCACTAGTTTTTTCAGGTATATCAATAAAGCGGTCAGTACTAATATCTTTTGTCCAATTTGCGGGTTTACGGATAATTATACCCACTCTTGTGGAACCTGCTAAATCATTGGTTAAACTTATTTTAGCAATTCTGCCACCATATTCTGGATCAATTTCTGTGCCTAATGGATAACCAGCACCATTGCCATCAGCTGGAGCTTTGCGCCACATCCAAACATCCCAATCACTATAATCTCCTCCATACCGATAATAGTGAACATGGATTTCTGTTGTTTCTGTTTCAGCGTGAATCGCTATTGGCGTAATGCACAAACAAAAAGCAAAAATAATAAATAAAAACCTTTTCATATTAATCCTCCGTTTCGCTTGTATTATAGCAGTAAAATAAATTAAAGTCTAGAAAAAAATAATAAAACATATCTTTATCTTGTTAATTTTTTTTAATTATGCTATAATTTTTGGGTATAAGGAGTATTGTATGCATAATTTTGAAAGACGTTTACGTTCATTTGCAATTGACACATCGTTTGCAACTATCCTAGTAGTTATTGCTGCTTTTGGCTTACCGTTTGAACCACTTGTCAAAGGCTACATAGCACTAGGGGCATATATTTGTGTTATGTTTGTCCCTTATTTGTTTGGGACAGGCCAAAGTTTTGGTAAAAGAACTCAAAAGATGAGAATTGTTAATTACAAAACGCAACAGACTGAAGGTTTAATTATTATCTTATTACGCGAGTTCTTTAAGGATTTTTTACTAATTAGTACACTTGGCATATATGGAATCATTGCGGGGATAGTCACAACAAATCGTCGTGATGGTCGAAGTATTCATGATTTAATTTTTGGAACTCAAGTTATCTGCTTAACAAAGTATATAGATGGTAAAGAAGAATTAATCAAAGATCGAAGTGGCTCTGCAGAAAGAAATTTACGAGGTATGGGCCCCCATGACTAAAAAAATAGTTTGTTTTATTAATATCATAGTTTTACTTTTGGTTATGACAGGTTGTAAGGATAATAAACTGGCTGAAAAATTAAGAGAGACTAATCCTCGTAATGATACATATTACCAAGTATTTGTTAGAAGTTTTGCTGATAGTGATGCTGATGGAATTGGGGACTTTAATGGAATATCAGAAAAACTAGATTATCTTCAAGATTTAGGTGTTACAGGTCTTTGGTTAATGCCAATTCATCCTAGTCCTACTTACCATGGTTATGATGTTACTGATTATTATGGAGTGAACGAAGATTATGGAACGATGGATGATTTTAAAAATCTGGTTAATAATGCTCATAAGCGAGGAATTAAGATTGTTTTGGACATGGTATTTAATCATTCCTCTGATCAACATGAATGGTTTCAAAAAGCAATATCAGGTGATGCAAAATATCGTGATTATTATGTATTGTTAGATTCTTCCACTAAAACAGAAGGCTTTCTAGGATCATGGAGTCAAAATATTTGGCATGTACAAAATGGTGTGAAGTATTGTGGCTATTTTTCTAATACCATGCCTGACTTTAATTTTGAAAGTGTTGCTTATCAAGAAGAGGTATTAAAAATAAGCAAGTATTGGATAGATCTTGGTGTAGATGGCTTTCGCCTTGATGCCGCATTACACTTTTTTGGAACAAATGAAGATTTAAAGAAAAAAGATTATAACTATTTAACAAATGTTAATTATTTGTACGATTTACGTGAAAAATTACATGAGTATGATGAAGACTTTTATTTAATGGGTGAAGTTGCTGATACTTTCCCCGAAACAATTGGTTATTTCTATTTAGGACTTGATTCACCACTTGATTTTCCGATTTCCGCCCGCTTAAAAAAAGCAATGCAATCAGCAGGAAATAGTGGTTATGTATCAGGATTATTGATGACATATCGTGAATATGCTGCGAAGTCAGCCGATTTTATCAGTGCACCATTTATCGCTAATCACGATGAAGACCGGATTGCTTCACAGGTTGGTGGTAAGCAAGATTACATGAAGTTGGTCGCTGAACTTTTACTAGCTCTTCCAGGTAGTCCAATTATGTATTACGGAGAAGAAGTTGGTATGTTTGGAGATAAAGCGACAGGGCCAGATATTTGGGATGAAACAAGGCGTCTTCCAATTAATTGGGGTGATGAATATACTTGCCACTGGATGGATGCTTCAACTGATGCTAATTATCTAAGAGTAAAAGCCCAAAATGAAGAGGTAGCTAGTGTTAGCGAACAACTTGCTGATAAAGATTCACTCTTGAACACCTATAAACGGATGCTTAAGGTACGTAGTGAGAATATGGCATTAAAATACGGCAATGCAATTACAGCCTATTCGAATAACTCAACCGGTATTCAAGGGTATATTCGAGAATATACATTTGAAAAGACTACCCAAAAGGTTTTAGTTATTCACAATATAACATTAAAACCGACTCTGCTACCAGAGATTAATGGTAAAGTATTATACTTATCTGGTACTGATGATCTGACAATGCCAACTACTTTAAATGGGAAATCAACATTAATTGTTGATATTACAGGTGAATAAAATGAAGTTTTTTACTAATTTCTTTTCCTTTAAACGAATTTACTCACTTAGAGAACTACCACTTAATAAAGCATTTGGTCATTTTCTAATATTAGTTTTATTAATATCGTTTCCTCTTAACTTTAACTATGTTAAAAATGGAATTGATAGTTTTAACAATATTACAATGGGAATTAGGACATATACGCCTGAATGGTTTCCTTACCAACTAGGAACAAAACTAGCTGATAGTTATATTTCAAAAGATGGTTTAAGTATGCCTACAAAAGCAACGTATATTTTTAATGCTACGCTCGCTGATGAAACACCTTTTGAGATTGTTTTTACCAATGAGAATTACGCACCCAAAGCCTGCTCATTAGTTTTTACAGAAGATGCGATATCGTATTATGATGCTGAAATGAACGTGTTAACTAGTACATATGGTCGAGTAAAAAATCCTATTTCAATGCGTTCGTTCTTTGATTTAGAACCGGTGGCTGCAGCTGAACTTTTCTATGATTTAGTCGACAATGCCTTTGGTGCTTATTTTGTTAGTTATTTTGTTATTACTAATGTCTTAATCAACCTGTTAATGAATACTATATTGGTATTATTAATAAGTGCTATTTTCTTATTTGTTCGCATCAATTATAAGAAAGTTACAACATTTAAAGAAAACATTAATATTACGGTTGCAGCTATGACAATTCCAGCTATTTTCGGAGCTCTTGTAGGAATGACGGGTATCATGGAATTAAACTCTTTTTCGGTGGTAATATTCCAATTTGCAACACCATTAATCGCTTTAGGAGCAATATATAAAGGTGGCAAAGAAAAAGAAATATTGACAAAAGGACTCTAAATAAAACGGAAATCTAGGTTATCTACCTAGATTTTTTTAATGGCATAAAAAAACTTTAGAAAACTTGAAAAAGTGAGAGAAAACGCTTGCATGAAAACGCTTTATATGATATAATGTATAGGCAAAGAATACTTATTGCAAAAACAGAATTAAAAAAATTAAGGAGGAAGAAATGAAAAAAAGTTTAATCTTTTTCTGCTTAGCTGTATTAACTTTGAGTTTATTCTCAATGACTTCAAAAGTTGTTCAAGCTGAGGAAGAACCAATTGGTACGATAGTATTACACTATCAAAATTGGGATAACAATTATGAAAACACTGGTTTATGGATTTGGGGCAATGGAGGAACAACTTCTGCCATAGATAGAGCTGGTGTTGATGATTTTGGCGGATATTACAATATCCCTGTATATGCTGGTGCTGATGCTGAGGTAGGCGCAATACCAATGAATAGTGGATATATTAATGGCTCTAATTATACTGGCTGGGATAACGGCTGGGTAAAAGGTGCTAATGATGCTAAAATTAATGTTGATGCAATTAAAGGTGGTCAAAAGGAAATACATGCTTATGTATTCTATTCACCTGATATGGCTGGTGGGTCACCTGTCTTTATAGCAGATCCTGCTAAGGTTAATGTTCTTGTATTATACTATGCTCCTAGCTACGAACCAAATCTTGGTTTCCATGCTTGGGGTGGATTCTCAGTAGGTGAAGCATCTTGGGGAACTCCAATTGATTTATTTAAAACTGGTGCGTACAGCCCATCTTCTAAAGATGTAAAAGTTGCTATGCTATCATCTGAAGCTGGCGATGGCGGTTTCTTAATCTATGCTGGTGGCGATGATTCAAAGAAAACACCTGATCAAGATACACATCTATATGTAGAAGATATCACTAATAAACCTGCTGGTTCAGTTTCAGTTGTATATGCAACTGGTGGAAAAGCATGGAGCGGTGCTACTGCTCATGATACTTTTGTTGGAACAGCATTTAACTTCAAATTTGATGAAAGAGAAGTTGCTGATGATGGCAAAGTAACTGGTACATATGCATCTAATCCATTATCAATAATTGCTAAACTTAGTCAAGCAATTACAGTATTAGAAGAATATGACACAGGCAGAGTTGATATAACTACAGAAACTGTTCAAAAGTGGATGCCTGTTGAAGGTGAAGAATATAAGCAAACAACAATTTCACAAACTAAAGTTACTAGTTTGCCTGCTATGAGTGCTGGTGCTGCTGGTAGAATTATTTTCCATCATCAAATTTGGGATGGCGATTATACTAATGCAGGTCTATGGACTTGGGGTGGAATAACAAGTGATGGTGTAAAAGCAATCGGTTCAGATGAATTCGGTGCTGTATCAATTGTTGAATTTGCTAGTACTAGTGGTGACATTGGATTAATTCCAATTAGAAAAGAAATAGAAAATGTTAATCGTTGGAGTTATCGTGAAACTCCTGATGGTCAACACATTACTTATAATGTATCTGGTAAGAGTGGCGATATTCACCTATATTATTTTGAAGGTGGATTACAAACTTATTATGAATATGATCCGTTAAAGGCAAACGTGTTTGTTGTACTACATGATAGTGTATATGAAGAAAATCTTGGTTTACATGCATGGGGTTCTGCATTCCCAGAAGCAACATGGGGTACACCATATCAAGTGTTTACTGATGGTTATGCTGATCCATCTGGCGCAAAGGGCAAAGTTGCTTTCTTACAAGCAGAAAGCTTTGACGGATGCGGATTCTTAATCTATGCTGGTGATGATGCAACTAAGAAAACTTTTGCAAATGCTGGTGATTCAATTACTGATTTTGCTGCATTAAAAGCTGGTGATTTAAGAGTATTATACGTTGCTGCTGGTGCAACACCTGAAGATGGTGTTACATTCTATGGCGAAAATGCAAAAGCAGAATTTGCAACTATATCATTTGCACCTGTTGAATTAAGAGACGTAGAAGTAGAAGTTGAAACTCCAATTATTGATACTAGAAAGAAAGATTTATCAGCTGTATTCCAACTATTTGTTGACGGCGAACAAGTTCCTTTCGAACGTATTGACTTTAGTGATACTGCCGAAACTGCAAGTGATTTTGTATTTGTATTATCAGAAGCAAATAAACTAGATAACACAAAAGAATATACACTTAAGTATATTGGTGGTGATGAACCAATTGAAATTATTGTGGACGTTGATAAAGAAGCTCCAGTAATCTCAATTATTGGTAACAAAGAAATTAAAGTTTCACAAGGTGTTGAATGGGATCAAGCTAAATTCCCAGTTGTTACAGCATCTGATGATCGCGATGGTAACATTAACAATCGTGTATTCGTTAAGAGTGGTGAAGGTAATTTAGATCCTAATGTTCCTGGTAATTATAAGATTACCTTAACAGTAAATGATGAATGGGGTAATGAAGGCAGAGCAGAATTTACAATCGTTGTAGAACCTGCTAAAGCTGGTCCAAGCACAGGCTTAATCGTATTATTTGTATGCCTTGGCGTAGTAGTCATTGCTGGTGGATTATTATTTGTATTTAAAGATAAGATCTTTAAAAAACCAGAAGCCTAATAGGAAAGAGAAAGGAGAATAAAGATATGAAAAAATATTTTAGTTTTATAATCGCGTTTATATTCTTGTTTATTCTTGTAGGCTGTACACTTCCTGAAGTAAGTGTGATTGATTTTAGTGTTTCAAGAGTTAAAACTACAACAATTAGAGTTTGGATGGATGATACTGATGGTGTATTCATGAATGAATTAATACCAGCATTTAATGAACAATATCCATCTATTGAAGTAAAATTCCAACATATGGCAACAGTAGACTCACGGGAAAAGTTAAAAACTTTAGGCCCTTCTGGTAATGGTGCTGACGTATTCCAATTCCCTCATGACCATATGTCACAAGCTATCTTGGAAGATTTAGTATTACCGCTTCCAGAATCAACAATGACAAGATTACAAGAAAGAATTTCTGATATTGCTTTAGATATTGCAACTGCATATTATGATCCTGCTACAAAGAGCTTTGATAAAGTTGAAGGTGCAGCTGAACAATTATTCGCAGTTCCTATCTCTAATGAATCAGTATTCCTATTCTGCAATAATGATATAATTGACCCTGCTGAAGTTCCTACATCTTGGGGAGCATTCCTAGATAAAGCAAAAACATGGGAAGCAGCTCACCCAGGCAAAGAATTTTTAGTAACAAGCTCACACTGGGCTGACGGTTACTTTGTTCAAAGTATTTTCTCATCATTTGAATGGCGTCCATTCGGCCCTAGTGGTGATGATGCTAATAACCTAGGATTTGCTGGTACTGATGGTACTGCTAATGCAAAACTTGCAGCAGCAATTGGTTGGTTAACAAATGATTTAAAACCAGTTGTAACTGGTAATGGTTCACATAATAGTGTTGGTGGTGCTAAGTTTGAAGCTGGCGAAGCTGCATTAGTATTAAGTGGACCTTGGCAAACAAATACTTACAAAGATTTAGGTATTAATTACTCAGCATTAAAAATGCCTAACTTTAGTGATGTAGATGGTGCGAATGGAACTGAAAGTACATTTGCTGGTGCACAAATGGTTGCTGTATATAAGTATTCTCAAAATCAAGACGCTGCTATTAAATTCGTAGAATTCTTAGCAAGCGATGAAGGCGCTCGTATTCTTTATGAAACAAGTGGCGATTGCCCTGCATTAAAACCTGAATTAATTGAACAAATTGCTGGCTTAAAGGATGATCCAGTTTTAGCAGTTATGTTAGAACAATTAGAAACATCTATTCCAATGCCTACTATCCCAGAAGTTACTCACTACTGGGCACCAATTGAAACAGCTGTTAAGAATGTATGGAATAATGCTGCTGACATTAATGCTGAATTAGTGGAAGCACAAAAATCATATGAAGCTAAGAGAGCTTTATCGGGCAGATAATAAATGATTGTGACGGAGCTGGTCTTACTTGACCAGCTCTCACTTTTCTAGGAGGCAAATATGAAAGGAAATGTAAAACATGTTCTAAAAGCTATAGCTTCGGGTATTATCTGGGGTTTAGGACAAGTATTTAATCGTCAATACATAAAAGCGCTCTTTTTCTTTGTGTTTTTTGTTATATTTGTTGGTATTGAATTAGGAACAGGTAGATATTTTGAAGTATATAATCCATATATTAAACTCGAAGAATCAACAGGTGAAAAGTTCTCTGATACAGAAGCCCAAAACTTTGTTGATACCGTTATCGCAAAAAGAACGGATCGGGAATTCCAAAGTAGAATTAATACTTTCTATGATGACTTCATGGCAGATTATGAAGCAAAAAGTGTAGATGGTTATACGATGGATGAATTAATCCAATATACTGCCAAAGATATCAGTAAAAGCAGTCCAGAAAAATACTATGATTTGTTAACATATTTGAACGAAGGTTCAATATTCAAAGAAAGAGAAAGTGACATTGTTCCGGGAGATGAGATACTTAATAATTTTGTAAGTGTTAACTTGTACCAAAAGACATACTACAACACGCTTACGAAAAAAGAGTATATTCAAAGTGTAAAAGAAGATAGCACAATATATTATGTTAATGTTTTAGATAGTAATGACACAACTGTTTCAGTTCAAGATTTAGTAGTCTTAGAACGCACTAATAAGTTGTATCGTTATAATAATAAGTTCTATGCACAAACGACCAATACTGCTGAAAATATTCTAAAGTATGTTAACATAACTGATTATGCTGATCAAATAAATAAAGATAATCCTGAACAAAGTGCAATAATAAAAGATGTTGAAAAGGGCTTGATTAAATTAGGGGGCTATGTCCGCTATGACAATACCAATAAAAGGGTATATGTATATTATAATCCTGAAGCTACTGGTATTGGTTATAATGCAACGCCTTTCTCAACAACATTAGCAGATTTTTGGGCTTTACGATATGGAAGTCCTGGTAGTCAGTATAATAATGATAATTACACAAGATTTTTAATGGATGTTTATTTTGCGATAAATGATGAGGCAAGATTAAGTTTTGAATCGGAATTTAATAATTTCTTCCATGATCAAACAGGTTTCTTCGTAAAAGGATTATGGTCAATAATCACTTTAGGCGAAACAAATAGTGTTACCTATACGCAAACTAAATTACTAGCAAATGCTTTATCAACTACAAACACGAAAAAGCTTGAAATAGAACCACTCGAAATAGTAGAAATTAGAGGGCATATGTCTTCCTTCCTATTATTAAAGGGATTAATTTCAACATTATTATTAGCTTATTTTGTGTTTATATGGATTTGGGCAATTAGAGATGCCTATAAGACAAGCAAACGTAATGATTTTGCACGTGAGTGGTTAGCAACTGGTGATAATACTTTGCCAGAAGGCTACTTGCATGCACCAACTATTGAAAAAGATAAAGTTTGGTTTAAATCAGTTTACGCACATGGCTTTGAATATATTGTCTTGTTGCCTGCAATCTTTACAATTACCTTTATTTCCCTAATGCCAATACTATTTGGATTCTTAGTTGCATTTACTTCTTATAGTGGTTATACGGCGGATGCTGGGTTAATTGATTGGGTAGGATTTACGAATTTTGCTTCTATCTTTAGCTTTGGTAATACCGGTGCGGCTACTTTACCATTTGGTACGGTATTCTGGAAAGTACTATGGTGGACAATGGTTTGGGCGGTTGCTTCAACGGCGACTGTATTCTTTGGAGGTTTCTTCCAAGCATTGATTATCAATAATGATCATGTGCCTTTGAAAAAGGTATGGCGAACAGTATTGATTCTCCCTTGGGCAATTCCAGCTATTCTTTCACAAATGATGTTTGGTTTAATTTTTGAAGAAACTGGTATTTTGAACAATTTCCTTCAAACAATTGGTGCTTATGATCTCTTTGAGAGTTGGGGTATTCTCGGCAGGGCGTTTAATGCTGAAACGATGACTTGGTTCCAGCGAACATTCTACTTAGGACATGACAACATTCAATGGTTCATGAATGCGAATAACGTTTGGTTCGTAAGAATAACAATAATTGTAATCAATATCTGGTTAGGCTTCCCATATTATATGGCATTAATGAGTGGTATAATGACAAGCATTGATAAATCATTATACGAAGCTGCCGATATAGATGGCGCTAGTGGAGGTCAGAAACTTCGTAGAATAACCTTCCCACTAGTAATGTACTCGACGGCACCGCTATTAGTAATGTGCTTCTCGGGTAACTTTAATAACTTTGGAATAATCTACTTTATGACCGAAGGTGGCCAACACGTCGGAGACTTATCAACGGCCTATGCTGGTGATACAGATATTCTTATTTCTTGGATGTATCGGTTGACGGTTGACTATAAAGTATACAATATGGCCTCGGTATTTTCAATTTTGATCTTTATTATTGTTGGTTCAATAGCTGCTTGGAACTACTCAAGAACCAAGGCGTTTAAGGAGGATTAATATGGTAGGTAAAATATTATTAGTTTATTTAGCATTAATCATCTACTTTGTGATGGATTCAATTTCCTCACAAATCTTTACGCATAAAGGGTATAACAAGCTAGCTGGTGCTCTCTTAGGCTTAATTCCAATATATGGTCTTATAAGAGCATTAACAATAAAACCTAAAAAGCAAGTTCAAAAAGGATACCTAAAGACAGTATTCAAGCCAAGTGCGTTAATTGCTAAGTTTTTCATTTTCTTTGAAATGGTGGGACTTGCAACATTGGTATTATTACCAGTTATTTATATGGTTGGTTCTTCACTAACTAAGACTGATAGTCTACCATTGAATCTATGGCCAAAAGAAATATATTGGGGAAATTATAAAGAACTATTTACGGAAACTAAATTCTTTGTTTGGTTTAAAAATACCTTTATAATTGCTTTTCTAAATATGATTTTTGGAGTAGTGTTTATTACTGGTGCTGGTTATGTCTTTGCCCGTTTTAAATTTAAAGGTAAAAAGATTGGTTTAATCACTATTCTAGTACTTCAAGTATTCCCTTCTTTCATGGGATTAATTGCGATGTTTACCTTGTTTGAAACATTTGGCTTATTAGGCCGACCTGTCGCACTAACTATCTTGTATGTTGGTGGTAGTATTCCATTTAACGTTTGGTTAATTAAGGGATACTTACAACAGATACCACGTGATCTTGATGAATCAGCAATGATTGATGGTGCAAGTAAGATTGATATTTTCTTCAAGATTATTTTGCCACTATCAGTACCAATTTTAAGCTTTGTCGCTGTTAATCAGTTTATGGCTCCATGGATGGACTATATGCTACCAGGTTACTTATTAAATGTAGCTAGACCAGAAAATGTTGGTAATGCTGATGCAATACAAGAACAATGGACACTCGCTGTTGGTTTGTTTGAAATGATTAAAGGTACTAACTCCAATTATACACAATTTGCTGCTGGTGCTTTAATAATCGGTTTACCGATTACTGTTCTATATGTTGTTTTCCAACGTTTCTTAATAGAAGGTATTACAGCCGGAGCTACGAAAGGATAAAAAATAGTAGATATGGTTATGCCATATCTACTTTTTAAAAAAGAATTATGAAAAAAACATGGTGGAAAGAAGCCTTTGGCTATCAAATATATATAAGAAGCTTTTATGATAGTAATGATGATGGAATTGGTGATTTAAGAGGAATTATTGAGAAATTGCCCTACTTACATGATTTAGGTATTAATCTAATATGGATATGCCCATTTTATGTTTCACCGATGGATGATAATGGCTATGATGTATCGGACTTTAAAGCAGTGTCAAATGAATATGGCACAATGGCTGATGTGCAAGAACTTATAAAAAAAGCACATGATTTAGGAATCAAAATAATTATTGACCTAGTTCTAAATCAGACATCAGACGAACATGAGTGGTTTATTGAATCGCGAAAGTCGGTTGATAATCCATACCGGGAATACTACTATTGGGCAAAACCGCGTTGCATAGACGGTAAACGGACTGAGCCAACTAATTGGGCATCATTCTTTGGAGGTAGCTGTTGGAACTTTGATGAAATGTCCGGTGAGTATTATATGAAGATTTTCTCAAATAAAATGCCTGACTTAAACTGGGAAAGTAGGAAAGTTCAACAAGCAATGGTTGATATAGTAATGTTTTGGCTAGAAATGGGTATTGATGGTTTCCGGGTTGACGCTGTTGCTCATTTAGCAAAAGGCCCCCTAATTGATTCTAAAATGGATACTCCCAATAAGTATCAACCAGATTGGGCAATGTATTCTAATTTACCTCGTTTGCATAAGTATTTAAAAATGCTAAATAAAGAGGCTTTTTCTCAAAAAGATATAATGACTGTTGGTGAAGTTGGAGGAAATGCGAGAATTGCTGATGCGATTAAATATACGGCACCTGGCAGAAATGAACTAAAAATGGTCTTTAATTTTGATCATAATTGGTGTAATAATTCTTGGAATGCTAAGAATCGTGATGAATTAGTTATTAATGTTAAGCATTTAAAAGAAATGTTTAATAAATGGCAAACCGGATTGCAAGGCAAAACATGGAATGCCATCTACTGGTTAAATCATGACCAACCACGAGTATTAACCCATTATGGTGATGAAAAAGTTTATATAAAAAGAAGTGCTAAAGCATTAGCTGTTGCTTTATACTTTATGTGGGGAACGCCATTTATTTATAATGGTGAAGAAATTGGTATGACTAATCCTTACTTTAAATCCATTGAAGACTTTAAGGATGTTTCCTTTATTACTCAGTATAACATGAACATTGCAAATGGGGCTGATCCTAAAGCTTATATTGATCATGCATCACTTTCGACCCGTGATAATGCTAGAACAATCATGCAGTGGAGTAGCGCAAAATATGCAGGATTTAGTCATCATCAACCATGGAATATGGTTTGTGACAATTACAAAGTAGTTAATGTTGAAGATGAATTAAAAGATGAAGACTCAATATTAAATTTCTATAAAAAAATAATTGCTATTAGAACAAAATCAGTGTATAATGATACTATCGTATATGGTAAATATCAGCAAGTGTATTATGATCATCCAGCAATTTATGGCTATTTGCGGAAATATCATAAGCGAACAATTTTAGTTTTAGTCAATCTAACTAAGCATTCAGCGCTTTTAGATGACTTCAATTATGGTATAAAGAAAGTAATCTTAAATAACATGGACTATGACATTGTCTTTGATAAGCAAATTAAATTTGCCCCTTATCAAGCATTAGTTTTAGAAATAGGAGAATGAAATGAGAAGAAGTGGAATTTTATTACCGATTAGTAGTTTGCCAAATCCGTATGGTATAGGCACTTTTGGCAAAGAAGCATACGAATTTGTTGATTTCTTGAAGAAAGCTAATCAAAAATTATGGCAGATTTTGCCGCTAGGGCCAACCTCGTATGGTGATTCACCCTATCAGACTTTTTCAGCTTTTGCTGGAAACCCCTATTTTATTGATTTAGATCACTTAGCCGAAATTGGCTTATTAAAAAGAAACGAATATGAACATATGAAAAAAGCTGTATCGGATAAGGTTGATTATGAATACATCTATTATAATCGCTTTGAGATGCTAAGAAAAGCCCATAAGCGTTTCCTAGAAAAGATACCTGCTGATTATCAAGCATTTTGTCAAGATAATGAAGAATGGCTTGATGATTATGCCTTATACATGAGTATTAAAAATAGCTTTGGGGGAATTAGTTGGTCAGAGTGGCCAAAGGAATATAAACATCGTGACGAAAAAACCCTTGCTTTATTTAAAGATATGCATCAAAACGATATTGCATTTTGGCAGTTTCTTCAATATGAATTTTTCCAAGAATGGTTTGCACTAAAAAAATATGCCAATGACTTTGGCATACAAATAGTTGGTGATATTCCAATCTATGTTGCACAAGATAGTAGTGACGTTTGGTCAAATCCTAGTGATTGGCAACTTGATGATGATTTACTACCTACCCGTGTTGCGGGGTGCCCTCCAGATTATTTTGCTAAAACTGGCCAGTTATGGGGTAATCCATTATATCGATATGATAAAATGGAAAAAGAAGGATTTCCATGGTGGATTAGACGTGTGCAGGAATCATTTAAAATATATGATGTTGTAAGAATTGATCACTTCCGTGGGTTTGAATCTTACTATTCGATTAAATATGGTGATCCAACCGCAGAGTTTGGTGTTTGGGTTAAAGGACCTAGTATGAAGCTATTTAATGCAATAAATAAAGCATTGGGTAATGTTCAAATCATAGCCGAAGACTTAGGTTTTCTTACTGAAGAAGTATATGAGTTATTGCGCGATGCTGGTTATCCTGGTATGAAAATATTACAATTTGGTTTTGACCCATATGGTGACAGTGAGTATATGCCGCATAATTACAATAAGAATTCAGTCGTTTATCCTGGTACCCACGATAATATGCCAATTAAAGGTTGGTTTAAGACTTTGAATCGTGAACAAAAGCAATATGTTTATGATTATTTACAAGTAAAGCGACCAAAAGATGTTCCTGCCAAAATGATAAAGGCTTGTTTAGCATCAGTATCTGACATGGCGGTTATTCCTCTTCAAGACTATTTAGAATTAGGAAATGAAGCACGTTTTAATATTCCATCCACTCTTGGTGGTAATTGGCTATGGCGCTTTGATCCTAAAATGGTAACCGAAGAATTAGCTCTGAAGATTGCTAATTGGACAAAGATATACAGACGATAGTATGAAGAAATATTTTAGTTTGTTTGTTGTTATAATTATTTTACTTGGCATAGGGGCATGTAAAAAGCAACCTGAACCAATCCCTGTTGTGAACAACAAAGTTACCCTTGAACTAAATGGGGGGATAACTTCCGGTGCTACGATTATTGAAGCATATAATGGTTATGTTACCTTGCCGACACCGACTAAAGAGAATAATATTTTTATTGGTTGGGCAACATCTGATGGTGCACCATTTGAAAGCGATAGTGCCATTACCAGTAGCATGACAATATATGCGAATTGGACGGAAGCCAATGTGCAGTACCGTATTTTCTATTCTGCTCAAGGGGTTACATTCCCGGAGGAATATGTTAATAAATACATTAGTGGTGAAGGCTGCGCTTTGCCGATTGTTAGTAAGAAGCACCATGAATTTATTGGTTGGACTATTAATGATGATTTATCTGGTCCAACATTTACAGAATTAACTACTACTGATTATGGTAATAAAACCCTTTATCCCGTATTTAGAGATATTGCTGAATACGAAGATATTACTTATCATTTAGATGGTGGAAAACTTTCTGATAGTGCTATTACCAAAGTTATTGTAGGTGAAACTTACAAATTAGATACACCTACTAAAGTTGGCTATTATTTTAAGGGCTATTATCAAAATGCTGATTTTTCGGGTGAACGGATTAGTATCATTGATGCAAGTACACCTCGGCCATTAGAACTATATGCTCGATTTGTTGAAGCAAAATTAGAAAATGCTTTAATATCAGTTTATGGCGATAGTATTTCGACATATCTTGGCTATATTCCAGCTGCTTATGCTTGTTTTTATCCCGCAAGTTATGCTGACGTACAGGACGTAAATGATACATGGTGGCAAAAGGCAATTAATGATGTAGGTGCAACTTTATGTAATAATGCTTCTTGGAGTGGCAGTAAGGTTGCTGGTGGTGGGCTATCTAGTTGAACTAATCCAGATAGAATTGCTAATTTAGCAAGTGAAATCGGTAACCCTGATATTATTCTTGTCTATATTGGTGTTAATGACTGTTCATCCAATATAACACTTGCCAATTTCCAACTGGCTTATCGCACAATGATTAATGGTATGAAAAAGCAATATCCTAATTGTGAAATAATTATATGTAATCTGCCATACACTCGCTATGGTGATACGAGAGTACAGTTAAAGGAAAGCTATAATCAATTTCTTTTAGAATTTGCGAATGAATTTAATTTACCATTAGTAGATATAGCAAGTAAGATAACAAGTGAGAACATGTCTACCTATCTAGCAGATGGAACGCATCCAAATAAATTAGGAATGAGTCTAATTGCCTCATTAGTGGTTGATGCCTTGAAAAAATAGAAAAAAGATGTTAGCGAATTTATTAGATTCGTTTAACATCTTTTTTTCTTGCTAAAAATAGGAAAAGAGTGTATAATAAGAGAAGAGTATTTAGGAGGCTATTATGTTATTATGTTTTGATATTGGTAATACACATATCGTAATGGCAATTGTAAAAAATAAGCAAATTATTGATAAGTATCGTTTTGCTACAGACATCTCAGCAACTGAAGATGAATATGCCCTTCGCTTTCAAGCGATGATTCTTGAAAAGTATCAAGATGAGGCAATTGAAGCAGTTATTATATCTTCTGTTGTTCCGCCACTTGATAAAATAATGGAGAAAACTTTTGTTAAGCATTTTGCGATTAAACCAATGTTTGTAGCCCAAGGCGTAAAAAGTGGTTTGCATATTAAACTTGAGAATCCAAAGCAGTTGGGAGCCGATTTACTAATAGGAGCAGTTGCTGCGTATGAGAAGTACCGTGATACTACGATAATTGTTGATTTAGGCACAGCGACCAAGTTTTCCGTAGTTACAAAGAATGCAGAATTCTTAGGTGGCATTATAGTGCCAGGGGTATATACATCGTTAGATAGTTTATTTTCCAAAGCAGCAAAGCTTTTCCAAATTAGCATTGAGGAACCTAAAACAGTAATAGGGCGTGATACTACAACGAGTATCCAAAGTGGTACAGTATATGGTACTGCATGTATGATAGATGGCCTTATTGCGAAAATTCATCAAGAAATTGGTCAAGCAAGAGTAATCTTAACTGGCGGAATCGCCCCACTAATTGATAAGGTTATTACCACCCCACATGATTATGATCCTGATTTACTGATAAAAGGATTGATAATTATTTATTACAAAAACTGTTAATTCTTTTTTTTAGCATATTTCACGGTTTGTTGTTCATATATTGTATTGGTGATAATATGAATAAAAAGCAATCTGAACCATTGATGTTCATTGATACGGCCTATAAAGTATCTAATCAATACACTCAAAGTGCGTACGATAGCAGATACCCAAAGCCTAAGGTAGAAGTGTTAAAAGTTGATGAAAAACCAATAGACAATAACCTATTATTAAAATTAGATAGTATTATTAGTTTATATAATAAGGACAGACCGGTTGTGTGTGAAATTCTCTCAGATAATCTGTATGAGTGCATTCCATATGCCAAAGATAATAATAGCTTATATGTTAAACAAAATGGTGAAAATAAACAAATAAAACTATCAGATATTTCTGACATATTTATTGTCAGATTTTAAGGAGGAATACCCAAGCGGCTGAAGGGGCTTGTTTCGAAAGCTAGTAGACCGGGAAAACTGGTGCAGGGGTTCAAATCCCCTTTCCTCCGCCATTAAAGTAAGTAAAGTACCAAGTGATTGGTACTTTTTAATTCTTCTAGTATTAGAGGACTATTTTGTTAAATTTTTATGTTAAAATAGTTGACTGAAAATCAACTATTTGATGTAATATTATCA
>CAYJAQ010000021.1:0-23698 GCA_964368275.1 uncultured Staphylococcaceae bacterium
GTTACATATCGTTATTGGTTATATGCAATAAAATATACTTTAGAAGTTAGTGAAGAAAAAGTAATGTTAAAAATTTTGTTTAATGATTTTAATAAATATAAAGAAGCCTATATACTCATTTCAAAAGCGAGCATATAGGCCTTTTTTGTTGGCTAAAATGTATTTTTTATATTTTCATTGCCCTGGTAAAAAAAGTATGATATAATAATAGTAACTACAAGGAGGAGAAAAATGAAAAGACTGATAAAAGCAATGACTTTATTATTTGTAATGTGTTTCATATGTTTTTTTACAATTGGCTGCGATAAATCTTGTAAAAAAGATCCGACTCAAGAAAAGTGTCAAGTAGCTGAAAAGACTTGCACAGAAGACCCGACTCAAGAAAAATGTCAAGTAGGTGAAAAGACTTGCACAGAAGACCCAACCCAAAAAAATGTCAAGTAGGTGAAAAGACTTGCACAGAAGACCCAACCCAAGAAAAATGTCAAGTAGGTGAAAAGACTTGCACAGAAGACCCAACCCAAGAAAAATGTCAAGTAGGTGAAAAGACTTGCACAGAAGACCCGACTCAAGAAAAGTGTCAAGTAGCTGAAAAGACTTGTGAAGAAGATCCTACCCAAGAAAAATGCAAAGAAAAAATAGAGTTTAAGACAAAAGCAGAAATTGACAAAGTAATGGAAAATAGTAAATTAGTTACTAAAACAACAATAAAAGGTGGAAATACTGATATAGTAACAGTTACAACCATTGCTCAAAATGCTAAATCAATGTATATGAAAACCGAAGATATTGAGATGCTAATTGATAAAACAACAGCGACAATCTACAATATTGAAGATAACAAATTAGTATTCTTAATGCAAAGCGAAGAAATGATTAACACGATGTTTAATACTGATCAATATGTTGATTATACAGAATATGATGTTACGACCTTTATATCAAAGGGAACGGGTAAGGTCTTAAATAGAAATTGCCACATCTATGAATATTTTGAAGTAGATCCAACTACGCAAGCTAAGTTAGAATCAGTAGTTTATATTGACGATGCTACTGGGTTATGTCTAAAAGCAGAAGCTGAAACGCTTGAAGAAGGCCAAAAAGCGACTGTGGTAATGGAAGTAACCGAACTTGTTATTGGTTCAGTTGATTTAAGCAAGTATGAAAATTTACCACACGAAAAAGAAGATGAACCAGTTGGAACTGGCTGGTTAACTAAAGAAGAATTCACAAAATATGGATTAACAGAAGTTGCTTTAGCAAGTGGAATCACTGTAAATAGAACGACTTTATTAGAAATGGTGACATTCACAATAACTGGTGGAACAGCTGAAAGCATTGAGAAACTAGCAAAAGACTTATTCACCGCGGGAGCTAATCTTGCTGAAGATGAAAATGGCGAATGTTATGTAAAAGGAGCTTTTGAAGATCTATTTATGAATATCGGAGGCTATTTAACTTTTACAGCATATTCGGTAAAAGATGGCAAATACTATAATGTTATGGTAACCTCAGGAATGGGTAACTCAAACATAATTATCATGCCAGTTGAATAAAAGAATAATTGACACACACCCTTTGGTGTGTGTTTTTACACGAATTTCCCTTTTGTTTTCCTTATATTAATTAGTAATTTGTATATAATGTAATGGTGATGTTTAAATGAATACAATAAAAAAGGTGAAATTAATTGTTATATTATTAGTTGTTTTAGTGTTACCGGTTATTGCTTTTAGCATTGCTGATAACTATTTTAGTGACCGAACCAATATGTATATTGAGAAGCGAGTTCAAACATTTTCAACAATTGTGTTAAATGAAGCTATTAATGAAGGTGTATTAAATAATATTGAGATGTCAGAAATAATGACAATTAATTATAAACAAGAAACTAGCGTTAGCACGGTTATTCTAAATACCAAAATGATAAATCAAATAATTAATGACACAATTAAGATTGTCGATAATATTGTAAATAATCACCTCGACAAGCATTTCCCCCCCTTAGAGATTCCACTTGGAACATTAATAAGTAAAGCTATTCTAGCAAATAAAGGACCGGATGTAGTAATTCCCATTATTCCTATTGTTGCTTATTCAACTGATGTATTAACTAATACTACTGAATATGGCATTAATAATTGTTTATTTGAAGTATACATATATATAAAAATGGAAATTGAAGCATTAGTACCTCTCCAAAAACAAACGATAATGACGGAAAACAAGATTATTCTTGTTTCTGAGCTGCTACAAGGTGAAGTGCCACGCTACTATTATTCTTCAGGTGGTGTTCCTTCATTTCCATATATCCCTAATGATAGTAATTAATTTAAGTTATTATTCACTTTACATTTATGGCAAGATGTAGTATAATTCATATATATTAAGAAAGAGTGAACGACATGGAAATTGAAAACCAAATTATCTTTATATTAAGCAAAATTCGCCCTTATCTTCAAGCCGATGGTGGCGATGTGGAATTTATCAAATTTGAAGACGGCATTGTATACGTAAGATTGCTAGGTGCTTGCATTGGATGCACTGAACAAGACACTACCTTAAAAGATGGAGTAGAAGCCTTGTTATTAGAGGAAGTACCAGGAGTTATTGGCGTTGAACAAGTAGAATAGGAGGGTATATGAAAAATGGTGACATTGTATATGGTAAAGTAACCAACATCTTAGGATATGGTGCTTTTGTGCAAGTTGATGATTATGATGGACTTATTCATATATCAGAATTTTCTGATCACTTTGTCAAAGATATTAACGATTTTGTCCACATTGGCGATGAGATTAAACTAAAAATCATTGAAGTAGATGAAGAGAATAAACGAATTAAATTAAGTTATAAGCAAATACACAAAACTAGAGGAGTTAAGTGTAAGATACCATCATATAAGATTGGTTTTGCTCCAATTAAAAAAGAATTACCAAAGTGGATTGAACAAGAAAAAAATAAATAAATTGACAAATTGTGAATGATTTAAAAGCGTTAAAAATAGAATGCATTAGGTGGTTTTTTGAAAAAGTGTGCAGGTATATTTTTAACGTTTATTATTTTTATACTCATGTTATTTCCAACTAGCAATGTAATACTTACTAATATTACAGTAGATAATAATTCATGGGTGATTTATCTTGACGCTGGTCATGGAGGCCCAGATGGTGGTGCTGTTTCCTATGATGGCTTAATAATTGAAAAGAATTTAGTACTTGAAATAACTAAAAAAGTAGCTCTTTATTTAGAACGCACAGGTTATCGTGTTTTAATGACGCGCTCAACCGATGAAGCGATTGCTTCAAGTAAGAAAGAAGACATTTGGACAAGAACCAAAATGATAGGTGATTCAAATGCTGATCTATTTGTTAGTATTCATGCCAATAGTTATCCATCCGAAGCAGTTTGGGGCTGCCAAACCTTTTATAATGGTAATTTTGAAGAAAGCAAAAAACTGGCTGAGAATATTATGTTAATGCTAAAAAATGTGCAAACTACTAATAAACGTAGTGCTAAGAGCATAAGCGGTAAGTATATTTTAGATCACAATGAAAAAATAGGTTGTCTTGTGGAAGTTGGTTTTCTAACCAACATTAAGGAAACAAAGGCTTTACTTGATGAATCATATCAAAATCAAATTGCCTATGCAATCTATTTAGGCATAGTTGGCTATATTGAGAAAGTGGTGAGATAATGCAACAGGCATTAGAAATTAGAATAATAAATGAAGAAAAAATGCAAAAGCTGG
Organism: uncultured Staphylococcaceae bacterium; assembly: GCA_964368275.1. Lineage (GTDB taxonomy): Bacteria > Bacillota_I > Bacilli_A > ML615J-28 > CAG-313 > CAYJAQ01. Next base: position 3,752 of record CAYJAQ010000021.1, read on the forward strand.
GATTAATATTTGGTCAACTTGCATTCCCTCAAATGGTAATTGCGATGAACGGTAATCTAGGGGCTGGTAAAACAACTATGACCAAAGGAATAGGACAAGCTCTTGGTATTAAAAGAACAATAAATAGTCCGACATTTACGATAATGAAGATTTATGAAGGAAGATTAAACCTTTATCATCTTGATGTTTACCGATTAACTGATAGTCATAGTGATTTTGATTTAGAAGAATATTTCTATTATGGTGGTGTCAGCGTAGTTGAATGGGCTGATAATGTCAAAGATTTATTACCAAGTGATACTATTTACTTAGACTTTAGTATCAACGAAGATACTAGTCGGACGATTGAAGTTGTTACTGAGAATAGCGACTTTTTAGAAAAACTTAAGAAAGCATGTGAAAAGTTATGAACCAAATATTTATTGACACATCCAATCGCTTTTTATACATTGCGATTATCCAAAATGGTAAGACTATCTTAGAACATCTCCAAGAAGGTAATAATAATCATAGCGAGATGTTAGTTGATGTTTTGAAAAAGTGCTTAAAAGAGGTAAAACTTACAGTTGATGAGTTAAATCAAATCTACGTAGGGCGTGGCCCTGGCTCATATACGGGAGTTCGCGTAGCGTGTACAGTAGCGAAAGTCCTGGCCTATGCTAAAAAGATTACCCTATATAGTTTTAGCTCACTTGATTTATTATTAAGTAACTATTTAGGTGTTGATGGTGATTACGTAGTATCAATGGATGCTCGTCGTGGCTTTACTTACGCTGAAGTGGTAACTATCAAAGATAATAAACTTATTCACATTGAAAAAGAGAACTTCGTAGAACGCACTATTTTAGAAGAAAAATACCAGGATTATACCTGGATACTTCAAGATGATACTAAGTATCAAGTTAATAAACTGCTTGAATATGGATTAGTAAAAGAAGAAAAGAACATTCATGCTTTCGTGCCTACTTACTTAAGAAGTGGGGTATAGTATGAATTTTCAAATACGAAAATTAAGATCAAGCGATGCACCAATTATTGCATATCTCGAAGAAAAATTGCTAAATGAGAGTATTGGTGAGGTAATGTTAAAGAGTGAATTACATAATAAGTATGCTCATTTTTGGGTAGCTGAGATTATTGATGAAACAGAATCTTTTAAACAGATTGGATATATTGGTGCATGGATTATTGATGGTGGTTGCGATATTATTAATTTTCTAGTTGATACGCCTTATCAACATCAAGGAATTGGACAAGCTTTGTATCGTAAACTAGAACAATCTGCACTTATTGATGATGCAACAGAAATAACATTAGAAGTAAAAGAACAAAATATACAGGCTCAAACCTTTTATCTTAAACAAGGTTTTGAGAAAATTAGCATTCGGAAGAATTACTATCATGATGGTAGCGATGCTTATTTGATGCGAAAGGAGTTATGATGAAGATTTTAGCAATCGAATCAAGCTGTGATGAAACAGCAGTCGCTATTGTTGAGGATGGTCGAAACATTTTAAGTAATGTCGTTTTTACCCAAATTGATATTCATACCAAATATGGTGGAGTAGTGCCTGAAATCGCTAGTCGTCATCATATTGAAAAGATTACCTATGTAATAGATGAAGCCTTAACTAAAGCTAATCTAACGGTTGATGATATAGATCAAATTGCTGTAACAGTGACACCAGGCTTAGTAGGATCATTGATGGTAGGGATCAACGCCGCAAAAACACTGGCATTATGTTATAATAAACCGTTAATTATGGTTAATCATATTAATGGTCACATATATGCAAACTATTTAGAAGAAGATTTTACTTTCCCACTAATCGCTTTAGTAGTGTCGGGCGGACATACTGAACTAGTGCTAATGGAAGATCATTTCAATTTTAAAGTACTGGGAGAAACGCTTGATGACGCAGTGGGCGAAGCATATGACAAGATTGCCCGAGTAGTTGGTGTGGGATATCCTGGTGGACCGATTATTGACAAAATGGCTAAATTAGGACAGCCAACGTATCCACTGCCTCATGTAAGACTTGGTAAAGATAGTTATGATTTTAGCTTTTCAGGTCTAAAGAGTGCTGTTATTAATCTTTACAATAAAATTCAGATGAAAAACGAAGAGCTCAACAAGAATGATTTAGCTGCTAGTTTTCAAGATGCGGTTGTTGATGTACTTTGCGAAAAAACCAAAAGAGCAGCTCTTCAGTATAATGTTAAACAAGTAATAGTAGCAGGTGGTGTTGCGGCGAACTCAGGTTTACGTGAACGTATGAAAAACACTATTGCAACTATTCCTGGTGTTAGATTAACTTTCCCAAGCTTTAAATATTGTACTGACAATGCGGCGATGATTGGCGCAGCTGCTTATTTTCAAATAAAAAAATAAGAAAGAAGGAGGACAACATGATATATTTAGATTATTCCGCTTCAACACCGACAAGTGAAGAAGTACTAAGTGCTTTTTTAAATGCATCACATTTAGTTGGTAATGCTAATTCTAAACACATTTTAGGGCAATTATGCAAACAAATGATAGATGAAGTATCTAACAATGTATTAAAGTTATTAAATTTGAACAGTGAATATGATGTAGTATATACAAGTGGTTCCTCTGAATCTAATAATTTAGCAATTAAAGGATTAGTTGAAAAGCAAGGAATCAAACATATTATCACTACTGCTTTTGAACATCCTTCGGTAATTGCAACGTTATCAAAAATTCAAAAATTAGGCTGTAAGATTGATATTTTAAACACTGATGATAATGGTATTATTGATATTAATCAATTAGTTAGCTTAATAACAGATGAACCTACATTGGTTTCCATCGTTTCCGTAAATAGTGAAATTGGAATTTTACAACCGATTAAACAAATAGCACAAGCATTACAACCATTTTCACAAGTAGTATTTCATTGTGATGCTACCCAAAGTATTGGTAAAGTTAATATTGATTTTGCTGGGGTTGATTTAATTACTTTCAGTGCGCATAAATTCTATGGCATAAAAGGAATTGGGGCATTACTCAAAAAGCAAGATGTACAGATTACGCCAATTATTAATGGCGGAAGCTCAACTACCAAATATCGTAGCGGGACACCAGCTCATCCATTGATTAAATCACTAGAGTCAGCTCTTGAACTAGCCCAAAATAATCTTGAGATTAATTATCAAAAAGTATTAAAGATTAATCAATATTTTAAAAAGCAATTAACCATATTCCCTAATGCACTTATTAACAGCAATGAATACGCAATTCCACATATTATTAATGTTAGTTTCCTGGGGTATCCTAGTAGTGAAATGGTACAGCTATTAGCCAAACATGATATATGCGTATCAAGTTTAACAGCGTGTGCTCTAAATGATGAATACTCGCAAGCTGTGTTATCATTAACTAATGATTTAGCAAGAGCTTCATCAAGTATTCGAATTAGTTTATCACATTTGACCTCTAAAACCGAGATTGATGAACTAATCCAAGTTTTGAAAGAGGTGATCGCATGAAGATGATTTTTATTACTTCAATGTGGTGCCCAAGTTGTTTAATTATGCGTCCACGTTATCGCGACGTTCTTAAGAACTACCCTCAAGTTGAAGTTATTGAATACGACTTTGATGAAGACACTAATATTGTCAATGATTATCAAATTGGCAAAATCTTACCAGTCGCAATATTTATTGATAATAATAGCGAAGTTAAACGAATAATTGGTGAAAAATCGCCAAAAGAATTAATGAAACTTATAGGAGAAATATACTATGCGTAAAAGAATCTTAATGATGTTAGCTATAATTGGTTTTATAATCTCCTTATCGTTTATTAATGTTACAGCATCTACAAATGAAGTAATAATATATTTTTTTAATAAGTCCACTTGTCAGCATTGTGCTGAAGAAAAAGAATTGCTTGCTGAAATAACGACAAAATATGAAAATGTTAAAGTTATTAGTTATACTGTTGATGATGCTGATAGTGCAGTAAAAGCTGAAAATGAAAGATTACTAACGGGAATTGTCCAAATATTTGAACAACCATATATAACCCCAATGACCATAATTGGGGGAAAATGCTTTGCTGGATATAATGGTAATGTTAAAAAGAATATTGAATACTATGTTGAAAAATATCAAACTACTGAATATGTAGATATAATGGCAAAGTACTTGAATGGTGAAGAAATTCTTGACAGTGACTTTGATAGAACCAGTATGAATGTTGTTAATATTCCAATATTAGGTGATGTTAATGTCAAAGAAGCATCACTAGTTCTAATAGCCATTGTTATGGGTTTTGTTGATGGTGTTAATCCTTGTGCAATGTGGGTATTAATATTCCTAATATCAATGCTTATTCCCACCAATGATCGTAAAAAGATTTGGATACTAGGGGGAAGTTTCTTAATAGTATCAGCGGTATTCTATTTTATTGTAATGCTTCTTTGGGGTAAAATATTAGAAGAAGCTATTGGTTTTACCTTTATTCAAGTAATTATCGGCATTATTGCTCTTGGGGCAGGTGCTTATAATATTTATAAATACATTAAAGCACAAGTTCAAAAAGATGTAGGGTGCGAGGTAACAAGCACTAAACAAAAACGTAAAATCATGGAGAAGATGCGTGAGGCGATTAATAAAGATAGTCTAATACTAGCTATTATTGGTATCGCGGGAATTGCTGTTTTAGTCAATCTGGTGGAACTTGCTTGCTCTGCGGGGTTACCAGTTCTGTTCACGGAAGTACTCGCCTTAAATGGCATATCAACAGCTGGACGTATTGGATACACTTTAATATATATTCTTTTCTTCTTAGTAGACGATTTAATTGTCTTTAGTATTGCTGCTATATCGTTGAAACTTGTTGGCACTAGCAATAAGTTTACTAAGTATTCACATTTGGTTGGTGGAATTATCATGATAATTATTGGCATTTTGATGATTTTCTTCCCAAGTATAATTATGTTTAATTTTTAATTTATTATAATTTGATGCCTTGACAATTTATAACATATAATGTATAATAAAACTGTTAAAATATTCCTGTAAAGGGGAGTAGCAGCAGTATTACTGTGGCTGTATTCGTCATCACGACAAGGCAAGACTTTGATCCGGATACACTATCAAAACAATAGTTTTGAAATGCAAGACCTTTATGCACCAATTGTTTTTACTAACAATTGTGAATAGGGGTCTTTTTTAGGAGGAAAAATGGAAAGCACACGCAAAACCTACGAAGAAGTTGTAAATGAACAAAAAAGTAATTTGGAAAGAGGTTTATCGCAAGATGATGTTCAAGCGAGACTCGCAGAATTTGGGGAAAATAAACTTGCTGAAAAGAAAAAGAAATTATTAATTGTCCGTTTCTTAGAGCAATTTAAGGATTTCCTTGTTATTATTCTATTAATAGCTGCTATTATATCATCAGTTGTCCTAAAGGATTGGGCTGAAGGAATTGTAATTTTAGTAGTAGTAATGATTAATGCTGTATTAGGCGTTTTTCAGGAATCAAAGGCGGAGAAGTCATTAGATGCTTTGAAAAAATTAAGTACACCTAATGCGAAAGTTTTCCGTGATGGGGTATCTGCTGTTATCCCTTCGAGTGAATTAGTTCCTGGTGATATTATTATTATTGAAGCTGGTGATTATATCCCCGCTGATGCTCGCATTATTGAAGCAGTTAATCTCCAAGTAGATGAAAGCGCCCTAACTGGTGAATCAGTAGCTGTTAATAAAACAGTAGCACCGATTGTTAAAGAACATATCTCCTTAGGCGATATGACTAACTGTTTATTCTCATCTACATATGTAACTTATGGTAGAGGTCGTGCCGTTATTACGGAAACGGGTATGAATACGGAAATCGGTAAGATTGCTGATGCCTTAATGGATACAGATGATAGCCTAACACCACTTCAAATTAAGTTAGATCAGATTGGTAAGATTATCGGTATTATTTGCATTTTTGTTTGCTTAATCGTTTTAGGAATGGAGCTTCTATCTGGATCAATCTGGACTGATGCATTTATGTCAGCAATAGCACTAGCGGTTGCGGCGATTCCTGAAGGATTAGCAACTGTTGTTACTGTTGTACTAGCAATTGGCGTTGAAAAAATGGTTAAACAAAAGGCCATCGTTAAGAAATTACCAGCCGTTGAGACACTTGGTTGTGCTTCAATTATCTGTTCTGATAAAACTGGTACTTTAACTCAAAATAAAATGACCGTTGTCAAAGTATATAATGATAATTTAGTTCCCCTCTCATCTGACATTAATCAAGCAGAACAACAATTAGTTGAATTATTCGCAATTTGTACAGATGCAAAAAGTGAAATGGTTGATGGAAAATTAAAAGAAATTGGTGACCCTACGGAAATTGCTCTAGTAGTGGCAGCTCAAAAATATACTAAACAACCTAAGTATGCCCAATATAAAAGAATTGCTGATTTACCATTTGACTCTGAACGTAAGATGATGACAGTCATCTTAGATTGCAATGGTAAATATTTAGTCATTACTAAAGGTGCTCCGGATATTGTTGTTGATCGTTCACTTAGAACTGACAAAACATTAAGAGCAATTGAAATTAATGAACAAATGGCTAGTGAATCACTCCGTGTATTAGGTTTGGGTATTAAATATCTTGACCAGTTACCTAAAGAACTTGTTTCAGAGGAAATTGAAAAAGATCTTACTTTTGTTGGTTTAGTTGGAATGATTGATCCGGCTCGTCCTGAAGTAAAAGATTCTATTGCCCTTGCAACAAATGCTGGCATTAGAACAATCATGATTACTGGTGATCATGTCTCAACTGCTAAAGCAATTGCTAAAGAATTAAATATTTTACGTGATGGCGATTTAGCTCTTGCTAGCTATGAACTGCACAACATGAGCGATGAAGAATTATATGCAAATGTTGAAAAATACTCAGTATATGCTCGAGTTGCACCTGAAGATAAGGTTCGCATTGTTGATGCTTGGCAAAGTAAAGGTCATGTAGTTGCAATGACTGGTGATGGAGTAAATGATTCTCCTGCTCTAAAAAAAGCCGATATAGGCTGCGCAATGGGTATTACTGGTACTGATGTAGCTAAAGAAGCTTCTGAAGTTGTTTTAGTTGATGATAATTTTCAAACAATTGTAAAGGCAGTACGCCAAGGAAGAGGTATATATTCTAATATTAAAAAGGTTGTTAAATACTTATTATCAAGTAATATTGGTGAAGTGTTGACAATTTTCTTGGTATCACTAATAGCTTTAATTTTTAAACTTGATTTAGGTGTTCCTCTTCTTGCTATTCATTTGTTATGGGTTAATTTGATTACTGATACCTTACCAGCATTTGCTTTAGGCACTGAAGAAGTAGAAGAAAATGTTATGGAAGAAAAACCTCGTCCCAAAAATGAAAGTTTCTTTGCACATGGTATGGGTTTTGAGATTGCGTGGCAAGGAGCAATGATTGGTTTATTAACAATTGCTGCTTATCTAATTGGTCATTCAATTGATGTTGCTGCTGGTGATACCGAACTTCGTTTAGGACATACAATGGCTTTCATGACCCTAGCTACAGCACAATTATTCCATTCATTTAACATGAAAAGTGAAGGAACTATATTTACTAAAAAGTTATTCCAAAATAAATATCTAATTGGTTCTTTCGTGATTGGTATTGGCTTACAACTTGCCATTTGCTATATTGAACCACTGGCTAAAGTTTTTAAACTTGTTAAGCTAGATTTGGCTCATCTTGGCATTTGCTTTGGCCTAGCTGCGTCAACTATTGTCATTGTTGAGATAAGTAAATTAATCAAAAAGTTAATCTTAAAGAAAAAGGCAAAATAAATAGATATTAAATAATATAAAGACCAGTTCTGTAAAAATCAGGGCTGGTTTTTGTTTTCGTAAAATAAATATGTGAATACTTGAAAAGAAGCGGCAATTGTGGTATAATTAATAATAAGGGAGGAATATTTTTATGCTAAGACCAATGAGCGGAAAAGTTATTTTAAAAGAAAAAGACCTGACGAATTCATTAAATGGTATATATGTTCCAGCAGCAAGTAAAGTTTATTATGAAATAGTAGCTGTTGCCAATGATGAGACTACATTTAATATTGGTGATGTTGTTATTGTTGATAAGAAACAGTTATTTTTAGTTGAAGATGCTCCTATGTTATATATATGTAACAAAGAAGATCTTTTAGCAATAGTGGAGAAATAAGATGGCAAAAGAATTAAAGTTTTCTCGTGATGCTCGTAATAATATGCTAGAAGGTATTAAATATTTATATGATGCCACTCGGGTAACAATTGGGCCCAAGGGACGAAATGTTATTATTGAGCAAGATTTTGGAACACCAATCATTGTTAATGATGGTGTTACTATTGCGAAAGCCATCGAACTTTCTGATAAGTTTGCTAATATGGGAGCCCAGATTATTATTGAAGCTGCCTCAAAAACAAATGACGCGGTAGGTGATGGTACCACAACCGCAATAATTCTTGCTAGCAATTTGATTATTGAAGGAGTAAAAGCTTTAGAAGAAGGTGTGAATCCAGTTGATTTAAAGAAAGGTTTTACACACTTAGAAAAGCAAATAGTGGATCAACTTGATAAAGTAAGTGTTCCTGTTACGTCACTTCAAGATTTAGAACGAGTAGCAATTATTTCATCAGGATCAGAATCAATTGGCAAACTAATAAGTGCAGCATATGCTGAAGTTGGTATAGATGGAGTAATAACAATTGAAGAATCACGATCACTCGAAGATTCACTCGAGATTGTTAAAGGTTATTCATATGACAAAGGTTATATGTCACCATATATGGTCACTGATGAACAAAAACAGCTAACAACATTAGAAAATCCGTATGTTCTCATAACTGATAAGAAAATTATCTCCATGCAAGAAATTTTGCCTTATCTAGAACTTGCTGTTAAAAATATCAAACCCATTATAATTATTTGCGATGATATAGCTAATGAAGTATTAAACGCGATTATTGTCAATAAAATTAGAGGTGTCTTTAATTGCGTGGTTACACGCTCACCAGGCTTTGGTGAAAAGAAGATGCGAATGCTTGAAGATTTAGCTCATGTTACCAATGCTCATATTATTGATGAGTTTACGAAAGAAACAGATCCTAATAATTTAGGCAGTGCGAAGAAAGTGATTATTACTAAAGATGAGACTACCATCATTGATGGAGCTGGTGATGAAAACAAACTTTTTAGCTATGTTAATAAATTAAAAGCCGATTTAGAAACAATAAGTAGCACTTATGAAAAAAATAATATTAAAGAACGGATCGCTAAAATTTTGAGTGGGGTAGCTGTTATAAAAGTTGCCTCAGCCACTGAAACAGAATTAAAAGATAAAAAATTAAGAATGGAAGATGCCTTAAATGCAACGCGGGCTGCTAGCGTTTCTGGTATTATTGAAGGCGCTGGTAAAGTGTTCTATGAAATTAGTAGTTCCCTTGATATGCCAACAAGTTTACAAAATAGCTTTGAAGCATTGACAATTTTTAAAAAAGCCCTTCAAGCTCCATTTAAACAAATAGTTGAAAACGCAGGTGGCGATTTAAATAAAATTATGCCACGACTAAATCATCATTTATGGTACAACGCCGAATCCGGTGAAATAGTTTCATTAATGGAAAGCGGAATTATTGATCCTACTTCAGTTGCTAAAAGTTCTTTAATTAATGCGGTTAGCATTGCTAGTATCTTCTTAACCACCGAGTGTGCTATTGTTAATCATCAAGAAAAGAATCATAATTTAGATGATTTAATGTAATAAGAAAGGAGCAATAATCTTGGAAAACGAAGAATTATACCAAAAGTTACAAAGCCAAGAACGTCAAATCGAAGAACTGAAACGCCAACTTTATCAAAGCAGTTTGCCACTTGACGTTGCGGGCTATTATTTGAAAAAATACAAAGAGATGTATGAAGAGATTCGCAGTAACCGGATAATTGAACTAGGGGAAGAACTAGATAACATTGATCAAGAAATTGCATCCCTTCAAAATGATGAGGAAAGTTTGGAAGCAATGATGATTGCTAATCAAGCTATTCATGAAAAGATTAATGAAATTGATCGTGAGATAGCCTCACTTTATTCCGAAATTGATACTAAAAACTTTGAACAAGAAGTAAAGTGCAATGCTGCTACAGAAGAGTGTATTACATTATACGAAAAATATCAAGAAGAAGTAAACAAACTAGATAAAGCAATTGAAGAATTTTATTATCAAAAGAAAACAGCAATTGAATTGCTTGCTGAAATTTATGCATATCGTACGTATGCTTTAGATGAAGGTTTTTATGTTGTCGTTGCCATGAAAGACAAACAAAAAGCAATGCGCGCAATGAATAACAGCCATGAACAGTATTTAAATAATGTCCATGAACAGATTGCAACATTAAAGCAAGTTCAATCAGTAGAACAAGATAAGCTACAAGAAGTAAGTATAGAACAAATTAATAAATTGAAAATTGATTTAGCTGAAAGCCGAACTGTGAAAGATAATTTTAAAGATAATCTTCTTGCACTTTTCGATCAGAGTTATCTTAAACATACCAAATTGATTGAAGATGAGAGCACTCGTTTACGGCTACTAGAATACACAACAAAAGAGCAAGCTCTTTATATTGAAGATTATTTAAAAACTTTTAGACAAGAGCTATTAAGCCTAGAAACAAGTAAGAATAAAGCTTACCAAAGAGCACGTCGCTTGAATATGCTTCGCCAAGAAGTAAAATCATTAGAAGTATTTGTGGAAAAAAAGAGTGCACTTGACAGTGAATATCGCAATCTTCAGAGAGTATTTAATGAATCACGCAAGAATATTCAAGAAGTAGAAAACTACATTAAGAAAATTCAAAATACCATTACAGGTAATATTAATTATAAAAACTTTGTAACAGCTTATTATGACTATAAAGAAAAACGTCATGCTCTAGCAGATATTATTAAAACAAAAAATAATACATATAAAGAATTACGCGATATGCGTGAAGTTGCTGTACGGGATCCTTTCTCGGCTCTGCCATTAGAAGAAATTGATCAAAAGATCAAAGAAGCAAAAGCTGATCTTGACCAATATGTTCGCGAACTAGAAGTAGCTAAACATGGTTTTGAAGTATTAAGCAACGATGCGACTAACGCTAAGGTATTTATGCTTTTAAAAGAAATGGCTGAATATGAAGCAATTCTACCTAATGCATATAATGAGCTTGAAAAAGTAAAAGTACGAGTCGACGCATTACATGAAGAACTACTTCAATTAACGGAAAAAGCGAAAGAGTATCAAACACTCATTATGCAAATTGAGGTACTTGAAAATGAAAGTGACAATTAGTCAAGCAATAAAAACTAAATTACCAGATTTTTCAGTAATTGCGTATACTATGCAAGTTGATAACCAAACAACAACTGCCGTAGATGAATTATTAAGTGATGTTATGGCCAAATATCATAATTATTGTGATATTCTTGAAGTTGTAAATATTCCAAAAATAAAAGTTTCACGTGATGGATATAAAAAATTAGGCAAAGATCCTAGCCGTTATCGTTTAGCAACAGAGTCGCTTTTTAGAAGAGTAGTTAAGGGTTTAGATTTATATCGACTCGGTGACATAGTTGATCTTGGTAATATCCTATCAATTGAAACAATGCGAAGTGTTTGTGTTGTTGATGCTGATAAAGTAGAAGGCGATATTTACATTCGCTTAGGAACGGAAGAAGATGATTATTATGGGATTAATCGTGGCAAAATTAATGTCACTAAAATTCCCGTTTATACAGATATTGTCGGCCCATTTGGTACTCCGACTAGTGATACCGAAAGAACAGCCGTTACGCCTAATACTAGTAATATCTTGGTGATGCTAATTTGCTTTGATAAAAATGATATTGAAAAGGACCAAGCACTATTACTTGATCTATACAAAAAATACGCTAATGCTAGTAACATTGTTAGCATAGCAATTAGAGGTGAAAGTTATGATGAATGATACATCTAATTTTATAAAAACAATAATGAAAAATGAACTTGAGTCGGGAAAAGTTGATCATATTTTGACGCGTTTCCCACCAGAGCCCAATGCCTATTTACACATTGGTCATGCACGGGCTATTATTACTAATTTTGAACTAGCAAAGTCTTTTTCAGGTGCTACCAATTTAAGATTTGATGACACTAATCCGGTAAAAGAAGATGTTGAGTTTATTGATGCAATTAAAGAAGACATTAAATGGTTAGGATATGAACCGCGTATTACGGTATATGGTTCTAGTTATTTTGATCAAACTTTTGACAAAGCCCTATTATTAATTAAGAAAGGTTTAGCATTTGTTTGTGACTTAAGTCAAGAAGAAATGAGCGAATATCGCGGTGATGCTACCAAACCAGGTAAAAATTCACCTTGGCGCAATCGCTCAATTGAGGAAAATCTAAAACTATTTATGGAAATGCGTGAAGGTAAGTACCCTAATGGGGCCAAAACTTTACGTGCTAAGATTGATATGGCTAGTCCTAATATCAATATGCGTGACCCAGTATTATACCGAATCATTCACATTGATCATCATCAAACAGGTAATAAGTGGTGTATTTACCCAATGTATGATTTTGCTCATCCACTTCAAGATTCATTTGAAAATATTACTCATTCATTATGCAGCTTAGAATATGAAGACCATCGACCTTTATATGATTGGGTTATTAATAACTGTGAAGTAGTTAATAAACCAAGACAGATTGAATTCGGCCGTTTAAATATTACCAATGCTATTATGAGCAAACGGTACTTAAAACAATTAGTGGATGAAAAATTAGTTAATGGATATGATGATCCTCGGATGCCAACCCTAGTAGGGTTAAAAAGACGTGGCTTTACGCCAGAGTCAATTAAAGAGTTTATTATTTCAACAGGTTTATCGAAGATTAATTCAACAGTTGATTTTGCAATGTTGGAACATTTCTTAAGAGAAGACTTGAAAATGAAAGCAGTACGACCAATGGCTATTCTCAATCCATTAAAGGTTGTTATTACAAACTATCCTGAAGGTGTTGTCGAAACCCTTCCAGCTTTAAATAATAATGAAAATGAAGAATTAGGAACTCGTGAAATTACTTTTTCACGCAACATTTATATTGAAAGAGAAGACTTTATTGTTGAAAAACCAAACAAACATTGGAAACGTCTAGCAAAAGATGTTGAAGTAAGATTAATGAATGCTTACTTCATTAAATGTAATGAAGTCATCTATGATGAGAATGGCGAGATTGTTGAGATTCATTGCACATATGATCCAGCTACTAAATCAGGTAGTGGTTTTAATGAAAGAAAACCAAATGGAACAATTCATTTTGTGGATGCTTCAACAGCCATACCTGCTGCTTTCAATTTATTTGAACCCTTAATCTTAGACAGCGTAGCATCTAGCGATAATTTCAAAGAACGACTTAATCCGAACTCTTGGACTATCCAACATGGTTATGTTGAAAAGAGTTTAGCAATGACAAAACCAGGGGACAAATACCAATTTGTCCGTAATGGTTATTATGCAACCGATTATGATTCGAAAGGAAATAAGTTGATTTTTAATCGCATTGTTAATTTAAAATCATCTTTTACAGTATAAATATGTTAGATTATATGACCAAATTAAATGATTCGCAATTAGAGGCAGTAAAGACGGTAGAAGGTCCTGTCTTAGTTTTTGCAGGAGCAGGAACGGGAAAAACGCGGACACTAACATCACGAATTACTTACATGATAAAAGAATGTGGTATTGCACCATATAATATTTTAGCAATCACTTTCACTAAAAAAGCTACTAATGAAATGCGTGAACGAATCGAAGCTAGTGTTGGTGAATTAGCTCGCTTTGTTGGTATTTCAACTATTCATGCTCTTTGTGCAAAGATTTTACGACAAACAATTCATGTAGTTGGTTATAGTAATAATTTTGAAATAATTGACGATGAAGATTCACTAAAGATTATTCATGATATTTACCGCACGGAAAACATTGAACGCAAATATTTTTCACCAAAAGCAGCAATGAATGCAATAAGTGCCTATAAAAATGGCATAAGCAAATTATTTGGTATTTCCGAGAAGATTTACAATGCATATCAAGAACACTTAAAAAAGAATAATCTAGTTGATTTTGATGATTTATTAATATTGACTCATAAAATACTTTTAGAAAATGTTGAAATTAGAAAGCATTATCAAGATAAGTATCGCTATATTTTAGTTGATGAGTTCCAAGATACCAATGCTTTACAATATGAAATAGTAAAACTATTAGCAGGTGATGCCCAAAATGTGTTTGCAGTTGGTGACGATGACCAAAGTATTTACTCATTTAGAGGTGCTCGCGTTGACAATATGTACCTTTTCTTAGAGGAATTCAAAAAAGTTAAGAAGATTATTTTGAATAAAAACTATCGTTCAACCAATGCTATTTTAAAAGGTGCTAATAGTGTTATTGCCAATAATCAAATGCGTGAAGATAAGAAACTCATTAGTGATATTGAGGGCACTTATAATGATGTAACTGTTAATGAGTCATATTATTATGAGGATGAAGCTCGTTACGTTAGTAATGAAATTCGTAAACTTGTAAAAGATCGTTATGATTACAAAGATATTGCGGTATTATACCGGAATAATGTTGTTGCTCGTAACTTTGAATTAGCCTTCATTGAAAATCATATTCCATATGTTATATATGGTGGCGTTTCTTATTTGCGCCGAAGAGAAATTAAAGATGTTGTTAGTTACTTAAAATTCATCATTGACAATGACAACATGATTCACTTTAAAAGAATAATTAATCAACCATCACGAGGAATTGGTGAAAAGACAATTCAAAAAGTTGATGATTGCATGAAACAAAAGAACATATGTTTATTTGATGCTATTGAAGAAGTTCATAAAGAGAATTCCTCTTCTAAGTCACTAGCACTAGTTGAGTTTAAAAAGACAATATTAGAGTTGCAAGCATTGATTGATACAATGCCATTAGAAGAATTCTTTGATATCATGATTGATAAAACAGGATATTTAGAAATGATTCAAAATGAAGATAATCAAGAAACAAATCGCGAAGCAAACTTAAAAGAATTTAAATCAATTCTATATAAGATTGAACGTAGTTTTGAAGATGAAGATTTAAAACATTCAGAGAAATTGAAAAGAGGTTTCGATGATATTGTCCTAGATGAATCAATTGGTACAAAACAAAATCATAATTGTGTAGTTTTATCAACGATTCATTCAATTAAAGGATTAGAGTTTTCGGTTGTATTTGTGACTGCTTTAGAAGAAGGTATTTTTCCTGCTCTTCGAGAAGAAGCTGATTTAGAAGAAGAAAGAAGAGTAGCATATGTCGCTTTTACAAGAGCAAAAGAACGAATTTATTTGACTTGTGCAACGCGCCGTTTAATCTATGGCCGAATTGTGAAGAATATGAAATCACGTTTCTTAACGGAATACATTTCCAGCAAGGAGTTAACTGATCATATCGAAGAACAAATGCAAAGACACCCGGGCACACCAGGTGAAATAAAAGTTGGTGACCGCGTATATCATAGTAATTTCGGTGAAGGTATCGTTATTACTATTGATGATATGACAATTCAGATCTTATTTGACAAAGATCATAGTTTACGAAAGATTCTTAAAAACCATCCATCAATTACTAAATATTAGGAGAATATATGAAAGTTGTTGTTTTTATTCATGGCTATTTATCATATACGGATGATTTTTGTAATCTCCCTGATCAATTAGCTCCATACTATGATAAAGTTTTTCTATTAGGTTTACCAGGTTCAGGTCCTGATGATAATATTAAAGACTTTACTTATGAGAACGTGCTAATCTATGTTGAAAAAACAATAGCAGATATATATAAAGAATATGATGAAGTAGATATCATTGGTTATTCCTTAGGAGGTGCAATTGCGCGCGGAATCGCAGCACGCTACCCAGTGAATAAAATGATTCTCTTAACCCCTGCTTGTAAATACTTGTTTACCAAGTTTTTGATTAATCAAATGAATCGTTGGTATCAAATAGAAACAAATAGTGATTTAACTAAAGAGGAAAAGAAAGAACAACATAAAAAGTTTAAACAGCGTAATAATTTTGCTTTCCGCTTTGGTAAAGAAAGAATTATTAAAAAATTTAGACTAGATAATGGGTATGCTTTTTGTAAAATAGTCCAATACTATAACAAATTTTCAGGGCCAATCACGCCACCTACTCTTATTATTTGGGGTTACTTAGATGAAATGGTTCCCTATGCTTCCGTTAAGAAATGTCTAAAAGATTGTACTAATCCTAAAAGTGAACTTGTTGTTATCAAAGATATTGGTCATATGATGTTACGAACAGATCATGAACCAGAGATAACATCCAAAATAATAGAATTCATTACAGAAGGTGAATAAGATGGATATTAAAGCTCAGATTAAACATTTAGTAGATACACTAAATCAATATGGTTATGAATATTATGTTTTAGATCGTCCTACTGTTACTGACCTTGAATATGATAGCTTATTGCGTCAATTAGTACAATTGGAGCAAGAATATCCCAATGAAATATTACCCAATAGTCCAACTCAAAAGGTCGGAGACTATTTACAATTAGATTTGGATGCTATTGAGCATACTCATCCCATGTTATCACTTGCTAATGCGTTTAGTTATGATGAACTACGGGAGTTTGATGAGCGTATATATAAGAGTATCAAACGAGCAGTTACCTATACTTGTGAATTAAAAATTGATGGTATTGCTTCAACTGCTCATTATGATAATGGTTTGTTAACACTAGGAGCTACTCGTGGAAATGGTCTAATTGGTGAAAATATTACGAAAAATATGCTTCAAATTGCAAGCTTACCAAAGGTGTTAAATGAACATTTAAGCATGGAAGTTCGTGGTGAAGTTTACATGCGCAAAGATGTCTTTGAGAGTATCAATAAAGAACGAGAAAAAATAGGGGAATACTTATTTGCCAATCCTCGTAATGCGGCTGGTGGAAGCCTTCGTCAATTAGACGCAAGCATTACTAAGAAACGGCGACTTGATCAATTCGCCTACACCCTTGTCAATCCTGAGCGTTACGATATTCACTATCAATCTGATGTTATGACCTTCTTAACAAAGATGGGATTTAGTGTTAATCCTTATTATGAAAAGTGTCAAAATATTGATGAAGTAATTGCCTATGTTGAACGCTTTGCTACAAAAAGAAAAGAGTTACCTTATGAAACTGATGGCATTGTAATAAAAGTCAATGAGCTTGATTGGTATGATGAGATAGGCTATACTGTAAAAGTACCAAAGTGGGCAATTGCTTATAAGTTCCCTGCCGTTATTGCGACAACCAAACTTCGTGATATTATCTTTACAGTAGGTAGAACAGGAATGATTACTCCAAATGCTGTGATGGATCCGGTGATTATTGCAGGGACAACAGTTTCACGTGCTACACTTAATAATGAAGATTTTATTGTTTCACGGGATATCCGTATTGGTGATTATGTCAATGTGCGTAAAGCCGGTGAGATTATACCAGAAGTAGTTAGTGTTGATTTAAAACGGCGAGAAGCGGATTTAAAGCCTTTCCAAATGATTACTCATTGTCCAGAATGTGGGCAATTACTAGTGAAGAAAGATACTGAAGCCGACCATTACTGTGTTAATAGTGAATGTGGTGGCCGCTGCTTAGAACAAATTATTCATTTTGCTAGTCGAGTAGCAATGGATATTGATGGCTTAGGTGAAAAACAGATTGAACAGTTATATGATTTAGGCTATCTAAAAAATATTGTTGATATTTATCACTTAAAAGAATATAAATTAGAATTAGTTAATTTAGAGCGCTTTGGTCCAACCAAAGTAAATAATTTACTAAAAGCAATTGAAAATAGTAAAAATAACACTTTAGATAAACTAATATTTGGTTTAGGAATTCGTTTCGTTGGCAGTAAAGCATCTAAAAACTTAGCAAAAAAATATGCAACAATGGCTGATTTAGCTGCTGCTTGCTATGATGAACTACTAAGTATTAATGATATTGGCGAAGTTATGGCAAGAAGCATTGTTGATTACTTTAATAATGAAAAGAACTTAGCAATCATTCATGATTTAAAAGCGGTTGGGATTGATCCAATAAGTAAAACCGAAAGCAATAATAATCAGATATTTGCTAATAAGAGTATTGTTCTTACTGGCAAACTAGAAATGCTAACACGTGAGGAGGCAACAGCTTTAATCGAAAAATATGGTGGCCGTGCTTCTAGTAGCGTATCTAAAAAAACTGATTTTGTAGTTGCTGGTAGTGATGCTGGCAGCAAACTTACTAAAGCTAATGAGTTAGGTGTCAAAGTGATAAGCGAAGATGCTTTCCTTGCACAAATTGAAGAACTTGAAAAATAATATGATTCTGTCTGTTGACAGAATCTTTTTACTTTTAAAAAGTAAAAATTATTGAAGCAAATTGAAATAGAATTTAACTATTCTTTAAACCATTTTTTATTTCTTGCATATTTTAACATAGGAGAGATAATTAATGATTATAATTCAAAAATGGGGAGGGAGTCGCCTAAAATCAGCTCTCAACTTTAGTGATATTTTAGCTGAAGTTGAAAAAGTATTTAATCAAGATAATTATTTTATTATTGTTGTTTCGGCGTATAAAGGTATAACTGATCAATTAGATGAAAAATACCAAAAACTAACTAATCAAAAAAAGGATCAAAAACTAGTAAAAGGTGAATTAAAAGTTGCTCATGATTTAAAACGATATTTTAAGTGGAATCATTACAAGAGTATTGTTTTAAATGCTAAAACAATGCCAATTATTACGGATGAGACATTTGGTGATGCTAATATTATTTTTATGAGTAAAAAGAAGATTAATGAGATGTTTGGTAAATGTCGAATAGTAATTATTCCTGGCTTTCAAGGTGTAACACCACAAAAAAAGTGGACCACATTAGGTCGTGGCGGTGGTGACTACACTGCTCTTTATCTAGCAAGTATGTTTGGCAATGCAAAATGTATGCTATATAAAGATGTTGATGGTATATATGTAGATGGGAAAAAGCAAACTATACTAACAATTGATAATTTAATTGCCCTTAATCAACAAGGATCTGGTGTTGTTGCTTTGAAAGCAACGTTACTTGCTAAAGAAAAAGGGCTTAATTTTGGAGTTGGATATAACGATGATAAAAAAACAAGGATAGAAAATAAATAGTTTTAAAAATATTAATTTGTATAGCATTTTATGAATATTTTTCATTAAGTTGTCCATAATATAAATAAATATATTTATATTATATAAGGAGAATGCTTATGAAAAAAGTTTTATATTTATTTTTAATGCTATCTTTATTTACCCTTACTGGTTGTAAAGATAATGGGGACATCGTTGATGATGATCCTAAAAAGGAAGAAGACAAAGCGGGGCGTGCTTACGCACTCGTACACACCGATTATGTGGGCTTCGCTGAAGTTAACAAAGGAAATGGTGTAGTTATTAGAGTAGTATTTGATGAAGCTTTTTTGCCTAATATTTGGGCTCAGGAAACGGCGGTTGATTCACTAACTGATTATGTTGTCGATGCTGATAACAAACCACTTACTAATGCTAACAATTTTAAGTTTGCTAAATACTTAAAAATTGGTGATAAAGTTTTTACTGGCACTATTTATACTGATGCTGAAAAAGAAACAATTGGTTCAACTAAACAAACGATTAAGTATCAAGCAGAGGGTATTGATGATTTATATACTTATTTGAAGACTGAAGATAATGCCCGTTGGTATGTTGAACAAATAAAAGCTGGTAATGCCTATATCACTAATAGTGATGGTACTAGACAAAATGTTAAAACTAA
>CAYJAQ010000022.1:0-8302 GCA_964368275.1 uncultured Staphylococcaceae bacterium
TTCTCTTATATATATATATATATGTTATAATGGCATTGTAGATGTGGATATGTTAATAAAAATAATAAGTTATTAATTAAAGCAAACATCTACGTTTGCTATTTTTTGTTGTTGAATCAAAAAAAAAGATATATTGATTGGAGGATATATGAGAAAAATTAAAAAAATTAGTTTTATAGTAACAATAGCAATTTGTTTATTTGTACTGACTGGATGCAAAGCTGAAGCAGTAATTGACTTAATACCTTTAAGAGATCAAGAGATTACTAAAATTAATTTAAAAATGATAGGGTCTGGCGGTCCTCCACAACCCCAGGGAGCATACAAGCCGCTAGCTAAAGAGCAACCTTTGTGGGTTGGTGATGAAATTGTTGTTGATGTAGAAATTACCAATATTGAAGAATTTATGCAAAATCTACAAGCTGTTCGTGTTTATAATGTTGATTCGCGTAAAGGTAAAAAATTTCGCGGTGGCGTAAATGAGAGAAGCAATCCTTATAAATGCATTTATGTTTGTATGAATGATACTGGATTTGTTTTAAATGAGTATAACCATGTTAGTATCATGCATATTGAGAAAAAAATTCAAGTAGAAACATACGTTGTTGAAGATGGAGAATCAGTAGCATTTATTCGAGATTACTTAGCAGAATATTTTACAGATTAATATATAATTGGGGATTAGCTTTTGGGCTAATCCTTTTCTATACAAAAATACACAAAAAACTTTATTATTTTATCAACTTATGGTATAATACTATATATAATAAGAAAGATTTGGAGCAATGTTATGAAGGTTAGATGTCGTAATTGTTTTCGCATTTTGAATAACAATGAAGAGTATTGCACTAGATGTGGTGAGCATAGTGAAGAGATTGCAGAAATCATGCGCACTGGCATTGAACCAGTAAACGAAGGCGCTGAGTTTAAAGTTAATTTATTAGTTTACTTGGGTTGCGGTTTTTTATTAAACGGTGTGTGCAGCATTTTGTTCGCTAATATGTTTAGTAGAATGTACCCGGAAATTGAATTTGGTGAAATAGGTTCGCCCTTTCCTCAAGCAGCTACGTATTTTGCAACCGTCAATGCATTGCTTATATCGAGCATTGTTTTAGCAATAATCCTCTTTATCATTAATTACAAAAATTTGAAAAAAGACTTTGTACTGGTAGAGCGCAAAACATTAGTAATAACAGGCTTAATTGGAATAGTTGTTGCTGTTGGAATGGCGTTTATCACTAAGTATACTGATTTAATATTTATTCCTACATATTTTAAAGATTATTTGTTAGCACCAAATGCTGAGGTAATAGTTGAAAATTCAATGTCTTACTTTAAGGTAATTGTGATACTAGTTTTATACGCATACATTCAAGAAATCGTATTCCGAAAATGGTTAATTTCCGCTATTGACGAAAACACTCTTCTAAATACCAAAGGTATGATTGTTGTTCAAGCACTAATATCAGTTGTGTTAGAGTATATTTGCTTTTCATTCTTTGCAAGTATTTCACACAATACATTACCGTTTATCTTAATTTTGGTAGGTTCATTTATCTTACATCTACTTTTAGGTATTAGTTATTTTACTAATAAACGTACTATTGCTACTAATATTATGCTAAGAATAGTGTTAATAGTAGCTATGATAATAATAATATAAAGGAGAAACAAATATGGGTTTGACAGCAGGTATCGTTGGCCTTCCAAATGTCGGAAAATCAACACTTTTTAATGCAATAACAAAAGCAGGGGCTTTAGCAGCAAACTACCCTTTTGCGACAATTGAGCCTAATGTTGGTGTCGTTGAAGTTCATGATGAAAGATTAGACAATATTGTAAAGATTATTAATCCACGTAGTATTGTTCCCACTGCTTTCTCTTTTACCGATATTGCTGGTCTTGTTAAAGGTGCTAGCCATGGAGAGGGTTTGGGAAATCAATTTCTTTCCCATATTCGCGATGTTGATGCAATTTGCCAAGTTGTGCGTTGTTTTGATAATGGTGATATTGTTCACGTTGATGGCTCGGTAGATCCCGTTCGCGATATTGAAACAATTAACTATGAATTAATATTTGCTGATCTTGAAGTGGTTGAAAAACGTCTTCCAAAGATTGAGAAAAAAGCCAAATGTGAACCTGGTAGTGATTCACTTTTAGAATATAATATTTTATTGAAAATTCAAGAAGCTTTAAACAAAGGTTTACCAGCCCGGCTTGCTGATTTGAATAAAGAAGAAAAAGCCTTTATTAAAAATTATAGTTTTCTGACAATGAAGCCTATGCTATATGTTGCGAATGTTTCTGAAGATGAGATAGCAAGTGGCAATAGTTATGTCGAAAAAGTTAAAGAATGTGCCAAGAAAGATCAAGCTAAAGTCATAATGATTAGTGCTAAGATTGAAGAAGAATTAAGTGCATTAGATGAAGAAGATCGTAAGATGTTTTTAGATGACTTAGGTGTAAAAGAAAGTGGTTTAGATAAATTAGTTAAAGAAGCTTATGACCTTTTAGGTTTAGCAACTTTTTTTACAGCTGGTGAGAAAGAATGTCGTGCCTGGACCTATAAGAAGGGTATGAAAGCCCCTGAGTGTGCTGGCGTTATTCACACGGACTTTGAACGTGGCTTTATTAAAGCCGAAACTTATAGCTATGAAGACTTAATGAGATATGGAACACCGCTAAAAGTAAAAGAAGCCGGTCATGTCCGGATGGAAGGAAAAGAATACGTTGTAGAAGATGGGGACATTATGTTATTTAGATTTAATGTATAACCCGGGAAAGGAGTAATATGAATCAACAAGAATATTTACAAAAAGGTATTGCTATTATTGAACGATTACATCAACTTACATATCAAGCATATTTCGTTGGCGGAATGCCTAGAGACTATATATTAAAAAAAGATTTTGTTGATATTGATATTGCGACCAGTGCTACTCCGAGTGCGATTAAGTTAGCTTTTCCGAGTGCTAGCATGGAATTTGCTGAAGATGGTTGTGTAGTTATTCGTGATGGTGAATACTCATTCGAAGTAAGTACCTTTAGAGAAGAAACCTATACAGTATCACGCCATCCTAGCTCCAAATATTATTCCCAAAGTTTATTGGTAGATATTAATCGTCGTGACTTTACCATTAATGCTATCGCAATGACGAATAATTTGAAAATTGTTGATTTATGCAAAGGCACTCGCGATTTGCGTTTTAAGACTATTAGAGTAATTGGCAAGGCCAAGAAACGTTTCCGTGAGGATCCCCTTCGAATTCTTCGGGCGTTTACTTTGATGTCACGCTTTGGTTTTCGCTTGAGTTTTAAAACAGCATCAGGCATTGAAAACACTTCTAAATATGCTAGTGAAATAGCGGAACAAAAAGTATCAGCTGAATTATTAAAAATATTCGATGGCAAACATGGAAAACGAGCTACTAAAAAATTAGTCAAATTAGGTGTATACTGTCATTTAAATAATTATCAAAAAGGTTTACCGATTGTTGCTAAGCGTTATAAAAAATTAAATACTTCAGAGAAGTTTGCACTTTGTTATTTTCTTAATAATGGAATACCTGCTAATACTTGTTTTGACCGAATCGAACTAGCTAAGCTAAAGATTATGTTGAAAGCATTAGATCAAATCGGTAAAGATGATATAAATAAATTACATGTTTTTGATTATGGAGTTGATTTATTGTTATCAGTTGATCGCATCCGCACTTGCATTGATCAAGAGATAACTAGTCAAAAGAGTTATATTGAATCAATTGGCCGAAGTATGCCTATTACTAGTATCAGTGATATGGCTCTTAAAGGTAACGACATAATTACCTTTGCTTCTGGTAAAACGGGGCCATTTATTACTGAAATTATGGAAGGTCTTCGTCATAAAGTAATCTTAGAAGAAGTTAAAAATGATTATACTGAGCTTGCGGAAGAAGCTAAGAAGATGCTAGCTGTTAAGGGCATTATTAAATCAAGCGATACGGCACCTATTGACGATTTACAACATGCAAGAAGTGGAAAACGTTCTGATGTTGTAGTGCCTAATCTTGAAGAAGAAACCCTAGAACCTAAAAATGATAATGAAAAAGTAATAAAAGAAGTTGTTGCTAAAACTTTAGAGCAACCTAAACACAACGATGAGTTACTGAAACTTAAGATTATGTATGATCAAGATTACAAAAGATTGGTTGAAATGAACATGGCCAACTTAGTAATTGATAATATGGGTGAATTTGAAAAACAAGAATTACGAAAAGAAATAGGCGAAAATGTAAAAATGATTTTATTAAGAACAAAATCAGAATATCAAAAATTAGAAAATGGAGGACTAATTTAATGGTAAATATTAAATTCAAAAACTTAAAAGTTGGTGAATGTCCTCAATTTTGTGCTCTTGTTGTTGACTATCGCTTGAGTTATACTGTTAATGGAACACCATATTATAGTTTAGTAATTAGCGATGGCACTGATAATGCTGATGCTCGTATTTGGAGTACTAGTATTATTGATAATCTTGAAAAAGGTAAAGTATATTTTTTGGAAACAAAGATTAATGATTATGCAGGAAAGAAACAAATAATTATTAATAAAATAAGCGCTGCACCAAGTGATGTTAATTTGGAAGACTTTTATCGCACTGCACCAATTTCCGAGCAAGAGATAAGAGAAGGAATCAAGAAGTATATTAAAAGAATTGAAAACACCATTTTAAAAAATATTGTGGTAGAATTAATCAAGGAGAATGAAGAGAAGTTCTTTACATATCCTGCTGCGATGACAATGCATCATAATTATATGAATGGTTTAGGCCATCATACATATTCAATGCTAAAGCTGGCTGATGGTTATTTAGAAAACTATCCTAGTTTAAATAAAGATTTATTATACGCAGGCATCTTGATTCATGATATTGGTAAAACTGTAGAATTTACGGAAGTAAGATCACCAGAGTATAGCATTGATGGTAATTTGCTTGGTCACATTGTTATTGGCATCAAAATGTTACATGAAATGGCTCTTAAATTGAACTATATTGGCACAGAAGAAGTACTTGCATTAGAACATTTAATCGTTTCACATCATGGTGAACTAGAACATGGAAGCCCAAAAATACCGATGATGGCTGAAGCATATGCGATTTATTTCTTAGATCTGACAGATTCAAAACTAAATGCTATGAATACTGAGATTAGTAAAACCGATAAAGGAGAACGGACTAGCCCTATTCCAACTATTGATCGTAAGACATTATATGTCCCTAAAATTTAACTTTGAAGAAGTCCTAGCGGGCTTCTTTTAATATACAAAAAAAGACCAAACTAGTGTTAGTTTGGTCTAGCAGTTAAAAAGTATAATTTCTCTAACTACTTGTCTGGTTCAAATTAGGCTAATTCCATAGCTGGGAAGTTTGGCTTAATTGCTGTCTTTACAGCCACAAGTGCCGCACTCACAATCTGATTCCAGTTTGTCTTTAAACTTTTCGATCATTTGACATTCTTTAGCTTTTAGCTTTCCCATCATGCTTTTAATTTTGTCACTATTAGCTGCGTAAATGCCAAAACCTAAAATCATTAATGCCCCTGCAAAGTGTAGAGCCACTGTTGATTTCATTATATCACCTCTTACTGTTTAAAGTTGCTAGCATATGAACGCAATCATAATTGATAAGTATCTGAACTGTGCGCACCTGTCAACCTAAAAATAGTAGATCGCTTAATTCTAGCAATAATATTATTAGTTAAATAAATTAAACTATACTAGAAATCTTCAAATTCGTGTTCACCTAAAATACTATTTAAATCAACATTATTTTTGCTCACTTTTTTATTAGTATCACTAGCAATTTTTTCAAAATCATATGGTGATATTTCGCCATATTCATGTTCACCAATTGTTGAAAAAGCACTACTTGCATCATCAATTATTGCGACATCACTATTTAACAAAGATTTTATTTTTGTAAGTAAAATAGTAGAACGATTTTGTTCAATCTTTTTTATGCCTAATTGTAATATGCGAATATCCCCCATTAAGATTAGTAAATTTTTCGCTCTTGTAACACTAGTGTAAATTAACTTGCGTTTTAACATATAAGAGTAATTAGAAGATACTGGCATAATAACCATATCAAATTCACTGCCTTGGGCTTTATGAACACTTATGGCATAAGCAAGTTTTATATCATCTAATTCATCAATTGTATAATCAACCATTCCAGTATCATAAGCTACACTTAATCCGCGAATCTCACCATCAGCATAGATGAAGTGATCAACAACTCCAATATCGCCGTTCATGATATTTTTTTCACTCCGATTAACTAGTTGAATTACTTTATCGTTTTCACGGTATTGTTCACCAGTTCGCTTTAATTCAGGGCGATTATTTAAAGGATTAATAACTTCTTGAAGGCGAGTATTAATCTCATTTATGCCAAGTTGACAACGGTACATTGGTACTAGAATCTGAATATCTTTTTTGATGTCCTTTCCTTTGCTGATGGCAAGGGCAACAAGATCAATCAGCATTTCCATTAGATGTTCATTGTCGGTTGGAATAAAAGAACGATCAGTAAATTTTGTCATAATATTTTCGGAGATTATTCCATCATTAATATCATGAGCAAGTCTAATAATTTGTGAATTCTCCGCTTGACGATGAATTTTTTTCAAGCGAATTGTACTAATCTCTTTACAATCAATTAAATCTTTTAGAATTTGACCAGGGCCTACTGAAGGTAACTGATCAACGTCACCGACAATAATAACTCGTGCGTTTTTATTTATTGTTGTTAATAATTGATATGCAAGGGGTAAGTCCATCATTGAAGCCTCATCAACTATTATTAATTCTTCCTCGGTAGGGTTATCAGCGTTTTTAGCAAAATAGCCTTCGCCTGCGTAACCAAGATATTTATGAATAGTTTGAGCATCAATATTTGAAGTTTCCTTGAGTCGTTTTGCTGCTCTACCAGTTGGGGCAAGCAAAGCAACACGCTCTAGAACGGTGCTATTGTCATTCATTAACTTCACAAACATCCGAAGAATTGTCTTGACAATAGTTGTTTTACCTGTTCCGGGGCCACCAGTAATAATCATAATTGGTTCCAAAAAAGCACTCTTTACGGCGGTTTTTTGCATGTCACTTAAAGTAATATCATTCTCTAAGGAAACTGCTTGATATGCTTCTTCAATATCATTTGGTGTAAAAGAACGCACGGAACTACCGATACTTTGAAGCTTATTGACAATTACTTGAGCTAGTTTATTTTCCTTTTCATATAATTCATAATCAAAAAGCCAACCATCATTATTCATATATAACTGTTTATCTTTGATTAAAATCTTCAATATTTCCTCAAAACGCTCATAGGGAATAGCTTCAATGTCACGCAAATATTTTGTCAATAATTGCATTAAACTATGACGATCAATGTGACTATTACCACTTGAATAAATGTATTGCTTTAGGGTATACTTAATAACAGCTTTTAATCTTACATCTGAGTCTTTGGCAATTCCCATTTTTAAAGCAAAAGCATCATTCTTTAGAAAGCCAAAATGGTCAATTTTTTCCATTAAAATATAGGGCGATTCCTTCACCATTTCAACCGCATTAATCCCCAAACGGGCTACGATTTTATGGCAAGTATCCATGGAAATACCATATTGTATAAAGAATAAAATGGTTTCTTCATTAGCTCTATTTTCAATAACAATACTATAAATGGTATCAGCTTTTTTGCTATTAATCCCTAAGCCATCTAGAATAGTTCGGTCTTTCGCAATCTTATCAATAGCATCTACACCAAGTTTTTTAACGATAATTTTCGCTGTTTTTTCACCGATCTCTGGGAAAATTTCGCTTGACAAATAATTAATAACACTGCTTTCTGTGTAAAGATTTTTACGTTCAAATGTGTCAAAATGAAACTGCAAGCCATAGGTTGGGTCTTTCACAAATTCCCCATTTAGTGTGTATTCTTCTTCGGGAAGAGCTAAACGATCAAAGATGCCAACAACGGTTAAGCGGTTGCCAATTAGGTGACTTTTTCTTTTAGCAATACTATATTCTTCTGCTTCTAAATCGAAAAGAGCCACAGTGTAGCCGTTTTTTTTATTGTAAAAATTAATACGAGAAATGGTTCCGGTAACTTTCATAGTGTACTCCTTTCAGTACTGCTATTATACCATAAATGAATTCGAATAACATTTAATAAAGGAAAAAAAGTTCAAACAGCGTTTGAACTTTAATACATTCTTTTAATATTGTCCATAAAGACTTCATCTATTGTGCCACCACC
>CAYJAQ010000022.1:8402-23663 GCA_964368275.1 uncultured Staphylococcaceae bacterium
TTTAATACATTCTTTTAATATTGTCCATAAAGACTTCATCTATTGTGCCACCACCTAGGCAATACTCACCATTGTATAATACACATGCTTGACCAGGGGTAATTGCTTTCGTAGGAATTTTTGTTCTTACCTCTAGGGTAGCTTCATCTAGCCAATTAACAATAACAGGAACATCTTTTTGACGATAGCGAAATTTTGCTGTCATCTCAGTGCCGCTAGCAAAGCGATCATTAATAATGTTAACATCTTTGACAATAATTCGATTAGCAAATAATAATTCTTGTTCGCTTCCTTGACCAACATAAAGAATATTCTGCTTAATGTCTTTACCGATAACAAACCAAGCATCACCGGGTCCGCCAATTCCTAAACCTTTACGTTGGCCAATTGTGTAATACATTACACCATCATGTTTGCCAACTATGTCACCATTTCTAGTCATCATGTCACCAGGCATTGCTGGAATATAGTTTTTTAAGAATTCATGGAAATCACGTTCACCAATGAAACATACACCAGTGGAATCTTTTTTGTTGGCAGTTGCTAAGTTATATTCATTGGCAACTTTTCGTACTTCACTTTTTAACATTTCACCAACAGGGAAGAGACTTTTACTTAGTTGTTTTCCGGTTAATTGACACAAAAAATAACTTTGATCTTTGTTATCATCAAGACCACGTAATAAGTAGTTTTTTTCACCATGAATAACTCTTGCATAATGTCCCATAGCAATGTAATCAGCACCAAGTTCCTCTGCTTTCTTTAAGAAGGCTTTAAACTTAATTTCTTTATTACAAAGAATATCAGGATTAGGCGTACGAGCTTTTTCATACTCAGAGATGAAATAACTAAATACAGCATCCCAATATTCAGTAATAAAATCAACCCGATGTAGTTTCACACCTAATTGATTGGCCACTTTTAGAGCGTCTTGATAATCAACTTCTTGAGGACAAATATCATCAGCGACTGTTGGATTACCAAAAAAGTCATTATTAGTGGTGGCATCCCAATTACGCATAAACATTGCTTCAACATCGTAACCTGCTTCTTGTAGTTTAATGATAGCTACACTGGAATCTACTCCTCCTGATAAGCCAATAATTACTTTTTCCTTTCTAACAGTCATACTAATTACCTCATATTTCGGTTTTAATTTCTAGAATAGCATCACGTAGCATCATTGCTTCTTCAAAGTTAAGATTCTTCGCTGCTTCTTTCATTTGTTTTTCAAGTGTTGCAATTAATTTACGTTTTTCAATAGTACTCATTTGTTTAATCACTTCACCATCAATATTTTGATTATCAGTGACTTCTTTTGTAATTTGGATGCTTTCACTAATATCTTTGCGAATAGTGGTAGGAGTAATATTGTTTTTAATATTATACTCTTCTTGAATAATACGTCTTCGGTAGGTTTCGGATACCGCATTTTGTATCGAATCAGTAATCTTATCAGCGAACAAGACTACGCGACCATGCTCATTACGTGCAGCTCGCCCTATTGTTTGGATTAATGAACGTTCACTGCGTAAGAATCCTTCCTTATCAGCATCAATAATGCAAATCAAACTAACTTCTGGAATATCTAAACCTTCACGAAGTAGATTAATTCCGACAATGCAATCATAGACCCCTTGACGGAGTTTTCTAATAATCTCTAAACGCTCTAAGGCTTTTATTTCAGAGTGTAGATAAGCAACCTTAATTCCCATTTCTTTGAGATATTTAGTTAAATCTTCACTCATCTTTATTGTTAAGGTTGTAATTAAGGTTCTTTCATTTCGGGCAATTTGCTTACGCAATTCATCAAGGATTACATCAATTTGATTTAAAGTAGGTTTTATTTCAACAACGGGGTCTAAAAGACCAGTGGGCCTAATAATTTGTTCAACCACTTGGTAAGATTCACTCATTTCAAAATCACCAGGAGTAGCACTAACATAGATTACTTGATTAATTTTATTTTCAAATTCTTCAAATTTTAAGGGGCGATTATCAAGAGCTGACGGTAGTCGGAATCCATAATCAACAAGTGTTGTTTTTCTGCTACGGTCACCATTATACATACCACGCACTTGTGGTATTGTAACGTGCGATTCATCAATAACCATTAAGTAGTCTTTGTCGAAGAAGTCTAACAAAACATAAGGAGTTTCCCCTTCATTACGAAGACCTAAGTGGCGCGAGTAGTTTTCAATACCACTACAAAAACCTACCTCCTCCATCATTTCTAAATCATATCTAGTACGTTGAGCGATGCGTTCAGCTTCTAGGGGCATATGATTATCATTAAAGAATTTGATGCGCTCGGAAAGTTCTGTTCTAATTCGGTCTAAGGCTTCGGCTTTCTTTTCTTCGCTCATCACAAATTGAGTTGCAGGGAAAAGAGTAATAATTTCCGATATTGTTAGAATTTTACCAGTTACGGTATCAAAGGTGCAAATTCGTTCTATCTCATCATCAAAGAATGTAATACGAATGGCTTCGTCTTTTTCATATGTTGGTAGAATGTCGACATTGTCACCTTTTACCCGAAAAGTACCACGGCCAAACTCAATATTGTTACGTGAAAATTGCATTGCTACTAACTTTTCTAAAAGGGTGTCACGATTTAACTTTTGCCCTTTTCGAAGCGATAACATTGACTTACGATATTCATCGGGATCACCAATGCCATATATACAAGAAACACTCGCAATAATAATAGTATCGCGGCGATCGAGCAAACTTGAAGTAGCGGCGTGACGCATTTGATCTATTTCATCGTTAATACTACAATCTTTCTCAATGTACATATCTTTACTAGGAACATATGCTTCGGGTTGATAGTAATCATAATAAGAAATAAAATATTCAACACTATTTTCGGGGAAAAAACTTTTTAATTCCGCATATAACTGGCCAGCTAAGGTTTTGTTATGAGCAAGAATTATTGTTGGTTTTTGAACATCAGCGATAACATTAGCAATCGTAAAAGTTTTACCAGTTCCGGTTGCACCAAGAAGCGTTTGTTTTTTTATGCCATTTCTTAAGTTTTCTACTAAAGTTTTAATGGCTTCTGGTTGATCACCCATCGGCTGATAAGGTGATACAAGTTTAAAGGGTTTCATTTCTAATCTTTTATTCATATTACTTTTTCAAATAGACAACATTTTTAGGATTCTTTTCGTCGTAGATAATATCAATATATTCTTCTTGTGTCTCGGTATACATGTAAGAACCTAAAGTAGTTTTCATTTGTTCACCTTTATTAGTCGAATACTCAATTGTCATGCGTGATTCTTTAAAACCACGATTATTCTTAGAGCCACCTAATTTAAAAGTGATAACTCGTGCTTTGGCATGCATTCCGTATATTTTTAGATATGCGTAGTTGTCAGCTTTTGGGGCTGATATTAAACTTTCAACTAAATAACTCAATAATACAGTATAGATAATTAAGATTAAGAAAACGTACATTGTACCCATGCCATTCCATAACTCGGTGATTTTTTTCGCGGGTTCTTTAACAACAGCCGATATTGCTGTATAAGAGCAGTATAAAGGAACAATAAGCATTAAGCAATTAGTAAATAGAGGACCACTTTCAAGTCCAATCTTCTTACCGCTGATTAAAAGAGGGAAATTACGTACTCTTTTCAAATCTTTAACTTCATTATAAAGAAGGGTTACTTGTTGACCAATCTCATAAGTGTTGCTCTGCCATTCAGCAGGTGAAAATTCATAAGTGTGACTGAATAATACTAGATTAGTTGGGCTATTAAATTCTACTACCATGTAGATTTTTTTCTTAGTTACCCGAATATCCTTTACTGAAGCGTCAATTGTTTTAGGGTTGGTTTTTAAAGTTTTCTTACTGTTTAAGTCACGAATAATGTTAATAATAACATTAACTAAGTATGCTACTAAGAAAAATAAGTTAATAGCAATAAAAGCAATTTTGTAAAATAGATCCATAATATACCTCTTTCTATTTGTGATATTCTTGATTATTTATTATCGTCATAGCCCGATATAATTGTTCAGTTAAGACTAAGCGCATTAACTGATGGGGAAAAGTAAAATGTGAGAAGGAAAGTGCATAGTTGCTACGTTTTGTAACACTTTCATCAAGACCATTGGAACCGCCAATAACAAAGGTCAGTTTAGAAAAACCATAGGTTTTCTTTGAACTAATTAATTCAGCTAGCTCAGGGCTTGTTAATTCATGCCCTAGTATTTCTAAAGTAAAGACAAATTCGGAATCAGCAATCTTTTCAAGAATTGCCTTTGCTTCTGCTTGCATATTTTGACTGATTGTTTTGTTATTAGTTTCCTTAACTTCAATTAATTGGACGTTATCAAACGCGCTCATACGCTTCATGTATTCATTTATGCCGTCAGTTAGATATTTTTCCTTTATTTTACCAACACATACTATTTTTATCATGCGGCTACCTCAATGTCAGTGGGGATATGTTGCTTAGCAATGTAAAACTTAATCCGATGTTTGCTCAAGAGCGGTTCCATACTTGTCCAAACGGCATCTTCCGTATTGCATTCTTCTGATAAGTGAGCAAAAATGATTGAACAAGTTTCATCGCTAATAATTCGTGATAGCACATCATAGCACTCTTCATTGGATAAATGCCCATGATTGGATAGAATCCGTTGTTTTAAGAGCCATGGGCGATTACTATTAAGGAGCATCTCTACATTGTGATTAGCTTCCATTACTAGAACTTGCATGTGGCTAAGTAGTGACCAGTATTTGGGATCAACATAACCAGTATCTGTTACATAGCCTATTGTGTTTTGGCCATCTTTTATTAAGTAGCCAAAAGTGTTTGCTGCGTCATGGTAAAGTTGCATAGGAACAACAATCATCTTATTAACCGTATACTTGTGATCGGCTTCAATAAAAGTAATATTGTAACCAATTAGATTGGTGCGCGTTCCGGCATCAAGTCGCTCATAGCTTTTTTGGTTAATAAATAGTTTTGCTTGGGTTTTCTCAAGAACCGGAATTAAGTGCTTGATATGGTCAGTGTGTTCATGAGTAACGAATAAAGCATCGAGTTTATTTAAAAAGATGCCAGATGCTGATAAACGTTGCTTGATTTGCGAATAACTAATACCAGCATCAATTAAAATCTTGGTATTGTTTGTTTCTATGTAGGTGGCATTTCCTTTTGAGCCACTTGCTAATACAATTACTTTCATAGTAGTCTACCTCTAATTAATAATTATAACATAGATTATATTTTTTATCAATTCATATATAACAAATTATCAAGAGTAATAGCTAATTAAGGGTTAAATCAAAAAAGCAGGCGTACCCTGCTTATTGAAAGATGTCATCTTGTTTTAATTAAAAATATCTTAGAATGCCCAACAAGCACCAATAATAACTAGTAATATGAATAAAACAAGAATAAATGCATAACCGTATTCTTGACGATTTTGGTTCATAGTGTGCCTCCTTCCTGTAATATAGTACGCAAACACTAAACAAAAAGTTAATTATTATTGCCTAGAAGGCATGAAACTATCTTAAAAAATGAATAATATATTAGTATAATATTTGCAAAAAAGTGTAAAATTTGGTATTATAGATAGGTATCTTGGCATCGTGTCATATCAATCTGAACTTTATATGAAGAATTAGCGAAGTCAGTTGAGCTTTTTTTCATTATTTGGTATAATACGAGTGCTATAAAAAGTGTAGTCCTTTTTTTTAGGAACTATGCAACACTATTTCATGAATATAAAGGAGATTAAAATCATGAGTAAGAAAAAAACAACATCAATGGATGGGAAGAGCGCTTTACGAGTTGCTTTACCTGTTATTATCGGTTTAATTGTTGTAGCAATTAGTACAGTAATCATTGCTATTGCATCAAAACCAAAAGCAAACCCACAAATTGATAATCCTAAGGACGTATATGCGAACTTTGGTTCTTATCAATTATCAAATGATAAACTATACACTAACATGAAATATAGCTACGGCGTATCAGAAATGACAACTCTTATTGATACGGATTTATTAAAAGATATTTCAGTTGACAGAACAAGTGCTGAATATAAAGCTTTTGTTGAAAAGTTAATTTATGGTGAAGACGCTGAAGAGTTAACAAAAGAAGAAAAAGATGAAAAAGCAGCTGAATACAAAGATAAATTATTAGTAGCTGGCTACGATGAAGATGATACTGATGCATATTTTGATTTAGAATATCGTCGTAATGTCTATGCAAAGAAAGCTTATGCTGAATATATTGCTGAAAAGGGTTATACAGCTGAAGAACTTGCTGCTGGCTATGCAGAAATGGAAAAAGAATTATATACTTCAACTGCCAAAGCATTAACAATTAGTTTTAATACTAGTGATCTTGCTAAAAAAGTTATGGCAAAGTTTGGTATTGATACAGCAAAACTAACTTCTGATGGTTGGGTAAATGCTGAAAAAGAAGCAAAGCGTCTTAGCTTGCTTGCTGATATTACTGCTTTAGAAGATATGGCTGAAGGTTATGAAGAACAAATCGCAGGCGGTACTTTAAGTGATGCTGAAAAAGCTGAAAAAGAAGCTGCTATTGCTGATGCTAAAGCTCAAATCACCGAAATCACTAATCAAATTCTAGCATTTGGTATTGAAAAAACTACTGATACAATTTTCATG
Organism: uncultured Staphylococcaceae bacterium; assembly: GCA_964368275.1. Lineage (GTDB taxonomy): Bacteria > Bacillota_I > Bacilli_A > ML615J-28 > CAG-313 > CAYJAQ01. The sequence continues at coordinate 15,064 of CAYJAQ010000022.1, forward strand.
ACAATTGTTGAAGTGCAACAAGCATTTATCAATATGTACAATTACATGAACGCTTACTATCTTGGTGGTGATGCTACAAAGTATTTTGATGCTGATAATAATTTATTACCTGAATATCAAGTTTTAAAAGAAGGCGTTAACTACGAATTTGTTGATAAAACTTTTGAATATGTAAATAGTTCAGGTGATCAAATTCAAGAAGTAAGAAAAGTAATTAAGTTTATTGACTTACCAGAGGATGATCAAAATCCATATGTGAAATATAACTTTACAAAAGATGAAGCAACTGAGATTAATAGTAACGTTTCTTCACAATTATTTACTACATTAAGTAATAAAGCTGAAGATGGTTTCTTTAAGACTTATACATTAGCTCCAAAAGAATACTCAAGTGGCAATCAAACTTTCTTAGCATTATTAGTAGAACGTAATGATGCTACAGAAAATAACTATGATTTTGATGAAGAAGTTGATGATGATAAAGTTGCTCCTACTGATGAAATGATTGCTGAAATTGAAGAATACTTAATTGAAGAAAAGTTTAATGATGATATTACAACTCAAATGTTATTAATTCTAAGAGCAGATCACGGTCTAAAGATTTATGATACTTATTTAGAAGCTGTATACAAAGCTGCATATGATTATTTATATGGCACGACTTTAAAGATAACTGACTATCCTGAATACGAAGCTACTAACAAAGTTCATAAGACAAAAGTTTATGAATATACAAATAGCAATGGTGCTACTGTTGAACTAAGTGCTCAACAATTATTCACTAACCTAGAAGAAAAACATGGTGTAACAACTACATTATCATTAATGGCTAATCACATCATTCTTTCTAACAAAGATTACAATACACTATATAATCCATATACTGGTGAAACTTATGATCTTGAAGCATTAAAGAAAGGTACTGAAAATGAATTAATCAACATCAAGTACTACTTCGATAATGATTATTATAAGAGTGCTGGTTTCCCTGCAACATATGGTTGGGAAAAGTTCTTACATGATTATTTAAGAATGGAAGATGAAAGAGAACTTGTTCTAAATATGGTTGGTATTGAAGATGCTTACAATGCATTCTATAAGACTACATATGATGATGCTAAACTAAAAGAACAAATGAATAAGATTTGGGATGAATACTTCAGTATGTCAGTAATCAATCTACTTGTGTACACTGATTACAACAATGATGGTAATCCTGATGAATTTGTACTTGAAGAAGGCAAGAGCCAAGAATATTGGTCAGATCAACAAATGGCCGCTGTTAATGAATTAACTGCGTTAGCTTACAAGCTTGCCAAAGATGTTGATGCTACTTCACTTGCTGCCCAACTTGCTGAAATTGCTAATGAATACGAAGCTGCTGATTATGATGACGCTGTATGGGGTAAATACAAGAAGTTAGGTTTACATGTAAAAGCGGAAGCTGCTGCTGACTATACTAGCACATCAAATTTAGTAGAAGAATTTATTACTGAATGTTTAGAAGTATATAAAAATATTGAAAAAGATGGCAAATTAGGTGTTACTTTCGATGCACCACATGAAGTTGCAAAAGTATTCCCTACTGTTTTTGGTTACCATAAGATTGCTATCGTAAAATCAACTGCTCGCCCACATGTTAGTGACGAAGTTGATGAAACATTAGATAGTGCTACTAAACGTGATGCCGAACTTGCAAAATTAACAAAAGATTTATATGAATTATATGTTGAAATGCAAGCTGAAGATTACGAAACTAATAAAGCTGATATTTTAAGTGAATTAGGATTTGTTAAAGATTATGTAATGCCAACTAACACTAAGAACGCTCTTGCAACATATTATGATGCAGCTGTAAAAGTATTAGAAGGTGATACATATACTGATTTAGCAATTAACAATCTTCGTAAACAACTAGTTGAAAATGATACATATACTTTTGCTGATAGCAGTAAGAAAGCATTGTACGACAAAATTGAAGCTATCCTAATCGCTGATTTAGAAGAAACTTTAGCCGAAAGTAATAAATAGAAATGAGGATCTTGAAAATGAAAAATAGTTTTATTAAAAGTCTATTATTATTAATTACTGTTAGTGCTTTATGTTTCACATTAGCTAGCTGTAAAGGTAATAAATATCGCTATCCAAGTGAAACGCCTGCGATATCTAATCCTAATGAAGTATTCCTTACTTTAGGTGATATGGTAGTAACTAAAGAGCAAATCTATCGTCGTTCAATGGTTAACAATGGTTATGGTACATTAAATGATATCGTAGATGATAAAATCTTACCAACATTTGATGAATTGACAGCTGAACAAAAAGCTGATTATGATGATTATAAACAACAAGTTATTTATGGTAGTAATTACGAAAAATTAACTGAAAAAGAAAAAGCAGAAACAATGGAAGAATTTGAAGATGCAATGTTCTTACAAGGTTTATTTACAAAAGAAGATTATGAAGCATATATGCAATTAGATTATCGTCGTTATATGTATGCATATAATCAAGAAGCAAAAAAAGTTGCTGAATTCGAGCCTATAAAAAACGATAAAGGTGATATTACTCAAAAAGAATATTTCACTGAAGCTGAAAGAGAAGCTGCTATTGGTACATTATACCCAGACACAGCAACGGTTATTTTCCTTTCTTTCCGTAGTTTACAAGAAGCTCGTAAGATGATGGAAGCTAATGATATCTATGTTGATGAATTTAACTATAAAGGCTGGCAACATTTAGAAGTTGATGAAAACGGCAATAAGAGTGCTGGTTCATTCTTTACCCAAACTGAAGTTTATGATGCTTTCATCGCTATGTATAATGAATTATACGGTTATGCTGGTTCAAAAATTGATAAAGGTTATCGTTTAATTAATGGCGAATATGCATGGGAACTTACTGAAAATGAAAATGGTTATAACAACTTTGTTTATACATATGATGAATTATCACAAGTAAGCAATGTTGTTGCTTTAAAAGTATTCTCTAACTTAGATGATAAGAAATGGGAAAATAGTTATACTATTGCTCCTAATACTTATTTAACAAGTTCATATTTAGCATTAAGAGCAGACTATAATGAAGTATTACTTCGTGATTATAAAGAAGCTGATATCTTAAAACAAGAAATTGAATCTAAATTATCAAATGATACAGTAAATATTTATCTATACGAAGCACGTGAAGCAGCTGGTTTAAAGATTTATGATGAAGGTCTTGAAACTGCATATGCAAGTGCTGTTGAACAAATCTACAGTAATGCAAAAGTTGAATATGCTGGTTATGAAAGAACTACTGATGAAGATAGTAAAAATGTTGCATCATTTACATTAGATGGTAATACTGTTTATGTTAGTGCTGATGAATTATACGATGAGATGGTTGGCCGTTTCGGTTTATCACTTGCTGTTGGTTACATGAACCAAGCAGTTCTATTAAACAAGTACAGTACAATCTTAAATGTTGTAACAGGTGAAATTCTTGATCAAGAAGCATATGATGAAATCTATGAAACAGAAATTCAATCATACATTGATGAATTAAAGAAAGATACATTCGCAGCAGTTGGTTATCCAAAGAACTATGGCTTTGAAAACTTTATTCGTGACCGCTTTGGAGCATTAACTGAAATGGAATTAATTGCTAGTGGTGATATTTACCAAAAAGCCCTTGATGTATATGGTGAACAACGTTATGTATTTAGCAATGATGCTTCAACAGCAATTCTTGCACTTGCTAAGCAATTAGATGAAGGCAAGATTAAACGTGATAAATACGAAGAAGGTATTGCTAAATATGTTGATGAAGCTGAATTAACAGTTGAATATCAAATGCAAAAGATTTATGATGAATTCTTTAGTGTAAATGCGTTTATTTTTAGCGCATATGTTGATTATGATCACAATGAAGCAGCTGATGAATTATTAGAAGGATCGACTTCTGATGCAACTGGTAAACTTTTAGTTAATTACTTATTAGAAAAAGCTAAGAGCACTGATGTTGCTGGTAGTACTTATTATCAACGTTTAACGAAGTTAGTAAGTGATTATCGTTTAGTAGCATTTAACGACGCTACTGAAATTACGCCAGAAGGTTCACCACTTGTTATTACTTTTGGTGATTGCAAACGTGCAGGCATTAACTTAAAGTTAACTGCGCAAACAGATTATACTAATGCTAATACTGATTTAGCAGAAGATACAATGGATATCTTAAAAACTATCTGGAATGATATTAAAGATAATGGTCATGATGGTAAAAAATTTAGTTCATCACTTCTTTCAATGTCATTTAGCGAAGGTTATGCAAGTGAATTCTATGATAACAACAATGCTTGGTCAAGAGTAGTTGTTACTAGAGCTACTGATGCTACTTACACTACAACAACAACAAGAATTCAACTTCCTACTAAAGATATTATTGATCGTTACATAATTGCTAATAAACCAGATGCTGAAAAGACTGATGAAGAATTAGAGGTTTCAGTAACAACTAAAGAAACTAATGCTGTAAAAGCTTACTACACACCAGCTATTGAAAGCTTAACTAATGATGATGTATTAGGCAGAGCATTAATTGCTGAACGTGCTGTTATGTTCGAAAAAGGTACTTTTACATTTAAAGATACTAATATCAATAGTTTATATGATAAATTAATTGAATTATCACTTGCTGAATAATTTGATAAATAAGCAGCCTCCATTTTGGGGCTGCTTATTTTATTTTAAAAAAATAACCAAAACACTTGCTTTATGTGTATATAATAATGTAGAACAAAACACTATTTAGTGGGGATTAATAAAAAAGATTGAGGCATTGCTTCAATCTTTTCTTTAGTTATAAGTTTTTCGAAAAAGTAAATAACGCATTATTACGTATTATTAGTATGAAGGGAGATTGCTATGAAATATGTTGGAATAGTTGTTATTATTGCTTGTCTTATATTATGTGGTTGCAATAACCAGCCAGTAGTTGTTAGCACACCAGAAGAAAGAACTGATACTAATATGACGCTTCAAGTGGAAATAAAAGGAGCGGTTCTGAACCCAGGTATTTATATGATTAATAGTAATACCCCAATCTATGAGCTTATTAGACTAGCCGGTGGGCTACTCAGCAATGCTGATACGAGTAATATTAATCAAGTATTATTAGTTAGTGATAATACTTCAATTAGTATACCATTTAAAAATGGGCAAGCATCAAATACTAGTCTGATTAATATTAACCGAGCAACCGAAGCTGAACTGATGGAAATACCATCAATAGGTAGTGCTAAAGCTAAACGAATTATTGCTTATCGTGAAACAGCAGGCCCTTTTTCTTGCATTGAAGATATCATGAAAGTTAGTGGTATTGGTGAAGATACGTTTACAAAAATTAAAGAATACATTACTGTATAAATATCTATTATCGCAATATCACTTAATAGCTTTTGCTTTAATTGGTGGGTTAATAGTCGTAAATAAACCAGGGATGGTAGTAACAATTGTTTTTTTAGGATATTTAGTTTATCTAGGCTGTAAAAGTAAACAATTACTCATTATAGCCGGTATTATTACGTTACTAGCAATTGGCAATTTACTGATTAGAAATAGTCAACATGAAAGACTTAATAAACTAGAACAAATCACGGCTACTGGCACTGTTATTGAAAAAGTCAAACGGGATATGAACTTTCAATTATATTTGAAAACTTCTAAGGGCAAATACTTAATGTATACCGATGAAGAATATGAAGTTGGAGATACTTTGTTGGTAAATGCCAAAATAACAAAAGCATTCCCTGAACATTATAAAGGCGGTTTTGATTATGAAGACTATTTGAAGCATCAAAGTATTAATGGTATCTTAAAGTGTGACAAGATCGAAAAAGTCGGTTCATCTTTCTCATTAGCAATTATCAAAGCTAAAATTGAGAAGTATTTTGAATTAGTCTTTCCAACTATTCATTCTTTCCTCAAAACGCTGCTATTGGGCTCAAAACACGCCTTAAATGACGAATTAGCAACCAGTATCAAAGAAATTGGCATTAGTCACCTTTTTGTGGTATCGGGACTACATGTCAGTATGTTATTGCTAATTTTGGAAAAAACCATCATCAAGATTCCTCTAATAAAACGCAAGAACATCGTAAAGCTTATTTTCTTAATAGGTTATGTCATTATCACTAATTTTTTGATATCAGTAATTCGCGTTGTATTAACTGAGATATTAAAGATAATTAATAAAAAACTCGACTTGCAGTTTACATCAGTTGATTTACTCATGCTTAATATAATACTAGTCCTCGTAGTTAATCCCTATATTCTCTTTCAAATGAGTTTTATTTTAAGTTATTTAATCGCTGGTACATTTTGTATTGCTTCACTAAATGTACTAAAGAAACCAATATTTTCTAAAAAGGTAATTGGACCATTATTAATTACCCCTTTGGTAATGTCTGCGGTAGCAACGTTAATAACACTTCCAATTATTATTAACATTGATAATGAGATTAATGTATTATCATTAATATACAATATATTTTACATTCCTATAATTAGTTACCTATTTCTACCGCTGGCCATTGTTGTTGTGGTAATTCCTCCATTAGCACCCCTGTTGTCTTTCTTGATAAATGCTTTTTCTTTTGTGACTATTTATCTCGGTAATATCCCTTTGGGTAAAATTGCTTTTCCAACAATTGGTTCATTTGGGTGCTTAATTTATTATTATTTATTCATAAGAGTATTAATGGGTGTTGAAACAAAGCAAAAGGTACGCTTTTCAACAAGTTTAATGTTACTTTATTTAGTGGTTTGGCACTTTTTAGGTTATTGTAATATATATGACGAAGTAGTATTCATGGATTTACCAGTGGGGGAGGCAACGTTAATTAGGGGAAGTTTTAACCGATATAATGTTTTGATTGATACCGGTGATATCCCTAAGAATAATGAGAGCGCAGTCACAAGCTATTTACAAAGTATTGGTGTTAAAACAATTGATTGCTTATTTATTACCCATAGTGATGCTGATCACATTGGTGGATTAGCTTCTATTTGTAGTGAATTAAAGGTTAAACAGATATATTTTAACTATTATGAGCATTCTAAAAACTTACCAAAAATTGCAGGTATCAGGGTTGCTTATTTAAAAAAGGGCGATAGGCTAATGTTAGGTGGAAAAACTTGCCCAATAGATATTAAGATATTAGCCCCTTTTAAACAACATCTTGATATTAATAATAATAGTTTAGTAATGCTAGTTGAGGTAAATGGTTTAAAAATGTTAATGATGGGTGATGCTGAAAAAGAAGTAGAAGAAATCATGACTGCTAAATATCAACACCTTAGTTTCCACATTCTAAAGGTTGGTCATCATGGGTCCAATACTTCTACTAGTGCAGATTTTCTAAAAACGCTGGACTTCCAGTATGCGATTATTATGAATGGTTATCAAAACATTCATGGGTTCCCCAGCAATCATATTCTAAAGCGGCTTGCTAATAAAACAGTTTTTACGACAGGATTCACGCAAACAATTATTTTTCGAAAATTGTTTTTTCAAAAAAACTATTATCTTGCTTCCTAAAATAAATAAAATTTGTTATAATATATATTGATAGGAGGCATAATATGGCTTACGATATCGAACAGGTGTATTTTTTCACTGGTACCGAAGAAGTTAGAAAACGTATCCGAATGGAACGAATTCTCGCTGAACTGGATCAAAAGACCACCAGCATTACTCGCTATGATCTTGACATAACATCCATTCAAGATGTTATTACTGATGCAATTACGGTTCCCTTTCTTGCTGAAACAAAAGTAATTATTGCGCGTAATCCTCGTTTTTTGACTAATCAGAAGTGCCCCGTTAAGCATGATCCAACGAGTTTTATTAAGTATTTAAAGAGCCCCTCTGATACCACTATTCTAATAATTGACGCGGTTGGTTGTGATATTGTTAAAACTAATGAAGCTGTAAAAGCCTTAAGAAAGTATGCCCTAATAATTGATACGCAAGAATTAGAAGATATTGAGTATAAAGCTTGGATAAAACGCAGTTTTGCTAAAGAAAATATTGAGATTAGAGAAGACGCATTAGTTTTACTAATTGATTATGTCGGTCATAACTTAGTAAGAATGGAGCAAGAAATAGCTAAACTAGTTGATTATGTAGCAAGTGGCAACAAAATAAACGAAAGTGATGTTAAAATGGTTGTTTGCAAGGATTTGGAAAGCAATGTTTTTGTTTTAGTAAAAGCTATTGTTATGAAAGATAAAACATCGGCTATGCAATTATACAATGAATTTACGCTTTCCACCCAAGATATAATGGGAATACTTGGCATGATTAGTAAAACATTTAATGAATTATTCGCAGTCGCCAAATACTTAAAAGCGGGATATCGTCAAAATGATATCGCTACTGTTTTTGATGTTTCACCAGGTAGAGCCTATTACCTAGTCCGTGATGCCAAGAGTTTTAAGTTAGAAACTTTAGAAGAATATATCAAAAAATTAGCATTACTAGATTACAATATTAAATCTGGCCGTATTGATAAAAATATTGGTCTTGAATTATTACTATTAGAAATGTAAAAAGAAAAA
>CAYJAQ010000023.1:0-23599 GCA_964368275.1 uncultured Staphylococcaceae bacterium
GTAAAGAAAAGGAGCATCATTTCGATGCTCCTTTTGACCACAATCTTCTTTATAGGTGTCAAAACCACAATCTTCTTTATAGCATTATTTTGACAAACCACAAACTAATTTAAAGGGCCAAATAAAGATGGTTCTTATATATTAAATAATTGTTTTATAGATTATCACTGTTGATTTTCTTTTGGAAAACAAAGACTGAAACAACAACGACAACAATTGTGTATGCACATACAACTAGTAAAGGAGTTAAAATATCAGCTGTATTGCCTGTGATAATGCAATTAGCAACCTTCAACGAATTAGCAAATGGGAAGATATAGGCAATCGTCTTAATGGTACTACCCATAGTATCAATTGGCATAAACATTCCACCTAAGATTGCTGCTAAATTAATAACAATAGAAGATATTCCACCAATTGCTTTATCATTAAAAAGCATACCTAGTAAAATACCAAGTGCTATAAAGAATAATGCCATTGGTAAAATACTAACCATTGATAGTAATAACCCTCCCGTAACTGGTAAGCCAAAAATTATTGATAAGCCATAACTTAATGCCATTTGAATTAGAACAATAGGAATAAGGGGTAAGATATAACCTATTAAGAATTCGGTTGCTGTAAGCGGTGATGTTTTTAATCTTGCTAAAAATGAGGTAGTGCGATCTTTGGCGACTAACATTCCACCAAATAATGTAATAAATGAAAAACCAAATACCGCAATACTCACAGCTAACCGTTCAGGTTTAAACTGTGGCACATTTACTAATGCCTCTTCAGCAATACCACTCATGATTAGTTTAAAAATAAAGAACATTAATACTGGAAAGCCAATGTTAAAGATAAGGCTTAGCGGGTCACGTAAAATTTCTTTTAGATTTCTTTTTGCAAATACAATACTTCTCATGTTATTCACCTTCTGCTGCAGCAATGCTGACGAATGCTTCTTCAAAATTTTTATAGTTTCCCGAATCAATTAGTTCTTGAACTGTTCCGACTGCTTTTAGTTTGCCATGTGCCATAATACCAACTTGATCAGAAAGTGCTTCTACTTCTTCCAAATAATGAGTTGTTAAGATAATTGTTACACGGCCTTTTAATCGCTCAATAGAATGCCATAATTCACGACGAGCAATTACATCTAATCCCAGCGTAGGCTCATCTAAGAAAAGAATGCGTGGTTCACTTATGAGAGCCATTGCAATGCTTAAACGTCTTTGCCAACCACCCGATAAGATTTTTGCTTTTTTATTAGCGAATTCTGCTAGTTCAAATTCTTCAATACTAGCATCTACTTTCTTAGTTAAAGCAGCCTTAGGGGTTCCGTATATTTCAGCAATCAGCTCTAAATTTTCACGAACTGTTAAATTAGGTGCAATTGATGTTTCTTGAGGTGAAACATTAGTTATCGCTTTTACGGCTTGGATGTCAGAAATAATGCTATGATCATGCAAAAAAGCATCACCACTAGTTGGTTTAATTAAGCAAGATAACATTTTAATTGTTGTCGTCTTGCCGGCCCCATTTACACCAAGCAAAGCATATAGTTGTCCAGCTTCAACTGATAAGTTTAATGATGATACAACTGTTTTATCTCCATATTTTTTGCATAAATCAATTGTCTTAATTGCTTCCATTGTTGTCTCCTCTTCCACCATTAATAATATCATTTGCTGCTGCACTAAATATCTCAGCTTTAACGATTGCTAACCCTTGACGTATATCACCAAGCATTATTAATGAATCGCCTGGTTTGATGTCAAAAACATCGCGGGCTTTCTTGGGGATTACTATTTGTCCTTTTTCGCCTACTTTACAAATACCAAACAAATATTTACCATCATTATTATTCATGAAAATTCCTCCATTTCATACTTTTCCTACTTTTCATATTAATTATACTTATTTTCCCTTAATTTGTCAAGAAAAAAGCATCATGATAGATGCTTTTCATTAAATATAGATAGTGTTGCCTTTTTTTAACCAAGTGCCCGCATTTAGTTCCACTAATTCATCAAGTGTTAATCCCGTTTTTTGAAGAATTGTTGCTAAAGTATCATTGCCAGTAACCTTATATGTTTTTACTTTACGGGGGATACTAATCTTTTGGCCTTGTGCTAAAAGTAATTTACCGAAGTCATTGTAAGCACCAATTAATGAAGTATCAATATTGTACATTCTAGCAATGCTATCAATAGTATCATTTTGTTTTGTTACATATTCTTCTAGATAAACATCTTGGGCATCTTTTACGTTTGGTACTAATAATACTTGGTTAGGGAAAATGGTGCTAGTAGTTAACATATTTACATCAGTTATTTCTGCAACCGTTGTGCCAAACTTTTTAGCAATGCTGTATAATGAATCGCCTTTTTTTACTGTGTACTCAGTATAATCATTTTTAGCTCTAGACATATAGTAAGTATTTTGCATTTCATCATTCCTTTCAAAATCATTATATGTTGTAATTAATTTAGATGTTTAGGCAAAAGTTCGGCTTTTACGAAAAACTTAAGAAAAACATGAAAACAGTTTTTTCAGCATAAGTAATTACTAGCAATTGATATAAATGAAATGTTTTAGTCAAAATTCACTAAAAAATCCCCACTAAGGGGATTAGATTATTTGCCTAGATTAGCTATTTCTGATTTAGTCATTTTAATAAATTCAGTAAGTGAAACAGTGAATGATTCATTTGAGCCATGATGACGATAAGTAACTGTATTGTTATCTCTTTCAGCATCACCAATAATTAAAGTATATGGAACTTTCTTAGTTTGGCTTTCCCGAATTTTGTAATTCATCTTTTCATTGCGTTCATCTATTTCAACACGGATCTTTTCTGCTTTTAAGGCTTTTTCAACCTCTTTGGCATATTCTAAATGATATTCATTATTCACAGGAACAATAACCATTTGTTGTGGAGCAAGCCATAGCGGGAATGCACCAGCAAAATGTTCAATTAAAATACCAATAAATCTTTCAAGAGAACCAAATAGAGCACGGTGTAACATAATAGGTCGTTCTTTTTCACCTTGTTCATTAATGTATGTTAAATCAAAACGTTCTGGTAAATTCATATCTAATTGAATAGTGCCACATTGCCAAATTCGATTCATCGAATCACGTAGTTTAAAGTCAAGCTTTGGACCATAGAAAGCACCATCACCAGGATTTAAGATATACTTAATGTTCTTCTTTTCTAATGTGCTTGCAAGAGCAGCTTCAGCTAAATTCCATGTTTCAATCTCACCAATGTACTTTTCTTCAGGTCGAGTTGAAAGTTCAATATGGTATGACAAATTAAAGATACTATATACTCGGTCAAATAAATCAATGATTCGGCCAACTTCTTCTTCGATTTGAGCTTTAGTAATAAAGATATGAGCATCATCTTGAGTGAAGTTACGTACTCTAAATAAACCATTCAAAGCACCACTTGCTTCATGACGATGTACTAAACCTAATTCAGCAACTCGTAATGGGAAGTCACGATATGAATGAATGTTATTTTTGTATATAAGCATACCACCAGGGCAATTCATTGGCTTAATCGCAAATTCCTTATCATCAATAACTGATGTATACATATTTTCTTTATAATTATACCAATGTCCTGATATCTCCCAAAGTTCTTTGTTCAACATAATTGGCGTTTGTACTAAAACATAACCTTCTGAAGTGTGAATATCATACCAGAAATTTTCTAAAGTACGGCGAAGAATCATTCCTTTTGGTAGCCAGAAAGGAAAACCAGGACCATATTCGCTTAGCATAAATAATTCTAATTCTTTACCAAGTTTACGATGGTCACGTTTTTTACGTTCTTCAACAATTATTAAGTAGTTTTTTAATTCTTCTTCTTGCATGAAACATGTGCCATAAATTCTTTGAAGTTGATTGCGCTTAGCATCACCTCGCCAATAAGCACCACTAATACTTAATAATTTAAAATGTTTTAACCATTTAGTATTAGCAACATGAGGGCCACGACAAAGATCAGTAAACTTACCTTCTGTATATGTAGTGATTACTTCTTCTTCTGGTAATTCATTAATCAATTCAACTTTGTATTGGTCTTCTTTAAATAGTTCTAACGCTAAAGCTTTAGATACTTCATTTCTCGTAACAACAAGTGCTCCTTCTGATAAAGCATGCATTTTTTTCTCAATACGTGGTAAATCTTCTTCTGTTAGTTTTACATCACCCAAATCGATGTCATAATAGAAGCCTTCTTCAATTGCGGGACCAACACCAAACATGGCATTTGGATATAGTTCCTTAATTGCTGCTGCTAAAAGATGTGCACATGAATGGTTTAAAACAGGTTCTAAACCTTTAGCATCGCTTGTTACTAATTCGATTGTAGCATCATTATTAATGGGGCGAACTAAATCATAGTATTCACCATTAAGTTTTGCTAACAAACATTTCTTAGCAAGTGAAGGCGAAATGGAATTGGCAATTTCTAGAGCACTTACACCTTCATTAAATTCTTTGGCATTCCCATCAGGGAAAGTAATTTTTATCATAATATTCCTCCTAAAATAAAAAAAATGCCCATCCAAAGGACGAACAATAGTCGTGGTACCACCTTAATTTGCAAGAGATTCTTGCCTCAAAAGCGTAACGGGCTCAGCCGGCCACAAGTTTCCAAGGGCTGCTCCTAGGTAGTAATCATTAATCTGGGTTTCAGTAGTTTCCACTATCCTACCTCACTTGCGAACCATGATTGATAATCGTGTCCTATTCATTGCATTTATTTATTACTTCTATATTATATTACTTATTACAAGTTTTGTCAAGATTATTACTGCTTAAGTTTTTTAGAAAAAAGAGCAATTAACTATTGCTCTTTCTCTTCTGATTCAGTTTCAGTAGTTTCCGCCGGTTGTGGTGTCTCATATGGTACAGTTGCTTCTAGTTCTGCGGTTGGTTTATCATAAGAAATATTAGCCAGCTGTTTATCTATTTTGATAAATACTACCCCTTTAAATATTTCAACACCAAACGATAAAATTATAGTAAACATGATAGTTGCAAAAATAGCAGCAAAAAGATCAACATCAATAATTTCGCCTGTTTTTCGATACATTGTAAAAGCAATTACCAAGATTGTTGGTACTAATATTGTTGTAACACCAGCACTAATAAACGTTAGTATTCCCATCTTTTTAATTAATCTAAGGCGTTTTGCTTTATAATCAAAAGTATCATACATACTCTTAATAATATTCCCACTTTTAATATTGAAAGCATCGCGAAAATTTTGAGCGAAATTTTTCTTAGTAATTTGGTAAAGTAATTGGACAATTAATATAGGTAGAACAGCTAGCATTATTACAATAGCAGCAATTATAATTGCTCCATTTTCAGCGATTGTAGCAACTAATAGTATTAATATGGCAATCCCAATTACACCTAATGCAATGCTAATTGCAACAATAGTTATAATTGATTCTACTACCATTAATATACCCGCTGTATTTACTAGCTTATCTTTATTTGTTTTACAGCCAGCATAAATCAACCAAATACTGATAAGCGATAAGATTGATATATTAGTATTAGCACTACCACCAATATTTAACTTAAAATCGCCTCCGCCTTGAGCAGAACTGATTATTTTGCCAAATGAAGCTAATACACTTACCATTGAAACAAGGGTACCCAGTGCCATGCTAGCCGAAATTACGATAGCAAGCACTAAGTATAGCTTTGATGAACCAATCTTACGCAATTCCATCTTCGCTGATTTTTGATTATTTTCCATTTTATCCTCCTAACGATAATTCTTATCTTCTAAGCTAATAAATTTCATTAATACCCGAATTCTTTCAAACACTCGAGATGCCCGATTCTTATCAATATCACGTGTTCCTTCCGATAAATGATCCATAAGCGTCTCTGGATTCAAATTAGATGTCATAAACACCGGCATTTTCTTTTGCATTCGTTCTTGTAAAATTGGCAATAACACTTCATCGCGAATAAAGCTGTTAGGTGTCTCACCACCAAAATCATCTAATATTAATATTTCTGCTTTCTTTAACTCATTAATAAGTTCTTCAAATGTTTCCTTACCAATTGAACTCTTTAACTTACGTACTAAATCAGGATAATAAGCGAAGACTACTTGGTGACCCTTATCTACTAATTCACTAGCAAGATAAGCAATCAAATATGTTTTACCACATCCATATGGTCCATGAATGTACAAACCATTAGTTGGTTTTTTATTAGTATAGGCAACTAAGAATTTCTTAATTTCAGCAAGTACATTCTGACGATTCGGATTAATATAAAGCTCATCATGCTTCAATAATTCATTGTCAGCACATATTAACTTTAGAAACTTATTTTTATTTGTTATATTTAAATAAGCCTTTTGATAAGCACATGGTTTATTAGCTAAATTTACAACACCATCATCATTATCAAGAACAGCTTGATACCCCATGACAGACTGTGTGCATTCATCAAGCGAATGACAAACTTGGCACTTTTCTTTTTTAACTAAAAAGCTTAAGAAGACATTAATATTATCATTGAATATTTCTTTGGAGATATTTTGACTATTAACAAAATCCTTAACATCTTTATCTCTTAAAGTATCTTTGATTAGTTCATCAATTGTTAGTTTATTGTTTGCTACCATCATGCCCTCCTATTTCTTTTTATTATTAAAGAATTCTTCGAGTTCTTCTAATGATTCTGGTGCCGTATTATTGGTATCTTGAATCTTTTCATTCACATCTTTTTGGTATCCAGCATACCAATCAGCAACTCTCTTTTCGGTTTTCGCTTTTGTCCTTGTCGATGTTCGACTTGTTTGAATATGGGTTAAAGCCTCTTCCGTAGTTTTTACACCTGCTCTAATCCAGGTGGAGAGAATCTTTGCATAATAATTATAACTAGGAATTTCTCCATTTT
This sequence comes from uncultured Staphylococcaceae bacterium, assembly GCA_964368275.1. Classification (GTDB taxonomy): domain Bacteria; phylum Bacillota_I; class Bacilli_A; order ML615J-28; family CAG-313; genus CAYJAQ01. The sequence goes on from CAYJAQ010000023.1 coordinate 6,934, forward strand.
TTGTTTCCAAAACATAAAGGATCAAAACATTTAAGACACCAGCAGGTACACCATGGGATTTCAATAAGCGATCAAACATATCAATTTCATTACTAGTTAATTTAGTGCCTGTCTTATTAGCCACTAATTGAAGTGGTGATGCTACATTTAAGAATTGTACTAATTGATTATTAGAATCCTGCACAACAACTTTTGTCTTGATTTCAATCTTTTGATTTTTAGCATCATATATACTACGAACAGCTGAAGTCAAGGCATCATAATCTAGAGTCTTATCAGGCATAGCAGAAAAGGCAATCGCATCGGATGCTTCTTCAACACTAATTCCATAAAGCCAACTTAAACGATTAACATTGTCATATAACTCTTTGCTGCGTAAAACTTCCGGTGCCAAAAGGTCACGGGCATTTACTAATACTTGCAAATGATTGTAATCAAAATGCTCACGCGATAAGCGAATGCCTTTGTTATTTGTATCAACCCACCAACCACTATAATCGGTTACTTGACCATTTAAGCTAATACCGAAAACATCATCTAAGCTTTTAGTAATAAGCTCAAATTTATTAATATCATAATTAGGAACTAAATCAGCAATAATGCGATTAAACTCTTCAACTCCTACTTTAGATATTAGTAGTTCAGCAAGTACTTGATCCGATATAAATTGTTTAGGATGCATTAATTCTTTGACAACATATAAATACAAATTAGTTTCAGCACTTTGGTCATTATAGATATAAACATCTAGTAATCCTAATGCTTCAAGTTTTTCTCTAATTGTTAAAAATTTTGTTTCATCATTTATTTGCAATAAATTAAATAGATTAGCATGAACAATGCGCGCTGATTCAGTACTGCCAAAGTCTACTAAGGAGAATAAACTAGTGTACAGATTCGCTGCTTTTACCCCTAATATAGGTGTGTATAGAAAAGTTAGAACTTTTCTCTTATATTCACTTAAGGGTTCAGGAATAACAACCATAAAATGGTCATATGATGATAAGCGATTTTCAGCCATTAATTTTTGCCACCCTTTTGGACACAGTTCAAATAGCGGTTACAAATATTGTAATATTCATCAGCTAGTTTAACTGCTCTACCAGCAGCAATAAAATAATGAGTCGTAATTTTTAAGTCAACTGCCATTTGATAGTAGTTAACTGTCATGATACTTACAATCATGTCAGCATTCTTGCTAGTAAAAAGAATCTCTTTAAACTGATCATTAACATTTTGGGTATTAAATCCCATTGTACGAGCAGCATCAATTAAGCCGGCTTTAGTCGTATTATAATCATTACGATAGTAACGAGTTAGTAATTTTTCATTACTAGCATAATCATTGGTTGCACAATCATTGGAAAAGAATTCTTTTATACTCATATTATTTCTCCTTATTTTTCTAAATCTTTTAATATCAGGGTTAAGTTATTATATGCTTCATCAATAGTTTGATTATTATCTAATATGTAGACTGTTTTTTGATGTTTGTGAGCTTGCTTAATTTGTGCATCAAGACTCATTTGAGCCGAAATTCGTTTCATTATTTCTTCTTCCGTTAAGTCATCACGTTTTCGCAAGCGTTCAAGAATTTTTGTAATATCGGCACTAACGAAGATGATTGCTTCACATAGATCATCAAACTTTGCTTGCATTAGCAATGGCACATCAATAAAAATGGGATGTCCATTAGTATTATTGATTATACCACTTTTTATGATTTTTATTTTGTTAATAATAATTTTTTTTACAAGGGGATGAATAATCCCATTCAGCTCTAATCGCTTTTCTTCATCTTCAAAGACAATTTTCGCAATTTTCTTCCGATCAATACCTGTTTCTGTTTTAAAAGTATTAACTAGAGAAGCACCCCATATAGTTTCTAATTCTTTAATAATTATCTCAAGATATAAAGAGTCTGGTGCAAGTAGGCTTCTGCTAATCTGATCAGCATCAATTACTTGATAGCCATGCTCTTCAAGGTAACAACTGATTAGTGACTTGCCACTACCAATTATTCCGGTTATTCCCACAACTGGTACATAATTAGTTAATTTTTGACACGTTGGGCAGTAATAGGTACCTCGTCCACCGACGCGTATCTTTTTAATTATCGTATGACAATTATAGCATTCTGCTCCACTACGCGTATGAACTAACAAGTGTTGTTGAAAACGGCCACTCACACCAAGACTACTTGTGTATGAGCGAATTGTCGTCCCTCCAGCAGCAATTGCTTCATCTAAAGTTGTTTTCGCAGCTTGAATAATTTCTAATACCTTTTCTTTGCTTAAGGTATCAGCAAATTCTTCTGGATGTAATTTAGTTCGGAAGCACACCTCATCAACATAAATGTTGCCGAGGCCAGCTAGATTTTCTTGATCTAAGAGGGCTACTTTTATTGGAATATGCTTAGTATGTATTTTATTATATAATTCATCAGCATCTATTAGATTATTAGCTTCTTGCCCTAGTTTCACTAGTGCTTTATACTTCATAATCTCGCTGATATCTGTTGTATCAAGGAGTGCCATACGGCCAAATTTGCGTGTATCATGATAACGTAATTCAACATTATCAGTAAAAGTAAAAATAATATGCTCATGTTTTTCAATGGGATTTTCAGTTCCATCTTCTAAATACTTTGGTTTCAAAAAGAATTTGCCTTCCATCCGTAAGTGGGTAATTACTGATACTTTATCAAAAATAAAGACTAGGTATTTCCCGTAGCGGTAGATTGAGCGAATTACTTCACCACTTAACTTGGCAATAAAAGTTGCTTTTGAACAATTTTCGAGCATTCTTTCATATAAAACATTAACAGTAACAATTGTCTTCCCAATTATTTGGGAACTGAGAATTCGTCTAACCGTTTCTACTTCTGGTAATTCAGGCATTAGCGCCACCGATTATAGCGAACTGCTTGGGAATTATAGCGATCAATAAAACGTAATGCATCAGTGTCCTTTGGATGTCCTAAGGCAACTAAACTAAATGGTTCAATATCTGTTGGTAGATTAAATACCATTCTCACCGCGTCACTCCGTTCAATAGTTTCATATAAGCCAATCCAGTAAGAGCCAATTCCTAAAGATGTTGCTTCTAACAAGATATTTTGAGTTGCTGCTGCTAAGTCTTGATGATACAAAGGGGAAGTTACTTTTAAGCGATTCCCACAAACCAAAATGAGCGCAGTGGCATTAGCGATTTTAGGGCTAAGACGGATATCACTACCTAGTTTCTTAATTATTTCTTTTTCATCAACAACTAGAAACTCCCAAGGTTGAGCATTTTTGGCGCTAGGCGCTTGCATTCCTGCTCTAACTAGTAAATCTAATTCACTGCGACTAATTAAATCATTCTCACAGAATTCTCTAACACTTCGTCTTTCATTTATTACTTTCATACTTACTCCTATTTTAAGTCCCAGGTTTTCCCTACTTCCACATCAGCCGTAAACTTCACTGGTAAATTGACAGCTCGTTCCATCGTTTCTTTTAATATTTTTTTTACTTGTTCTAGTTCTTGAGGTGCTACATCGAGTATTAATTCATCGTGTACTTGAGCAACAATAAAGCTTTTATAATTATTCTTAATTAGTTCCTTCTGAACATTGACCATAGCAATCTTAATAATATCAGCAGCACTACCTTGAATTGGGGCATTCATTGCTGTACGCTCACCAAACTTACGTAACGCATGATTGGAGCTTTTTAATTCAGGAATGTAGCGCCGACGGTGATAGATTGTTTCCGTATAGCCATTATTAATTGCATCAATAATAACTTTATCTAGATAAACTTTTATTTCTGGATAAATTGCAAAATATTTACTTATAAAGCGCTCCGCTTCCCATGGGCGAATATGAAGGGTTTCTGACAATCCCCAATCACTCATACCATAAATAATTCCAAAATTAATAGCTTTTGCGTAGCGTCGCATTTCTTTTGTGACATCTGCTACATCAACACCATTAACTAAAGCAGCTGTTGTTGTATGCAAATCCATGTCATTATTAAAACCATCCATCATTGTTTGACAATTAGCCACATATGATAAAATACGTAATTCTATTTGCGAATAGTCAGCACTTACTAAGTAGCCATCTTCAAAGCTTGGTATAAAGGCCGAACGAATGATTCTACCATCCTCCGTGCGAATAGGGATATTTTGAATATTCGGTTCTGTCGAAGATAGCCGACCAGTAATAGTTAACGCTTGTTTAAAGGTTGTGTGAAGTTTACCATCTTTTTCACTAATTGCGCTTAATAGACCTTGAACATAAGTTGAATATAGTTTAGCATATTTTCGGTATTCAAGTACTTTTGAAGGTACAATATGATCATCTTTTAAAGATTCCAATACTTCAACCGAAGTAGAATATCCGGTTTTGTTCTTTTTACCTTTGCCAAGCCCTAGTTTATCAAATAAGACAACTCCTAACTGTTTTGGTGAAGAAATATTAAACTCTTCTCCAGCTGCTTCATAAATTGCTTGTTCTAAGATTACCATTTTTTCCTGTAATTCTTTACCAATCTCTTGGAGCCGTTTCTTATCAACCAAGAAACCATTAATTTCAACTATACCTAGCGTAATTGCAAGTGGCAATTCCACTTCCTTATATAAATAGGTTTGTTCATTTTTAGCGATCTCACTTAAAATCGCACATTCTGCTAAACGTGCATTGGCTAATTTATCAAGTGCATATTTGCCATACACCTCAACTTCTGGTATTTGATAAATACTTTTTTTACTGTAGATTTCTTCAAAATAAGGGATGTTAGTTAAATTAAAATGTTCAAAGACATTGTGTAAGTCACCACTTGGATAACTAGGATTCACCATATAGGCACCTAACATAAAGTCATATGTAATATTTTTAACATTAATCCCTAAGTAAGCAAGACTTACATAGAGTCGTTTACTATCAATTGTTTTCTTCTGATATTTATCATTTTCTAAATACTGTTTGATTTCTTCTAAAAATAGATATTGCTTTTCCACAAAATAACCATCATCGCCAAACAAGAAACCAATTCCTAAGACATTTGCTGAATGGTAATTACTATTATCTAATTCAACCTCGATATATGCATCTTGATTTAATTGGTTAAGGAGATTATCAATTTCATTATAGTGATAACTAATAGGGGCAAGGTTACTCTCTTTTAGCGGTGGTTCATCAGCTGTATTCATGACAAGTTTCTTAATAAAAGAATTAAACTCAACTTTTTGATAGAACTGCCGTAAAGCATTATTATCAACCTTAGCTACTTTCAAATCAGTAATTGTAAAATCAAAAGCAATATTAGTATAAATTGTAGCAAGTTCTTTAGTTTTTAAAGCAATCGCTTGATCCTGTATTAATGCCTCAGCCACTTTACCCTTTAGTTCAGGTATTGCTGAAATAATATTTTCAATGGTAGCATATTCGCTTATTAGAGATAACGCTGTTTTGGGGCCAATACCTTTTACACCTGGCAAATTATCGGAACTATCACCAATTAAAGCTTTATAATCAACAATTTGTCGAGGAGCAAAGCCCATCTTTTCTTGAAAGTTTTCAGCATTATATTCATCTAATTCTGTAATACCTTTTTTAGTTAACAGTACTGTAATATTTTCATCAACAAGTTGCAATAAATCCTTATCACCACTTAGCACAATCACTTCATAATCAGATGAAGCTAGTTTCGCGGTTGAACCAACAATGTCATCAGCTTCGTAATCACTTAGTTCTAGTCGTTTAATTTTCAAAATGTCAAGATATTCTTTAATCAAAGGAATTTGCATGGAGAGTTCTTCTGGCATCTTTTTTCGCGTACCTTTGTAATCAGCATAGGCCTGATGACGAAATGTTTGTTTCCCCATGTCAAAAGCAACTAACAAGTATTTAGGTGTTAGCGACGTCATAACTTTATTTAGCATATTAACAAAGCCATATAATGCATTAGTATATATGCCTGTCGATGTCTGCATGAGATTGCCGGTATAAGCTGTTGCGTAATATGCTCTAAACATTAAACTGTTGCCATCAATAACAACAACCCTTTCTTTATCACTCATTTTGCTTGTTAAACTTTCAACCATAATCGTCACTCTTTCTTTCTCTTATTGTACCATATTTTTTTATTATTTGCCTATTTTTCATTAAATTTTATAAATGTTCTTTTTTGGTTAATAATACTATTGGTGAAGTACATGAAAAATGTTTTAAAACATCTAATGATAGTAACACTTATAGTACTAGTTATGACGTCTTGTAAACAAAATGCTAGTCCTAGTGCTAGTTATCAAAAGGAAATGATATCTACAGATTACGTCAATATTTTTGCTAAATACAAAAGCTACAATGAAAAGAACATTAATAATTATTATTACCATTTACTAGATGGTAATTCAGTGATTAAGTCACTTAATAAAGTTAATTACCCGGATTTTCTCAGCATAAGCACTAAAGAAAAAGCCATCAACCTTGATGGCATTTTGTTAGTTAACAAAAAGTTCTTTTTAGCATCTGACTTTGTACCAGTAAATCTTGTTTCGATTGATGATGTGCCTCATATTGTTAGACCTTTTGAAAATATGACACTCCAAGAGGAAGCATATATTGCCTATACTGAAATGGTCAAAAGTGCCGAAGCCTTAGGAATAGAATTAATTGTCTTTTCGGCATATCGTAGTTATAGTAAGCAGCATTCGCTTTGGTTGAACAAAGATTATGATTACCAAAATAACTATTTAGCCGTCCCGGGTCACTCAGAACATCAAACAGGACTTTCGATTGATATTGGTACAAAGTACACGGGATTGACCGAATATTTTAAGTACACTGCTAGTTATCAATTCTTAATCAATAATGCTCATAACTTTGGTTTTATCTTAAGATATCCCGCCGGGAAAGAAGCTATTACTGGTTATGCTTTTGAACCATGGCACTTTCGCTATGTGGGAGATATTGCTGAAGCCATTTATCAAAGTGGATTAACCTTGGAAGAATATATATATGATAACTTAGAAATTATTACGTAGGGTCGGATTTAAATCAAGTCGTTTGCGTAATTTGTCATCAATAATTCTAATAAATTTACCTGGCGAACCATATACTAAAGTATTTGCTTCAACATCTTTAGTTATTACACTACCCGCGCCAATTATCGCATTATCACCGACTTTAACACCCTCTAGTATGACAGTATTAGCACCAATAAAAACATTATCACCAACTGATACATTAGATATACATATAGGTTCAAGCATCCCACTAATAACAGCACCTGCCCCAATATGGGTATTGGCTCCTATATATGCACCACTTCCTACTACCGCATTCATATCTATCATAGTATTAGCACCAATATGAGCGCCAACATTAATTGTGGCATTCATCAAAACAATTGCCCCTTCTTCAATAGTTACATTCTCACGAATAACTGCTCCTTTTTCAATCCTAATATTTTGATTAACATAATTAGGATAATCAAATATAGCATTGTGATAATCAACTTCTAAATAATATTCATCTTTTTTAAAATTACTTATTACTTCTTTGATTTTCGCATATTCACCAACTAAAATAGAACCAGATGTACCATTAATAACAATAATATATGGGTCATTAATAATAACCGTTTTTTTAACATAACACTTAACTAAACTTTGCATATAATCACCACTTAATTATATGTAGTATCATCCCTAATATATTATTCATAAATTAATATGAAGGAGGTATTTTATGCAATATCAATTAGTATATAATGAAAAGGGCGAACGTCTCTGGATTCCAATCTTGGCTGGAGCAGCAATTCTAACCGCTCCTCTTTGGTTAGGTGGACGTCAACAATGTTGTGGCAATAATCAATATCCTATTTACCCACAACCATACCCATATCCTCAGCCAATTCCTCAGCCTTACCCGCAGCCATATCCATACCCATACCCTGAACCAATTCCACAGCCCATTCCCCAACCATATCCGTTTCCTTATCCCTATCCAATAGCACCGACTACGTAAAAAGAAAATACCTCACCTAGAGGTATTTTTTCTTTTTGGACGCGCCATATATGGTGGATATAAGTAAGGATAAGGCCCATAATACGGATATGCTTTAGGCAACTTTTTCGGTATAGTCGTTTTTTTAGGCTCTGTGTTCGCAGCAGCCTCATTATTAACAGCTTCTGGTATTACCTCATCACTCATTATGTTTGCTTCTTCTACCTTATTAACAGGTTGATAATCTTCGCTTACCATCACGTTATTTTCAACACCTGGTTCTACTGTCTTGGTTTGATACTTACTTATATCAATCTTGGGATAGTAATCCTCAATAAAAGGCTCGACATCATCCAGTTCGTTCTTTAAGGTTTCTGGTATATCAGGCAAACGCAATTTAGTTCCCGGTATCAGTTTATGCCAATTACTAATATGTTGATTTAATGTTTGAATCTCATCAGGCGCCATATTATATATTAAGGCAATCTTTTCTAAGTTTTCATTTGTTCTTACAATGTGAAAGTTCATTTTCCCTCCAAAAAAATCGTTGGATGACCAACGATTTATGTTTCGTTAATAAAATCTTCATTGATTTCATTTTCGAAGTCATCGATGGTCTCATATGTGTCATTACATGCAAACACCGTTACCATCATTTTTGTTTCCCCAATTACTTCAACTAGCACTTCAAAAATTATTTCAATCTCAATGCCTTGCTCGGTAATGCATGCATTAGTGCATGTTGGTGGCTGTTGTATCCTTGCTACAACATCGCAATGTTCACTTACATTGTCACAAATTATTTCTCTAACTCTTATAGATTCTCGATAATTTGTTACAGCTCTAGCGATATCTGTGCGGGTATTATTCTCCGTTGCATACCAAATATTAATTTCAAAGTTTCCATCTACGTCAACTTTCTTACCATTTAAACATGCTTCAAAATTATGATTGATTACCCAACATCCGAGGACACTAAATGCTTCGCAACTTGGTGCTACTGTTTGCTTGATTCTAAGAAGCTTTTTTCCTTTGGCGATGACTGCTCTGGTGACAATTTCGCGAATTTCGCTCATGTATATCCCTCCTCAATACAATATATTCATAATTAGGGTAACTGGTGACATTGTTTGCTAGTAATAAATATGCAAAAAAAGTGAAAGCTATACCAATCTTATAAGAAAATAGTCGTGAAATTAATCACGACTATAATTAGTTATTTGGCAAGTTTTTCTAATTGATCTAAAACAAACTCTAAAGCATCTTTAACAGTTGCTTCTTGAAGAGGATTAGCCAATCCCGCATGTTTTAATAAATCGAAGTATCCCAAACTACCACCCATTTTACATAAGTCATAGTAATTAGCAAATGCTTTTTTGGAATCTTCAATTGATTGTTTATAGAAACTAAATGCACCAATTTGTGCTAGTGCATAATCAATATAATAGAATGGATACATAAAGATATGTTGCTTTTGCATCCAGAATCCACCCTTTTCTAAGAAGGCATTACCATCATATTTACGCCAAGGCATATATTTTTGTTCAATCTCGTGCCATGCTTCATAACGCTTTTCGGCCGACATTGTTGGATTGTCAAATACAACGTGTTGGAATTCATCTACGCATACTAAATAAGGAATGGTAGTTAAACTTTTTAGTAAATGAGCATATATATACTTATCTTTCTTTTCCCCAAAAAATTTATCCATCCAAGGGTAAGTAAAGTGCTCCATACTCATTGAGTGTATCTCATTTATTTCACTAGTTGAAGAACGATTACTTGAAAGGATTTGCGTTTTAAAAGCAGTGAAAGCTTGGAAAGCATGACCAGCCTCATGCGTAAGAACATCTACATCGGCACTAGTACCATTAAAGTTGGAGAAGATGAATGGGGCACAGTATTTAGATAAACGTGTGCAGTAACCACCTAACCGTTTATTTGGTCTTGTTTCCAAATCAAACATTTCGTGTTCACACATGAAATCGAAGAATTCACCAGTTTCTTTTGAAAGTTCACGATACATTTCTTTGGCAGCAGCAACCATATCATCTTTATTACCGATAGGATCAATGTTACCTTCTGGGAAAACCAGTGCCTCATCATAAAACATTAATTCTTCTACGCCCAAACGTGCTCGTTGCTCTTCATATAGTTTAGCACAAGCTGGTGTAATATATTTTAAGACATTATTTCTAAACGCAGCAACATCATCACGATTATAATCAAAGCGATAACGATTCTCATAAGTCATTGTAATATAATCAGGATACTTTAACTTCTTAGCTGTTTTAATTCTTAGTTTAATTAATTGGTTATATATATCATCAAGGCTCTCTGCCACACCTTCATATAGTTTAGCCCACTCTAAAAAAGCCCGTTTCCGGATATTGCGATCAGGTGACTCCATGAATTTAAGTAATCCATAGAAATTACATCTTTGACCTTCAAAATCAACTGAGCAAGTAGCTACTATTTTTGAGTATTTATCAACTAAAGCTTTTTCTTTAATTGACATAATAGCTGCTACCATTTTTTCACTTTTTTCTTCAACAGCCAATTGTTTATAATAAAGATCACCAAACTCTTTTTCAAAATCTTGACGATAAGGGGTAGTTTTCATTATTTTGGTATTCTGCTTTTGAAGTGAAAGCAAACCCATTAGTTTTGTCATTAAAGTCTTTAACTCTTTTTGATAGAAATCATTACTTGTATCCATGTCTTTTTTGATATTCAATAAAACAAAAGCGGTTTCGAAATCTTCCATTGTGGTTTGGCTATCAAGAATAGTTTGCCGGAATTCTTCATAATTCTTGGCATTTTTAGCACGTTTAATAAAGGTCTTGTAAGACTTCTTTAATTCTTTAAAATCAGGTCTTTCATATTTTAGTTCACTGAACTTCGTAAAAGTATTATCCATTTGCTAGCTCCTTTTTGGCTTTACAACCATGTTTATTTTGTTTATTATAGCATAAACAAAAATGGTTGTAAAGAATTAAACATCTTTCATTATATATATATGTTTCAAGTATTTTAAAGCTAATAAAAGCCTAACACAAGTTAGGCTTCAATATCTTTCTTTGCGATTCGTTTTTGATTGACATAGCAAAATGGAGCATAGAAGGCAAAAGCAGCGAGTGCTATACATCCTAAGTATAATGGGGTATTAACATACCAACCATATTTCGCAGAAATGTCTTTGAAAACAATTATTGGTGAATTCGATGGCCCCACATAGAACATATTAACTGAACCTGCTGAAACATCACGCAATATTAAGTTAATCATAAAGGCACAAACGGCCAGTATTAATAATATAATAATGGCGTGACTATATTCCTTGATCTTGGTAGCAGCACGTTTGGTAAACCCTAAATATAAACCAATAAAAACTAACACCATGTGCCAAACAAAAGCATGAAGGGTTAATGTCCAATATTCATGCACTAAACCAGATGGTTCTAAAAAGGCAATAAACCCTCCCATTAGGTTAACAGCGATTAGAAAATTGTACATTGCTTTTTGAATCTTTTGATTTTTAATAAAAGGAGCAATTACACAAAAGTACATAGGAATGCTACAAAGTTGGAATGGAAAAATCCACCACTGATAAGAACCATTACCTACTACATAGTAATAGAATAATTGTTTATAAATCTCAGTAAGAATTAAGAAACTACCGGCTGTTACTAAAACTATCTTGTTCTGTTTTTCAGTGGTATTTCTTAAAAGATAAGCTAATAGAATTGAGATAGCTAAACCAATAAAGAAGAAACCTAAATGAAATGCACCATATGATGCTGGTTTTTCCATTGGCCAAGCTGTTAATTCAAAAAATTTTTCTAGCATATTAAACTAATTCACCTAATAAGTGCCAAGAGTATGCTTTGATAATTCTCACATTAACAAGTTTACCAATTAAACTTGCATCACCTGAAAAGTTAACAAGTTTATTATGAGATGAATAACCACATAACATATCAGGGTTACTCTTACTAGGGCCTTCCACTAATACTTCTACTATTTCTTGTTCAAAGCGCCGATTACCTTTAAGGTAATAGCTATTGATTACTTTGTTTAATTTTAAAAGTCGTTGTTTCTTTTCAACTTCGGTTAAATCATTGGGATATTTCGCTGCTGGTGTACCAACGCGTGGTGAGTAAATAAAAGTAAACGCACCCTCAAATTCGATTTCCTTCACAAGCGACAAGGTATCTTCAAATTGTTCTTCAGTTTCACCAGGGAATGCCACAATGATATCGGTGGTAATACTAACCCCCGGTAAAGCCTGTTTTAATTTATTCATTTTCTCGATATATTCTTCACGAGTATATTTACGATTCATTCTCTTCAATACGGTATTATTACCTGATTGAACTGGCAAATGTAAATGGGGCATTATGTTCCCACCACTCGCCATCACTTTGATTGTTGCATCATCAAAATCACGAGGATGTGATGTCGTAAAGCGAATGCGTTTGATTTGCGTTTTTTGTAGTGCTTCTAATAAATCGCTAAAACCAAATACCCGATCAGTAAAGTCTTTACCATAAGCATTAACATTTTGACCAAGGAGAGTTACTTCAATATAACCTTTTTTTGCTAAATCCTCAACTTCAGTAATTATTGCTTCTGGTTTACGCGAGCGTTCTTTGCCTCTAGTATATGGTACAATGCAATAAGTACAAAACTCATCACAACCATACATAATATCAACCCAAGCTTTTTGGCTATGGTCTCTGACTACTGGAACATCTTCGTAGATATCGCCTTCAATTGATAAAACATCAACAATTGGTTGATGATTTGTGGTTATGTCATATATATAATCGGGTAGCGAAGTAATGTTATGTGTGCCAAAAATTAAATCAACATAAGGATACTTTTTTGAAATCAATTCTTGGGAATCCTCTTCTTGCATCATGCATCCACATATACCAATAATCATTTGAGGATTATGCTTTTTGTATTTTTTAATCCGACCGAGTTCACCAAAAACACGATTCTCCGCGTTGGCTCTAATCGCACACGTATTAAAAATAACGACATCAGCTGTTTCTTCACTATCTGTTTTAACGTACCCCATCTCTTCAAGTAAGCCTGATAGTTTCTCACTATCAGCAAGATTACCTTGACAACCATAGGTTTTCAATAAATAGGTTTTACCTTGACCAATAGTTTTATAATTAGGGTTCATTTGGTAATTTACGAATGTTGTTACTTGACCTAAGCGCTTCCGAGCTAGTTGTAAAGATGGCGCCTGGTATTTGCTATATATAGTGCTCATATTCCACGTTCTTTCTATGATTTATTTTCTTTAAGGGCTAGATATTCCGTATCAGTTATGCCATACATAACTTTGTCAAATAATTGACCATCATAGCGTAAATAGCCATTTCGGGCAACTCCTTCATAACGAAAACCACACTTTTCACAAACACGTTGTGACTGACGATTACTTACAAAAGCAGCTGCTTCAATTCGACGAAGTCCTAAAGTATTAAATCCCCAATCTAAAACCGCCACTGTTGCTTCTGGCACAATACTGCGGCCCCAATAATTATTATTAAGTGCATAGCCAAGTTCTGCCTTAAAACCTGCTTGATAATTATAAAGTTCAATAGTACCAATCATCTTGCCATTCTCCCGTAAGATAATTGCAAAAACACCAGGAGCACCACGTTTTTTCGATTCAATGAACATCCCAATAACGCCTATTGTTTCATTAATTGATTGGTGGGGTGCCCAACCGGCTTGTGGGCCAACCCCCGGATTTTGAGCATATTCGAACATATCTTGAGCGTCCAATACTGAGATGTCTCTAAGCATTAAACGTTTCGTATATAATGTAGGTAAATGATTCATATCGTCCTCCATAGAGTGAAAATAGTTGGCCATGCCAACTATTTACGCGCTTCTACGATTAATTTAATGGCTGTTCTTTCTTCGCCATCAATCAAAATATCTGAAAATGCCGGAATACAGATTAGATCTTTTCCCGTCGGTGCAACATAGCCTCTAGCAATAGCAATTGCTTTGATTGCTTGATTAAGTGAACCAGCACCAATCGCTTGGATCTCAACTGTTTGCTTTTCGCGGAATGCATTTGCTAATGCTCCAGCAACAGAATTTGGTTTTGATTTAGATGAAACTTTTAATACTTCCATAATATAGCCTCCTACTAGTACTAACATTCATGAACGTTGTTACGTCTGGAATTAGATGAATGTTGCACTCTATTCTACTATATTAATGATATCACATTTTGTCACTTTATGATTTTTTTCATTTATATCAACTAGTAAACCACAAAATTGTTTTTTTCCTTTTTCCATTGGTAGATGTCTAACTAACATACCTGTTGTCAAACGTTTAATAATGTTTTTAGGCTCCACTCCAATTACGCCATCACGAGCACCTGTCATACCTAAGTCAGTAATATAGGCCGTGCCGTTATCAAGGATATGAGCATCATTAGTTTGAACATGGGTATGTGTACCAGCAATAATGTGAACACGACCATCATAGTGTAAACCATAAGCAATTTTTTCACTAGTTGCTTCACCATGAAAGTCACAAATGTAAAGATCACTGTCAGTATTTTTTAATAATTCATCTGTTTTCTTAAATGGGCAATCCAAAGGCGTACCTTCAAATGTTCTTCCCATAACTTGGAAAACAGTAATTTTTATTCCATTATAATTGAGTGTTACAAATCCTTGTCCAGGACATCCATCAGGAAAATTAATTGGTCGAACCAATTTACTCGCTTCATTAATATTTTTTAAAATATCTTGATTTGAGAAAGCATGGTTACCAAGGGTAACAACATCTACATGTTGTTCAATTAGCCATCGATAATAGTTAGTTGTTATGCCACGACCATGAGCAATATTCTCACCATTTGCTACTACAAAATTTATTCCTAAATCTTTTCTTAATTCAGCAAGTTTACGAAAGAACATCTCACGACCATAAGCACCAAAAATATCACCAACCATCAATATGCGCATATCGCACCTTTTTCTAGCGAGCTACTTCTTGAACTCGAATTTCTCTTATTACGGTAACTTTAATTGTTCCCGGATAGTTCATTGTTGTTTCAATCTTCTTCTTAATATCGCGAGCTAGTTTTGCTGCTTCAGCATCACTAATTTCTTCTGGTTTTACTAAAACACGAACTTCACGACCAGCTTGAAGAGCGAATGTCTTTTCAACGCCTTTATATTCATTAGTTAAATCTTCTAATGCTTGAAGACGTTTAATATAGTTATCAAGTGATTCACTACGAGCACCAGGGCGAGCAGCAGATAATGTATCCGCAGCAGCCACTAAATGAGCAATAATAGTTTTAGCTTCAGTATCACCATGATGTGAAGCAATTGCATCAATAACGGTTTCATTCTCTCTAAATTTAGTAGCGAGTTCAACACCTATTTCAACATGGCTTCCTTCAACTTCATGGTCACTAGCTTTACCTATATCATGTAATAAGCCAGCACGACGAGCAAGCATTTCATTTTCGCCAATCTCAGCTGCTAATTTACCAGCAAGGAAGGCAACTTCTTTAGAGTGTGATAAAGCATTTTGTCCATAACTAGTACGAAAGCGAAGACGGCCAATCATCTTCACAAGCTCTGGGTGAACTTTTCCAACACCAGTTTCGAACACTGCTTTTTCACCTTCTTCACGAAGTTCATTTTCTAATTCTTTTTGGCACTTGCCATATATCTCTTCAATCCGTGGTGGTTGAATACGACCATCACTGACTAAGATTTCTAATGTTCTCCTAGCAACTTCCCGACGAATCGGATCGAAGCAAGAGATAACTACTGAATCAGGTGTATCATCAACGATTAGGTCAACGCCAGTAACTGATTCGATAGCCCGGATATTACGGCCTTCACGACCAATAATACGACCTTTCATTTCATCATTAGGAAGAGAAACAACTGATACAGTTTTTTCTTGAACTGTTTCATTAGCATATTGTTGAATAGCATTAGCCAAGATTGATTGTGATTTACGATTTGCTTCGTATTTAGCTTTTTCTTCGGCCTCCTTAATGTATACAGCAACTTCCATGGAAACTTCTTCTTCCACTTTTTTGATGACGATTTCTTTAGCTTCACTAGTAGTTAAACCAGCAATTTCTAGTAACTTGGTTTCTTGTTCTTGAATTAATTCTTCAACTTTATTGCTTCTTTGTTCTAGAGCTGTTCTTTGATCTTCTAGCTTATTTTCTTTTATGACTAGTCCATCTTCTCTTTTATCCAAACTTAGGGAACGTGCATCAAGACGATCCTCACGTTGGTTAACTTTCTTTTCTAACTCAGCAATTTCTGCTTTGCGCTCTTTCATTTCGTTTTCATTGGTTTGTCTTAAAGTGTTAATTTCGCGTTTGGCTTCGCTTATTAATTCTTTTTGTTTAGCTTCGCCCGCTTTTTCCGCATCAATAATGATTTGGTCAGCTTCTTTACCTAAACGATGGAATTTTTCTTCCACTTCATTACGTCCGCGGCTAAGTGCCACAAACCATAATGCGATACACGCACCAACAGCAACAAGGAAAAGAATACCAAAAACAATCATTAAAATTGTTTCAATTTGCATTATTTTTCTCCTTTACTCTTTTAGTGTAATTTAAATTATCTATTTTTGTATATC
>CAYJAQ010000024.1:0-21172 GCA_964368275.1 uncultured Staphylococcaceae bacterium
AAGAAAAAAAGCTCATGTGAGCTTTTTTCTTTGCTAATTAATTATGCAAGAGCGCTTAAGGCTTTTGCTAAACGTGATTTTTGACGGCTAGCGTAATTCTTATGGTGAATTCCCTTAGTTACAGCTTTGTCTATTTTTTTGCAAGCAAAATTATATGCTTCTTGTGCTTTCGCTTTATCACCGGCTGCTACAGCTGCTTCAAATGCTTTTACTGCTGTTTTTAGGGATGATTGGAAAGAAGCGTTTAATAATCTCTTCTTGTTATTAGTGATATCACGTTTCTTTTGTTGTTTAATATTAGCCATTTAGTTCACCTCCGAAGATTAACGCTAGTATTATATCATAACTCTTCTGAAAAAGCAAACAATAAAATATAAAATATTAAAAAAATTCATAATATTGTAAAAAATGTTAAAAATAAACAGGAGGTGATATATTGAAAAACAGCGAGAAAAATCCATTTATAAGTTTTAGAACTGATTTAGCATATGAGGCTTCCTTAAGACATCAGAACAGTCAAGTTACTGGTATTTACTCTGGTGTATATGAAGGCAGAAATTTAAAAGTAATTAAAACGAAAGTTGAAGCTTCAGCAACTAATGCAATTAATAAAAAGTCTGGTAATTATTACACGATTGATTTATCAAAAGCTAACTTCCATGATACAGCTACTTGTCATAATATTGAACTCGTTTTAATGGATGTTCTAGAAGAAGTAATTACTGATTTGGGTATGCAAGGTAAAAAATGCTTAGTCATTGGTTTAGGTAATGTTAGTGTTACTCCTGATAGTTTAGGTCCCTATGTCCTTGATAATGTTGTGGTAACGAGACATTTATTTAAAACCGACTCAGTTAATGAAGGATATAGCGAAGTTAGTGGTTTTAGTCCCGGTGTTATGGGCAATACGGGTATTGAAACTTTTGATATTATAAAAAGTGTTGTCGATAAGATTGATGTCGATTATGTGATTGTTGTTGATGCACTTGCTGCTGCGTCAATTGCTCGAGTTAATCGCACGATTCAAGTAACCGATACCGGTATTAGTCCCGGATCTGGTGTTGGTAATAGCCGAAAAGAAATATCGTATGCTACCCTTAAAAAACCGGTTATTGCTATTGGTGTACCAACCGTTGTTGATGCTGTTACAATTGTGAGTGATGCGATGGATTATATGACTAAATACTTAAACCAAAAGATAACTAATTCATCACCACTTGCGAATAATTTAACACTTAAGAGTGTAGCTTTAGATTATGACAGTGTCAAAGAGCCAAGTAAAGATACCAAAGAGCAGTTATTAGGGCAGATTGGTTTATTAAACAATGAAGAAAAGCGTGTTCTTATTGAAGAAGTATTATCACCTAATGGTTATAATATGATGGTAACACCAAAAGAAGTTGATGCTGATATTGAGGATTTAGCCAAAATAATAGCCACTTCAATTGATTTAGCATTACACCCTAGTATTAAGAAAAATTATCATAAAATGAATAATATTTGTTAATCATACTATAATTAAACATGAAGACCAAAATAATTATTTTATCAATTATTCTTATTTTTACGATTATTAATAATATTTTAATAAGTTTTGATGATTTAGTACTGCTTACTAGTGAATTTGCAGGCAGCATTTTAGTGAAAAGAATCAATCCTAAAGTTGCACCGTGTATTAATTATTTTTGGGTTTTATTTAATTATTTATTCTTTTTTATCTTTTTTCGAAAAATCTTGTAGGAGGAAGTAATGAAATCACGTTCAAAAGTAGGCGGTCTTATTTTTATTATTCTAGCAATCTTTATTTTAGGTCTGGTAATCGGTGGTCAGCCAACCATTGGTTCTAGCAATTATTTCGAAACAACAAAACAAGAATTTGAAAATGACATAGTTAATCCGGAAAATGCATATAATCCCCAAGGAGTAATGCCCAAAGGTAATATTACAACTGATGTAGCCTTAAAAATTGATGATGGTCTTTCTACTGTTATTAGTAAAATATTAGAAAAATTGGCAAGTCTTTTTGCTTAAAAAAAGTTCCCTAGTGGGAACTTTTCTATTCTTTAAATTTGTTCACAACCGATAGCTGATTACTCCAAATAACTAATTTACCATTAATAATTGTATAACCGGCAACTGAGCTATAACTCTCATAGAAAACTTTGGCATCAGCTTTGGTAGCACATTGATAAACAGTGCATTGCTTATTGCCACTAGTTGCATTAAGCATTCTTTGAATATTAACGTTAATCCCTCTTTCACTTAAGTCAGAATTTGCTGTTTTAACCTCAGTCTGGGTAGCATAAACAGTAGTATAGTTGTCAATAATTAATGCTTTATTAATGCTATCAATTGTTACAGAGCTACAGCCTGTTAAAATTAGTAGTAAGCAAGGCAGCATTAGCAGCCATAAAGATTGTTTATATTTCATTGCTTTCCTCCATTATTGTGTAATAAAATCTTAGTCTTTTTCATCACTTATTACTATTATATAGCATTCCCCCAAAAATAGCAAAAAAGTAGTTAAATAATCTTTTTTCGCAATATAATTTACTAGATTTATTTTTATGTTTATGCTATAATACCAATAGTGAGGAAGAACTATGAATTTACCAAATAAAATTACCTTATTTCGTATTTTGCTTATCCCTGTTATCATTGTGATTGGTGAAATATCAGCATTACAACAACAATCGTTTATTTTTGAGGGGTTAACACTTGGCAACTTTATTTTATTAATCTTATTTATAATTTGTGTTTTAAGCGATTTTTTAGATGGATATCTTGCTAGAAAGTATAACTTAATAACGGACTTCGGTAAGTTTGCTGATCCATTGGCTGATAAGATGGTTGTTCTTGCTTTAATGATTATCTTGCTAGAACAAGGCATGGCATTAAATGGTTGGATGGTTACAGTCATATTAGCGCGGGAATTCATTGTAACGGGATTTCGTGTTATCGCAGCTTCCAAGAATATTGTCATCGCAGCAGGATGGCTTGGCAAGATTAAAACAAACCTTCAGTTTTTGATGGTAATAATGTTATTAATAACTGGACTAATGCAAAATAATGTAATTGCGATTATTAATTTAGTGATTATTTATGCAACAGTCTTTATGACAATTTTAAGTGGCATTACATATATAGTGAAAAACAAACAAGTAATTTTAGAAAGTAAGTAAGGAGAATAAAATGAGCGAAGATCGTGAAAAAGCATTAGCCGACGCCTTTAAGGCCATTGAAAAGCAATATGGTAAAGGCGCTGTAATGAAATTAGGAGAAAAGGCAATTGAGAAGTTAGAAGTAATTCCCACAGGTTCAATTGCTTTAGATACTGCCCTTGGGGTAGGTGGTTATCCAAAAGGAAGAATTATTGAAATATATGGCCCTGAAAGCAGTGGTAAAACAACTTTCGCTTTACATGCGATTGCTGAGGCCCAAAAACAAGGAGGCTATGCTGCTTTTATTGATGCCGAGCATGCTCTTGATCCGGTATATGCCAAAGCCCTTGGCGTTGACACTGATAATTTGATTTTATCACAACCAGATAATGGTGAACAAGCTTTAGAAATTGTGGAAGCATTAGTGCGTAGTGGTGTTGTTGACATTGTTGTTGTCGATAGCGTAGCTGCTTTAGTTCCACAAGCGGAAATTGAAGGTGATATGGGAAGTTCTCATATTGGTTTACAAGCTCGTTTGATGAGCCAAGCAATGCGAAAATTAGCAGGTATAATCAATAAAACCAAAACTGTCGCTATTTTTATTAACCAAATAAGAGAAAAAGTTGGTGTCATGTTTGGTAGCCCTGAAACTACATCAGGTGGTAGAGCCTTAAAGTTCTACGCAACAATTCGTCTTGATATTAGAAGAGTAGATCAAATTAAACAAGGAACTGAGGCAATTGGTAACTTAACACGAATTAGAGTTGTTAAAAATAAAGTTGCTCCACCATTTAAAACTGCGGAAATTGATTTAATCTATGGTAAAGGTATATCATATGAAGGTGAGTTATTAGATATAGCTACTAATATGGATATTATTATCAAGAGTGGTTCATGGTTTGCCTATAATGGTGAACGCTTAGGTCAAGGCCGTGAAAATGTAAAAGAAATTCTTGCTAAAAATGAGGCACTTGCTAAAGAAGTAGAAGCAAAGATTCGTGCAAAATTAGCAGAGTAAAAAATACCCCTAGGGGTATTTTTAATTTGCATTATTTCAAAATGGACTTATCAAAACTTTCAAGCCATTTATCAAGCTTTTCGGCAGTACGTTTAATCGTGCCATCCACAAAAGGATTATCTAGATTAGCTGCTTTTATTAAGTTTAGGAAAGACATACTACCTCCTAAACAACATAAATGATAATAGTCTTGCCAAGCTTTCTCGTGATTCTCCTGATTTTTTATAAAGAATTGGTGTGCACACACTTGTGCTAGGGTGTAATCAATATAATAGAAAGGTGTTTGGAAGATATGCGATTGACGATACCAAATAGTACCTTTATTCAAAAATTCATTTTCAAATACCTTGTATGGGGTATATTTTTGTTCAATATCGTGCCAAGTTGCTTTTCTTTCATCTTTTGACATTTCGGGATGTTCATACATTTGATGTTGAAATTCATCGACACTTACACCATAAGGAATAAATCTAATTGAATCTTCTAAATGGAAGAAGCGATAGCGTTCGGCATCATTGCCAAAGAAAAGTTCCATCCACGGCCAAGCGAAGAACTCCATACTCATTGAGTGTATTTCGCAAGCTTCCAAAGTTGGCCAAACATATTCAGGTAGCATTGCTCCACGACTGGAGAAAACTTGAAAGGCATGACCAGCCTCATGAGTTAATACGTCGACATCACCACTCGTACCATTGAAGTTAGCAAAGATAAAAGGTGATTCATAGTCGGGAATAATTGTGCAATAACCACCACCTTGTTTACCAGGCTTTGCATCTAAATCAAACAATTCATGTTCACACATAAAGTCAAAGAAAACACCTGTTTCTTTACTCATTTCATGATACATTTTATTAGCATTTGCTACTTTCTCAGCAGTAGTTCCGGCAGGTTTGGGGTTACCACTTAGGCAGTTTATTGCTAGGTCATAGCTTTTCATTTCGCTAATCCCTAAGCGCTTGCCTTGGTTTTCAACATATTTTTTTACAATAGGTAATAAATCATTGTAGACTTGTTTACGGTAATTTTTAACCATTTCAGCATTGTAGTCAGTACGTCCAAGACGCGCATAGCCGAGTTCAACATAATTCTTAAAACCAAGCTTTTGGGCCATTGCTGTTCTAACATGGACTAATTTGTCATAAATATCATCAAAGTTTGCCTCGTTTTCTTCATAAAAATTAGCAGCTGCATTTTCTGCTGCTTTTCTAACAGTGCGATCTTTAGATTGAGCATAGGGTGATAATTGTGATAGTGTCAATGTTTTTCCATCAAAAGGAATTTGAGCACTAGCTAATAATTTATTGTATTCAGTGACTAGTTTATTCTCTTCTTGTAAATCACTGATAATCTCCGGCTTAAAAGTTTTAAGTGATGTGGCAATTAAATTAAAAATATGGTCACCATATTTTGCTTTTAATCCATCTTGATAATGGCTGTTAAAGATAGCTAGATTAAACTCTTGATCATATTCAGCAAGAATAGGGGAGTTTTCATCAAAAAAGTTTTGTTCTTTTTCGTAGAATTCATCTTTTGTATTAATGCTATTACGAATTAAACAAAGAGAATTCATTGTTGAAAAGTTCATACGTATTTTATTTAGCTTTTCAATAATAGCAACTTGTTCAGTAGCTGATGTTGCTTGTTGCATTTCAGTAATAGCCTTTTTATAGTCATTAATTACTTCATCAATATTCGGTCTTTCATACTTATAATCTTTAAATTTCATCTTTTCACCTCACTAAATATATTATACACTAATAATAAAAAAATAGTGAAAAAACATGAAAATATTTTCACTACTATATGTTTGGACATATTTTCACTTTTTTTGTATAATAAGAATAGAAAAGAGGAAATAAAAAAATGATAAAAGCGATTTGGTCCAAAATAAAAGAATCATCATTGTCGGTAATACCAATTACGATTATTGTTATTCTTCTAAATTTTATTGTTCCACTACCTGCTAGTACGATGGTCGACTTTTTAGTCGGTGCTGTTTCGCTAATTCTAGGTATGGCATTATTTACGCTAGGCGCTGATTCATCGATGATTTTGATGGGTGATAAAATCGGCGAACATATGATGAAACGCAAGAAAGTTTGGTTGCTAGTAGTATTAGGTATTTTTATTGGTATTATAATTACTATTGCTGAACCCGACTTAACAGTACTTGCTGAACAGTTTACGACAATACCCAAGTATGCACTGATACTAACAGTTGCTGTTGGCTTTGGCTTGTTTTTAGCAGTTGCATTGCTAAGAATTGTTTTCCAGATTAATCTGTCACTTCTATTAGTAATTAGTTATGGAGTAGCCTTTCTATTGGCCTTTTTGGTTAATCCTGATTTTGTACCAGTAGCATTTGATTCTGGTGGTGTCACAACAGGGCCTATCACTGTACCTTTTATATTATCATTAGGTATGGGTGTTGCAGCTGCTCGTGGCGATCAGGCATCAAAAGATGATAGCTTTGGTTTAGTTGCGTTATGTTCAATTGGTCCAATTATTTCCGTATTAATTTTAGGCTTAATATTCCCTTCCAATGTCCAAGATGTCGCTACAAATAATACAATTTGGACATATTTTAAAGAAGTTGCAATTGCGCTACTGCCTATTATTGCTTTCTTTGTTGTTTATCAGTTACTATTTTTAAAGATAAGTAAGAAAAGGTTTTTAAAAGTAATTATTGGTTTAGTATTTACATATCTTGGTTTAGTATTATTCTTAGCTGGTGCTAATTTAGGTTTCTCACCAGTTGCTAAGCATTTAGGCATGGCGCTAGCTGATAAATCATATAATTGGATTTTACTACCAATTGGCTTAATCATTGGTTTCTTTACCGTAATGGCGGAGCCTGCAGTTCATGTTTTAAATCATCAAGTTGAAGAAATAACTAGTGGTGCTATTAGCCGAAAAGTCATGTTATTTAGTATGTCAATTGGGGTTGCCATTGCTTTATTCTTATCAATGATGCGCATTCTATTTGATATTTCAATTTGGTGGGTTATTATACCAGGGTATGCAATTGCGATTATTTTAACGTTTATTGTGCCTAAAATTTTCACAGCGATTGCCTTTGACTCAGGTGGTGTTGCATCAGGCCCATTAACAGCTGCCTTTATTTTGCCACTAGCCATGGGAGCCTGTGAACAAATTTCGCCTGATAAAATATTAAACAATGCTTTTGGGGTAGTTGCATGTGTTGCTATGACACCGCTTATTGTCATTCAGATTGTTGGCATTATTTATCAAGTTAAGATTAAACGTTACAATGAACGCAATATCGTTTCTGAAGCATTGCTTGATATTGATGAAGTTATTACTTTCAAAGAAACACCTGATATGGCCTATGTTTTGATGGAAAATATTCGAAAACGTTTATACGAAGCTTCTCATACAATGGGAAATAATGAAGATGACAATAGCGATGATGAAAATGCCATAAGTGATAATAACGAAAATAATCAAGGAGGTACCACAAATGAATAAAATGGTTGATATACCAGATGGTATGAAAGTATTAATTAGTGTAGTAGACCATGGACGTGGTGATAAACTAATGGAAATTCTTGATGATTATGGTGTTGCTTTTCAGGTAATGTTATATGGACATGGTACCGCTAACCAAGAAATTATGAACCTATTAGGCCTTGGTGAAACGCGTAAAGATATTGTATTATCAGTAGTTGATTCAGCAATTATTGAAAAAGTTTTAGAACTTTTACAAACAAAGATGCATTTTGACAAACCTGGTCGAGGAATTGCATGTAGCATCCCTTTGGAAAGTGTTGGTGGCATGCGCTCATTACAAGTATTAATGGGCATGTTACATTAAGGAGGAAATATGAAAGAGTATGTTTTATTTATAATAACTAATCATGGCTTCGCTGACAAAGTAATGGATGTAGCAAAAGTGCATGGTGCACGTGGTGGCACAATCCTACGGGCAAGAGGTTCAGCAGGCGAAGATGCAGAAAAGTTTTTTGGTGTATCTATCCAACCTGAAAAGGATGTTGTAATGATAATTCTAAAAGAGGATATTAAGAATAATATCATGAAAGCTATTTCCAGTGAATTAGGTGTTCAAACCGAAGCACATGCCATATCTTTTGCATTACAAGTTGATGCTACATTAGGCATTAGTTAGGAGATAAAATGCAAGCAAGTGTAATTGTTAGTAATCTTTCTAAGACTTTTAAACTATCTAAAAAGCAAATGAAGATTAGTGGTAGTAAAGATCAAATTAAGGTTGCTGTAAATGGATTAGGTTTCGAAACTTATCCGGGCGAAGTTTTTGGCCTTTTGGGACCAAATGGGGCTGGTAAAACAACAACCCTAAGATGTATTGCCACATTGATAAGACCCGATAAAGGGGAAGTATATGTCAATGGACATAGTATTAATAAAGAAATAGAAGTCAAAAAGCAAATTGGCTTTCTAACAAACGAATTAAAGTTAGAAGATCAAATGACTCCTAATTATGCATTCGATTATTTTGGACGTTTTTATGGTTTAAATACTGAAGTTATTGAAAAGCGCCGTAATGATCTATTTGAACGCTTTGGCGTTGATAAATTTGCTGAAGTAAAGATTGGTGACTTATCAACCGGTATGAAGCAAAAAGTATCAATTGTGGTTTCTCTAGTTCATGATCCAGCAGTTATTATTTTTGATGAACCAACAAATGGATTAGATGTCTTAACTGCGAAAGTAGTAACAGACTATTTACAAGAACTTGCAAAAATGGGTAAGACAGTGATTATTAGTACTCATATTATGAGTTTAGCCCAAAAGATTTGTGATCGTGTTGGTATTATTATCGATGGGAAGATGATTGTTTGTGATGAGATTGCTAAGGTATTAGAACAATATAATAGCCAAGACCTAGAGGATGTTTTCTTTGAGCTTTATGCTGGTCTTCTAGGAGGTAGAGAATGAAAAATAGTATGAATATTGTCCGAAAAGAACTGGACAAAATCTTCCGTAATCCTCGCCTAATTTTTACCACTTTCATTTTGCCGGGTTTAATTATCTTTGTGATCTATTCATTTATGGGCAGTATGGCAACAAATGAAAGTGAAAAGGTACTAGAACAAACAACTATCATCTATGTTGCTAATCAACCAGATTCTTTTAAAGCTGCTGTTAATGCTTATAACGAGATGTATGATAAAGACAGCGAAGCTTACTTAAATGCGAACTTTGTTGAATTTGATGGAATAGTAGATAAAGAGTTATTTAAGAGAAAAATTGAGAATGGTGAAGCTAGTGCTTATTTAATCTTTGAAAAAGATTTTGACAAAAAAGTCACAGATTTCATTAACAAAGAAATAGAAGTGACACCGATTGTTGAATACTATATGGATAAGACCAAAAATGCTTCATCAATAGCTGAACAAAAAATTACCACGCTAATCAATATTGTTAGAGAAACTTATATTCAAACAATGATAGGAAATACGCATATTATTAATACACAAAGCGTTGAGCTTTCGACTGAAGACGCCCAGTCGCGGATGATGCTAGGAATGCTACTACCAATGTTTTTGATGATGTTTGTCTTTGCTGGGGGGTTAGCAGTGGGATCTGATGCAATTGCTGGTGAGAAAGAACGTGGTACTATTGCTACATTATTAATGACACCAATTCCTCGTAATCAAATTGTTTTTGGTAAAATTATCTCAACGATAATAATTACGATTCTTTCGGCTATTGGCTCATTTGTTGGTACAGTCTTATCACTTAAAAATGCGGGTGCTTTATTTGGCAATATTAGTATAAGTGGTTATCAACTAGTAGATTATTTACAATTATTGATTGTCGTTATTCTAATTGCTCTAATGGCAGCTAGTTTATTCTTAATTGCGTCTACTATTAGTAAGAATGTCAAAGAAGCGACATCATATGCCATGCCATTCTACATTTTATCAATGGTTATTGGGATGTCCTCAATGTTTATGGATAAGATGCCAACTGATTTAGTGCGATATGCTATCCCATTATATAATTTAAGTATTGTAATAAAAGGAATACTTATTCACGATTTACCAACTGGAGCTTTCTTGGTAACAACCATTTCAACAGTTCTATTCTTTGGTGTTTGTTTATTATTAATAACAAAATTATTCCGCAGCGAACGTTTAATGTTTGCTAAGTAAATAATCTAAATCAAAAGGCTCCACGTTATAGTGAAGCCTTTTTCTTAATTAGTGATTTGCTTTAGGTAATTCGCTATCTCTTCAATAACATGGAGAGGGGTCGAAGTGCCTGAGGCAATTAATATATTAGCGTAAGTTAGTATTTTATCTATATCTAAATCGTGAATGGTTTCAATGAAATAGGTATCATAGGGAAGCAGAGAACAAGCAATTTCAAAAAGTTTATTGGTGTTGTTACTCTTTTTATCACCAATGACTAAAACGGCTGAACTTGGAATATTTTTGTATTTTTCGCAAGCCTCCTTGATTAATTCCTGTCGCTCTCTAGAACTATTACATACTTTATCTAAGGTGATTAAATTAGGATATTTAATTATTAATTGCTCTTCCATTTCTTTTATATCATAAATTGACATTGTAGTTTGTGATGCTAACACAACTTGCTTATTAAATACTGGTAAATCAACAATATCTGAAAGGCGCTCAACCAATACGATTTCGGGGCTTATGCTCAAAGCTGCTTCAGTTTCGTGATGATGCTTTTTGCCAATGTAAATTATTGTATCATTTTGCCTAATGGCTTTCTTAATACCATTTAATGATGACTTAACAAATGGGCAAGTAGTATCAACAATCGTAAGTCCTATCTCATTTGCTAGCTTAAGAAGTTTTTGATTAACTCCATGAGCAGTAAAAATAATTGTCCCTTGTTTTATGGCTTTAATTGCAGCAAGTTTTGCAACTTCGGATTCTTCCAAAATAATCTTTACTCCGAGGGCTTCTATTTCCTCAGTAACTAAGTGATTATGAACTAATTCACCAATGAGGAAAAAAGGTTTTGGGTAAGCTTCATCAGTAATAATTGTTTTCACAATTTTAATGGCTCTTTCAACACCAAAACAGAAACTCTGAACGGGTAATGGTATAATATTTGGTTTATTCATAATAGCCACCTCGTTTATATTATATCACGATTTAAAAAAAGAAGTGCTTTGCGAATAATTTTTTTTATATGAGTTGAAATTTATGCTAAAATAATGTATAATACTAAAGTAATAAAAAAGTATTAAAAAAGGAGTAAAATTATGATAACAACAAGTGACTTCAAAACCGGTATGACCATTATCTACAATGGCGATCCTTGTGTAATTCTCGATTTCCAACATGTTAAACCAGGAAAAGGACAAGCATTTGTTCGTACAAAGTTACGTAATTTCCGCACAGGCTCAACAATTGATTATTCATTCAATGCTGGTGTTAAGTTAGAACAAGCTTTGATTGAAAAACGTAAAATGCAATATTCATATTCTACAGGCGATAGTTTCGTATTTATGGATACTGAAAGTTGGGAACAATTAGAAATCCCTAATGAAAGATTAAAATGGGAAAGTAATTTCATGTTAGAAGGTATGAATGTCGAAGTAGTAATGTATGGATCAGAAGTATTAGGTGTAAACATTGCTGAAAAGATTGCTCTTACGGTTACTGAATCATCACCAGCAGTTGCTGGAAATACAGCTACTAATGCTTTAAAGGAAGTAACACTAGAAACAGGCTTTAAAGTAAGAGTTCCAATGTTTATTGAACAAGGCGATAAGATAATTGTCACAACATTTGATGGCAAATATTCTTCACGCGCATAATTTGGATAATTAGAGTGATTAGATGACTAATCATTCTTTTTTTGTATATATCATATTTTTTGTTTTTAAATATTTCTTGTGGTATAATGGGGTCAATATAAGGAGATTAATTATGAAGAAAGTATTTAAATCATTATGTTTAATATTATTAGCATGTTCGTTTGCTTTTACTTTGCTAGGATGTGAAAAGTCTTGCGAAAAGGATCCTACTCAAGAGAAATGTCAAGTAGCAGAAAAGACATGCGAAGAAGATCCAACTCAGGAAAAATGTGCCGAGATTAATGATCCGTCAGGTGAATATCCCGATCACACTAAAGAAGAAATTGTTGATGCTCATGGTGGCAAGTATAAAGAAGGTAGTGTTGTAGAGACAAATGCTTTGATAGAAGGTGTTAATCACACAAAATATACTGCACAGACTAGTGCCCCTTTTGTTACATATGGTGCATCAGTTGGTCTTCAAGAAGAAGCTGATAAACTATATCCACAAGTAGTTAATGTACTGGAAGTACCTAATAATACTCAAGCAAAATTAATTACTTGGACCTATGCCAATAAGATTGGTTGGGTAAAAGCAACTGTCGAAAACTTTGCTAAAAACTTTGAATATAATAATCCAGGTTGGCGTGTTATTGCAGCTGTAAATGGTGATTTTTTTGATATTAATGGTTTAGGTAATCTTCAATATCAAACAACTGGTGTATCTGTTTGTAATGGTGAAGTAATCAGACCAATATCAAGTGCGGTTACCATTGGCTTTACAAATGATGGAACTAATCAAACGATGATAGCTAATCAACCATTCACGACAACTGAAAATCATATGTTGGCTTTATATGATGAAGAAGGTAATATTACAAAAACTTTTGAAATTGCCAAAATAAATGAAGCACCAGGTGAAAATGAAACGGCTGTTTATTATTGCTATCCAACATCACAAGGAAATGCAACGACAAGTGAATGCACAATGCCAGGTAATAACGCATATCTATGCACAAAACCAGAACGTATCTTACCAATGGATGGCAAGAATTTATATGCAAAAGGTCCTCTTGAAAAAGTAACTGAGATTCAAGAGATGAGTTATGCAACATTTGGTATTGTTACCAATAACCCAGAAGTTCAAGCTGCAATTGATGCTTCAGCAATGGTTCGGGTTCAACGCGATGTTACTGGTGCCTACGCTGATTGTGAAAACATTACTGGTGGTGCTTTAGGATACGACTCAAAAGGTTTAATTGAAAAAGGTATTGCTACCGAAAGTACTGATACTGCTCGTCATCCACGTACTATGGTAGGAATGCGGGCTGATGGTACTATTGTTTTAGTAACAGTTGATGGACGCCAAGCAGCAAATGATATGTATGGAGTTGTTCCCCTTGAAATGAGTGCTTTAATGCTCAAGTATGGATGTATCAGTGCATATAATTTAGATGGTGGTGGATCAACAACAATGATAATTCGTGAAGGGGAAAACTTTAGAGTTTTAAACTCTCCTTCAGATGGCAGTGCTCGTTTAGATTCAAATTGCATTTTAGTTGTTGTTCCTGAAATTGCCTTAGAAATTACCAATTTAACGGATAAAGAATTAACTTTATCGGTTCCAAAATTCTCGAATGACCTAACTGTTGATAACATTCGTGTTAATATTAATGGTAAAGAATATCCAGCAAGTGGCAAGGAAATTGTAATTCCGGATTTAAAGCCAGAAACAATTTACGAATTTAATTATACTTATGATATTACTTATGATGGTAATAAGAAAACTAAAACTTCTGATAATACGAAGATTCTAACCGGTAAGAAAATGCCAGATATTAAGGACTTTACAGCAACCAAGAATGCTGATGGTAGTTATACAATTAATTTAGAGATGGAAGATTCAAGTAAAGTAATTGATCAAATGTATATTCGCTATGGTAGAAAGACCAAGTTTATTGAAGAATATACATCACAAACTATTCAAATTTCGGATAATGTTGGTGATGAACCATTCACATTAATGTATAATTGTGAGATTATGAATAATCCACGAATTGTCCAAAAATTACGCTACAGTAAAGCACCATCATCTGTCAATGCAACCTTTGGTTCTGATAAGAAGATGCGGGTTGGTGATACAATTAAGATATTAATTCCATATGCTACTGATTATGAAAATGATGAATTAACTTATGATGTTAAGATATCATTAACTGGTAAAGATGGTAGTTATATATATGAACCAACTACTCTTGTTGCTTTAGATAATTATATTGTGGCAACTTATATTGCCACTGAAAAAACTAAAGGAGCTTGCGCAAAAATAACAATTAGTGATGGCATAAATGATACGATTGTTTATACTAATGTTGTTACCATTGCTAAGGCAAGTGGTTGTGCTAAAGATTCACCAGCACTATACTTAAGTAGTATTCTTGCTTTAGGTTTTGTGGCCTTAATTCTCAAAAAACGCAAATAGTTAACAAAAAAGAGGAGTGATTGAATGTTAAATGATATTACATATGTATCAAGCCTAGCTAAGAAAAGAAAGGCCGAAGGTGCTGACATTATTAATGCCACAATAGGGGTTCTCTTTGATGATAATGGTCAGATTTGTTATTCAAAGACATTTGATCAAATGCTCAATTGCTTGACCTATGAAGAAAAATATAACTATGGTTCAGTTTTGGGGCCAGATAATTTAGGCGATATTCTAATAAACTATCTCGATTTAAAGAATAACTTTACAATTCCTTACACTGGTGTATTTACATCAGGAGGTACAGGTTCTTTGTCAAACATTCTTGATTTGTACACCAAAGGTAAAACTGCTGTGATTATCCCTAATCTTTGTTGGCAAAACTACGTTAATATGATTGATTGGCATAGTGCTGACCTTTGCCAATATGAAATGTTTGAAGAGAACAAGTATTCTGTTAATAATTTTCGAAAAGTCTTTAATGAAGCAACAAAACAATACAAACAGATAATTGTTATTGTTAATAGTCCAGCCCATAATCCAACGGGCTATGATTTAACAGATAATGATATTTCCAAAATGATTGAGGTTATGAATGCTTGTAAAGAAAGTAATGTAGTTTTTATTTATGATATTGCTTACTATGAGTTTGGTAAAAATATTGATTACAAGGTATTCAATAAGATAGCTGACAATGTAACACTAGCATTGACATATAGTTTCTCAAAGTCGTATGGCATATATGGCTTGAGATTAGGAGCTACGCTGCTACTTTCACAAAGTACAAGTATAGTCGCTGATTTTCGTAGTCACTCATATAAGTGCTCAAGAGTAAAGTGGAGTTCACCTAATCAAATGGCGATGAGCATTGCTCTAAAAATAATGCAATCGGTTGAATTATCTAAGCAAGTTAAAACAGAGATAATGAGTAATCGGGCAATTTTAGAAAGACGCTTTAATGAACTAGCCAAACATTTAGCTAATACTTCAGTTAAGTATTATCCTTATAACCATGGTTTCTTTGTTACATTGAAAACTAAGCAACCATTACCAATCCTAGCAGCTTTGATAAAACGTGATGTATTTGCGACAGTTACGGATGCTGGTATTAGAATAGCCATCTCAAGTGTTCCTCTAGATAAGATAGCAAGTCTTGCTGAAAGCATAGTATTTTGCTTTAAAGAAATAGAACAAAAATAATAATTAATTTAATACTACCTCAGGCAATTTTTGAGGTAGTATTTTTTTCAAATCACTTGCATTATTGGAAACGTTGTGATATAATACTTTGGTAATGCGGGCGTGGCGGAATTGGCAGACGCGCTAGACTTAGGCTCTAGTTCTTCGGAGTGCAGGTTCAACTCCTGTCGCCCGCACCATATTATATGAAAGTTAAGTGATACCTAAGAAATATCACTTTTTTTATTGCAATGGCTAGGAGAAAAAAGAGTTTTGTGGTAAAATAATAACAGAAATTAAGGTTAAGGATCACAAAAAAATTGAGACTTATTTTGGTAATTACTTGTATGGAAAAGCAACTTCATTCTTAACAATATATGATGTGATGGATTAATACTCAGTATTTGAGAATTTTGAGTTTTACAGATTAGAATTTGAGGTGTAATCGTATGAAGAAGAAAATAATTATCGTTCCCCATAAAACGTCTGATTTTACCTGCCCTGTAAACGGACTTTGCGACATTTATGAATGGAAAAATGGAACAAGGATTGATGAGAATCTATTACTTGGAATGCAAATTGGCTTTGCTTTTATAAGTAATAAAAACAGTATTCCGCCGAAAATGATTTTTATGGGCAACGGAATAGGCAAGAAACTGATAGATTTTTGGATGCCACTTATGAAATACGAGGTGTCTTCAAAGAAAACAGAAGTTTTGAATACACGATTAAGTCGGCAAAAGAATTGATTGATCGAGAGATCCCAGTTATTTTGTATGGCCTTGATATGTATCATTTGTCATTTCATAAATCTTACTACCATAAAAAACATATTGAAGGGCATGTAATACTGTTGGTTGGCTATGACGATGAATATTTATATGTTCACGATAATTCAAAAGATGGTGTTGAAAGAATAAACTATTACGATTTGAAAAAAGCGTGGGAACATGATTTTACCGGTGTTTGTAAAAAATTCACATACTTTGGTATTGATATAAAGGAAAACACCGAACGAAATGAGATTTTGAGAAAGGCATTCGGTATTGTGTCTGATTCATTTTTGCACCCGCCGGTTAACTTTTTAGGAATCAAAGGATATGACAAGCTCATTAAAGAAATTAAAACGTGGAGCTATCCCAATGATGTAATGAGAAAAATTTTTAAGAATTTTATTTACTTTACTGCTAGTGTAATACCTGAACTTCCAAAGGAGCTTGATCCAGATTCTCCGAATATTAGTAGAACACATAAAGGCGGGAGAGACAAGACAAGCACAGCAATCCACAAGTACAAAGAAGCATACGAGATAACCAATTATATTGATATATGCAACGCTTTGGATAAAAGCGGTAATGTTATTGAAGAGATAAATAGAGAAATGCTAAAAGACATATTGGACAATCATTTTGGTGAATTAGAAAAGTATGCAATTTTATTCACACGGCTGAAGGAAGCAGAACTGCAGTTATTTGACATCATGAATTATTGAGCAATTAGGTAAAGCAAACGGTCTAAAAAATCGTTAAATTAAATTTCATGGGAGAAATGTTTTATGAACGAAGTAAATAAAACCCTATTTATACCACTATATGGAAAGGCGATGGTGAGTAAACAGGGGATGATTTTGAAGGATGACATGGCAGAAAAGATATGGGAGCAAGAATCTTTTCCGATTTCGGGAAAGTCGGCCTCTAAATGGCTGGCCCTTAATATGGCAATGCGCGCACGTGTATTCGATGACTGGACGGAATCTCTTCTAAACCAAAATCGAAGTGCACTTGTCATACAGATTGGATGTGGACTGGATGGAAGATGCTTGAGAGTCAAGACATCAGGGGTTAAATGGATTGATGCGGATTTAGATGAAGTAATATCTTTGCGCAGAAAGTATTATACGGAAACGGAAGCATATCGTATGATAGCACTGGATGCGTCAAATGTAGAACAACTCAAAGCACTTCCAAGCAGTGATGTTGCAATCGTTGTCCTTGAGGGACTCAGTATGTACCTAACAAATGAACAAATTCAGAAAATGCTTTGCACTTTGAAAGAAAAGTATAGCGTTCTGCACGTTTTGATGGATGTCTATACCAAATTTGGTGCGGCAGCGTCCAAATATAAAAATCCAGTGAACGATGTTGGTGTGATGAATTTGTATGGTATCGGCAGTATGGAAAGTGTGCTAGAAAATACGGGATTGCGTGTTGTGGCGCGACATTCTCTTACACCTGATGAGCTGATTAATGAACTAAAGCCATCTAAGCGATTTTTATTCAGAATGCTGTTCACAGGAAGACTATACAGCAAAATTTATCGTCTTTACGAGTTGGGCGGAATTTAACAATTGTTAGATTAATACGGATGGGAATATCCAAAATGAGAAAACCAATTTGAAGCATTAAGTTTGGTTTGCTCTTACGTGTAGTTAACCATATGTTTTTGAGTGTATAGTATGAAAGTATGTGTTAGTATCCATCTATTTAAATTAATTATGCTTTGAGGCATAATTTTTCTTTTGTAATTTGACAACAAGCTTTTAATAAATAAAAAAGTTGGTTTTTTATTTTACAAAGAAAACATTTTTAGATATAATGAATACATAAAAAGGAGTCTCACATGGAAAATATTAATTTTTGGGATTTTGGACCTATTTGGTCATTAGTGCTACTTTTAGCAATTCTTTTCTCAGCAATGTTACTTGCTAACTTGCTTAGAAGACTTATCAAACCAATACGCAACTCATTAATTCCAAGCTCAGTCTTGGGTGGCTTTATCTTATTATTTGCTGACTATATATTTAGATTATGTACTAGTAGTGAAGGCGTTTTAGGTGATTCATTTTTTAAATTACTTAGTATGAACGTAACCCTTGAAGCATTAACATATCATTGCTTAGGTTTAGGGTTTGTTGCAACATCATTGAAAACAGCTGAAAAACAGGCTTCTGGAAAACAAGCTAACGCAGATATTTTAAATACTGGTGTTACGACCGTTTCAACATACCTTCTTCAAGGTATAATTGGTATTCTTGTTGTTTTAGGACTTGTATATACTGTATATCCTGATTTATTTAAAGCAGCTGGTTTATTACTACCAATGGGGTATGGGCAAGGGCCTGGTCAAGCATTAAACTTTGGTACGATTTTTGCTGGTAAAGGATTTGAAAATGGAGCAAGCTTTGGCTTAACGATTGCCGCAATGGGCTTTGTTTCCGCGAGCATTGGTGGTGTCATTTATCTTAATGCATTAAAACGTAAAGGAAAAATAAAAGTTGTCTCTTCACAAGAAGCTAATGAAAAAGTTCAAATTGAACAAGTAATTGGTAAAGAAGATATTCCACTATCGGAATCAATGGATAAACTTACTATTCAAATTGGTTTAGTACTATTTGCTTATATTGTTGCCTTTCTATTTATGTATCTAATATCAATACCAATGGATAAAGCCGGTGGCTTCTGGGCTAATACAGTAAAACCATTAATTTGGGGCTTTAACTTCTTAGTTGGCACAGTATTTGCAATTTTACTAAAAATGGTCTTAAAGAAACTAAAGAAGCATAAGATTATTAAGAGAGATTACCTAAACAATTTTATGCTAAGCAGAGTAGCAGGAGTCTTCTTTGATATAATGGTAGTTGCATCCATAGCAGCGATTAACTTAGATGCTTTTGCTAAAGCTGGTTTCATTGTTCCATTAATTCTTCTTTGTGTAATTGGAGCAATTGCAACTTATTACTATGTAAAATGGATTAGTAACAAGTTATTTCCTGATTATGAAGCAGAAGCATTCTTATCAATGTATGGTATGTTAACCGGTACTGCAAGCACTGGTGTTATATTAATGCGGGAAATTGATCCACAATTTGAAACACCAGCAGCAAACAACTTAGTATATCAAAATTTACCAGCCATTCTCTTTGGCTTCCCAATGCTTTTATTAATGGGGTATGCTCCTAATGGAGATAAAAACATTTGGATAACACTAGCAGCATTAGTTGTTATGCTTGCCTTTATGTTAGTAATCCTCTTTAGAAAATATATCTTTAAAAAGAAAAAACCAAAAAATATTGAAAATAACAATTAAGGTGGGTAACAAATGATTGATTTTAACAATGCAGCATTTTTCAAATTAAAAAAGATTGATAATAATTTGGTAGGCGATAACTTAAAAGCATTATTTTTAGATAATGAAACAATTATTAGCGCATACAAAGGCATTCGTGATTATGTTGTCTTTACTGATCGCCGTTTCATTTCGGTTAACGTTCAAGGTATTACTGGTAAAAAACAAGATTATACATCAATGCCTTATAAAAACATTAGTGTATTTTCGGTAGAAACATCAGGTGTGCTTGATCTAGATAGTGAATTGGAATTATATTTTAGCGGAGTCGGGAAAGTTAAATTTGAATTTTCGGGTGCTTCAGATATAGTGCAAATTGGCAAAGTAATTAGTGGATTCGTACTATAAACAATAATATAAGGGGGACAAAGTGAGAATAGTCGCGATTATTTTAGCAGCCGGTAAAGGTACAAGGATGAAAATGAATTTACCAAAATGTGCAATACCATTTTTAGGTAAACCTATGATAAACCATATTATTGATCAATTAGTACCACTTTCACTTGCTAAAATAATTGTTGTAGTAGGATATCAAAAAGATAAGGTAATTGAACTATTACCTAATGATGTAATAATAGTAGAACAAAAAGAACAGCTAGGTACTTACCATGCTGTTCTTTCTGCTTTGCCTTATATTGATGCCAATGATAAACTATTAATACTGCCGGGTGATATGCCTTTGGTCCAAACCAAAGAATTGCAAAAAATAATTGACAGTAGTAAAAGTAGTGATTTAACAGTTGTTGGAATGAATGTAGTAAATCCTAAGGGATATGGCAGAGTAATTAAGAATAAAAATGGTTACAATATAATTGAAGAACTAGATGCAAGTGAAAGTGAACGAAAAGTAAACTTAGTAAATACAGGAGTATATTTTTTAAAAGCTGAAATAATATTAAAAAGCATTAATGATATTCAAAATAAGAATGCTCAAAAAGAATACTACTTAACATCAATAGTTGCTTGGACGAAACCTCCGTATCAAACATACCTCTACGTGACCAATATGCCAAAATACTTTTCAGGAATTAATGATTATAATACTTTAAAAGTATTAGAAAAAGAAAGTCAAGAAGGATTTTTGTAATTTTTTCGATAATATTACTTGCAAATAGAAGACCTTTGTGATATAATAACTAGGCAAAATGAAATGGTCCCATGGTGTAGTGGTTAACATGCCAGTCTGTCACACTGGAGATCGCGAGTTCAAGTCTCGTTGGGACCGCCATTATTATAAATGCGCCCGTAGTTCAATTGGATAGAATACTTGACTACGGATCAAGGGGTTGGGGGTTCGAATCCTCTCGGGCGCGCCATTTTAATTTAAATTCTTGACACAAACAACAAAAAGTGATATAATACTTTAGAAATTTCGGGACTTAGCTCAGCTTGGTAGAGCATCTGGTTTGGGACCAGAGGGTCACAGG
>CAYJAQ010000025.1:0-20808 GCA_964368275.1 uncultured Staphylococcaceae bacterium
GTGTTATATGTCAAAGTATTATCTGAAGAAATATAAAATAAATCAGGCGAAAAAGATGGAAAGCCCAATGGAACAACAATTTCACAATCTTGAATATATGAAATTCTTGTTGGAATAAAAGTACCTAAAGAAGTGTTATTAACATCATAAAAAGTACCACCAGTACAATAAATACCATCACTAGATGTTATTCCTGATGTAAATTTCAATGTCGGATTGTTGCCACTATAAGCACTAAATTTAAATAACAAAGAGTCACCAGTTTCATCGTAAAACTTTACAGAAATATCATCAGATAGAACAGGATTGGGAGGGAACAAAATCACTTCTTTAAAAGCATCAACTTTCAGAACACTTAAATTTATTATAGAAATTAACAAACAAATGAAAGCTGAAATTTTGTATTTCATACTATCACCTCTTATTTAATCAATTTCCTAAAAATTAAACCTAATAAAATTCCACCAAAAATTAGAACCCAAATATTTTCATACCATGGTTTCTTATCATCTGCTGTAGTGTCACTAGTACTTGGAGTTTCTGTACCAGGAACAGGAACTGATGGAGTTGGATTTGTACATTCAATCATTTGATAAGTTGTTGTTTCACCATCACTTACCTCTCTGCATTGATAATATTTGTCAGCAGTACTGTCATAGTAATACATATTTAAATTAGTTGCTGAAGCAGTTACTTCAGTAATGTTAGTGACTGTTGTCACCTCTACTGTTTCTCCTTCTGCATAAATTGCTTTTTGCGTATTTAATACTAAAAATGACAAAGCCAAAAAGCATAAAATCATTGTCATTCTCATAATTACAAGTTTTTTCATTTTTAATTATTCCTTTCTTAAATTTATTTTTTATTTTCAAGAATTACTAATTCTTTGAGATTTACCCAATATGGATAATAATATTCACTAGCAATGTTAAATTCAACTAAAGGAAAATCATCTTCTTCAATGATTGTGTGATAGTATCTATCGCAATCCTCTTCTTTAAATTGATATTTAATATATGATTTATCTGGTACTCGAAAGTGTTTATTTTCAATACCATAAATATGACATATTCTATTTGTACAATTACTTAATAATAATTTAGCCTCTAAAATTCTAGCCCACGAAACACCAGCGCCAAACCAATTCATCGTTGGATATTTGTAAAAATTCTTAAATGTTTCGTCTTTGTCAAAATTAACCTCAACGGGTGTTTTTAAATTTATTGTTATTTCCATATTAATTATCCTTTCTAGATAAAAAAGCTGCTGCCACAAAAACGTATGATGAAAAAGTAACAGCAGCGTTAATTTTTTTATTAATTAATCAGAAATCATTAACGGAATAATGATTTACGATTCTTAATGATGTAAACAAGTGCGCAAATTACAACAGCACCCACTAACACAAACTTAACAGCTTCAACAGTAGGTTTATTAGCAAATTCTACAATTTTTTCACCGAAAGTTTTAGCAGCTTCAACTGCTGGAGTTTCGCCAGTTAATAATAAATTAAACATATCTTTTCTCCTCTCTTATATTTTTATTAGCATTAAAATGCTTTGTCAATTTCATCTTCATCTGCAACATCTAATGATAATTCGTTCCAAATTAATTTTTCCATCATATCATTGTTCTCTAAAGCTTTAATTAAAGTTAATGTTGCATTGTCAAAGAAACCACTTTTAATAATCTCAGGCGTAATGAACAATTGCCAACGATAATAAACTTTGCCATTGGATCCAACGCCTTTAATAAATCTCATAGGCAATTTTTTAATAAAACTACCATCTGATCCATAAATTAATTTGATTAATTCCCATTCGTTATTGTCGAAATATTCTCGACTTTTAGCGTCTGCGTTTAATCTTACTCTATCTCCTAGAGCAATTTTATAAGTGAAATTTCTTTTGCCGTTCTTTTTATTTTCTATTAATTCTACAGCATATCTCGGAAGCGCTAAAATCTCTTCTTTTGATAATTCGCTGGCTCTTTTATAAATTGTTTCAACTACTTCATTTGCCATCGGACTTTTTTCTTTTTTTGACTCTTCAGTCATTTTTTCTTTTTTTACATTGTTTTCCATTTTTATTAAATCCTTTCTTCGTTTTTTGGTTTAACGGTAACCTTTTTTTATTTAGTAAAAAACTCACGCAAACTATCTAAAGATTCAACATTAGAATTATCGTATTTGATTTTATATTTAACATCGCTTTCATATTTTGCATGCCACGCGGGGACACTTTTTACATTTTTTTCCTTACTCCACTTTTTGTTTTGCGAAGTTACTTTTTTTCCCTAAATTAGTACGGGTATTCACAATACCGTTTTCATTACACCATTTAGCATAACCTTCTGGGTTGTTTTTAGCAAAATACCAGCCACGAGCTTTAATTCTGCGCCCTGTTTCATCTGCTTTGCCAGCATGATAACCTCTTGCATAATCAGTATTTGGCAAGCCTTTTGCGTTTTTTGAACCCTTTCTCATTTGTAAGTCATGATATTGTTTCTTCTCTCTTAAAGAATAAACAGTTTGACCATTAGCATTTGTATATGGCAATTCTTTCTCCTTTCCGACTTTAAAGTCAAATATATTTTTTTCTTCCTAATCGAACGACAAAAAAAAGGAAGATAGAAACAATTATCTATCTTCCTCAGGAAGGCCCTCTTAGGGCATTTATATTAATTTGGTATCCCAAGAGGGATTCGAACCCCCGACACACGGCTTAGAAGGCCGTTGCTCTATCCAGCTGAGCTATTGAGACATATTTTTACAGCAAAAGAATTATAGCACTTTTTAGCAAAAATGTAAACTGATTTGTTAAAAAACTAAAAATAGCAGTGATAAAAACACATTTTTGTAGCCTTTAAGCGATACTGCTTGCATATTTTGCAGAAATAGGTTATAATATTAAGGAAAGAAAGGGGTTAATATGAAACATATTAAGAAACTATTAACTATTATTACATTGTTTTTTCTATCATTATCAATAAGTTCTTGTACAGGTACACTTAGTCCAGATACTTTTGATGATTATACTAAAGACTTATTTATTACCTTATTAGGAAATGATGAATTAACAATCAGCTGGCTTATTAACAATCCTACTAATTATGGTTTAGAAGAGCATTATGAACCTGCTCTACCAACGCCATCTTCTGGAAGTGCACTTGGGAAATTAGTTGTAAACTTATACTTTGGTAAAATCAAACGCTATAATTATGAGGAATTGAATTTTGATCAAAAAATGACTTACAATGTCATAATTAATCTACTCGACAAAATCAACAATAGCACAGCCGAAATGGACTACTTGAGCAGTGATTATTTAGGATCTTACTTAGGTTACCAAGCACAATTGCCACTTCTACTATCTGAATATAACTTTAATGATCGTATTGATTTG
The DNA here is from genome assembly GCA_964368275.1 of uncultured Staphylococcaceae bacterium. GTDB lineage: Bacteria > Bacillota_I > Bacilli_A > ML615J-28 > CAG-313 > CAYJAQ01. The sequence continues at coordinate 3,405 of CAYJAQ010000025.1, forward strand.
GATAATTATTTTACATTCCTAGATCTTGTTCCTGAAACTTTCAAGGCATATGTAGATTTTGAAATTCAAAAAGCCGATGCCGGCTTTGGAATGCCTGATTTTGTAATTGATAAAGTAATTAATCAATGTATTGAATTTACAAGCGAAGTTGAAAATCATTTTTTGATTAAAACTTTTGAAAGTCGCATAAACAATTTATCCTTTATTGATAAATCTGAAATACCAGCACTTATTGAAAAGAATCACGAGAAAGTAACTGGCCCTTTATATAATGGCTATCTATATGTTAAAGAACATTTAGCAGAGTTAAAAGGACGTGCTACTAATAATCTCGGTCTTGCCCATTATAATATCGGTAAGGAATACTACGCACTACTTTTTAAGCAAGAAACTGGGTACGACGTAACAGTTGAAGAAGCGATTTCCTACATTGATGGCAAAATAAATGATTCGCTAGCTGCACTTCGAGCAATCACTGCTGAACATCCCGAAGTTAGAAGTGAAGCAAGCAGCGTTAATCTTTTGAATAATTTATCACCAGAAGCTCTCTTAGAAAAGTACAAGACTGACATCATCAATCATTTTCCAGTGATTCATGTCTATCCTGCTATCAACGTCAAGCACATTGATCCAGCGATGGAAAACCACTTTAGTCCCGCTGCTTATATGACTTCACCTATTGACGACTTAAGTAATGAATACATTTACCTAAATGATGCTGAAATTGGCAGTGATTATAACTACTTGTATACAACGCTTGCACACGAAGGCATCGCTGGTCACTTGTATCAAAACATCTATTTTAAATCTACTTCAGCAAATCCAATTCGTAAAGCCCTTAAAAACTCTGGTTATACTGAAGGATGGGCAACCTATGCGCAAATGTATAGTTACAATTTTTGTGATGAATCTATCCCATCATACGTACTAAACTATTTGAAAGCTAACGATGAGCTAATTGGCGCAATAAATTCTCGCCTTGACATGGGAATTCACTATGAGGGTTGGGATGCTGATCAGACGTTAACATTTTTAAATAGCTATTTACAAGGATACACAAAAGAAAGAGCACAACTAATAGTCGAACAATTAGTCGAAATACCAACTAATTCGCAAGTTTACTATTTCACATACTTCAAAATTGTTGATATGTACAATAAAGCAAAAACAGCTTTAGGTAATAATTTTAATGAAGTCGATTTTCACAAAATAATTTTAGATGCCGGTGCCGTTCCACTAAAATATATTGAAGTATTAGTAGACGAATACATCGCAAATAACACTATCTAGTTAAAGTAAAAACGTAAGCATTCGCTTGCGTTTTTCTTATACAATCATATCAGTAATAAAAATCTTTAAACCAATTGCTATTAGAATAATACCACCGAATATAGCAGCTTTTTCTTTTAAAATTGAGCCAAATTTCTTGCCTATAAAAACAGACGCCAGCGAAATTGCAAAGGTAATAACACCAATCAATGCCACTGAACTCCAAATATCTACTTTTAAAGCTACAAAGCCAATCCCTACCGCTAGAGCATCAATTGAAGTTGCTATAGCTTGTAAGAAAATTTCCTTTATTGACACCGTATGGCCTTCGATTTGGCTATTATCATCATTTCTATTATCATTTCTTTTCTCTTTGACTGCTTCTATTATCATCTTAGTTCCTAAAAATCCTAATAATATTAGCGCTAGCCAATGATCAATGGAAGTAATAAAATCTTCGAAGAGATCACCCACGAAATAACCTATAATTGGCATAACTGCTTGAAATATTCCAAACATTCCAGCAATAAAAAGTATTTTAGTTAAATGCATCTTAGGGTTTTTTAACCCATTAGTCATGCTAACTGCGGCAGCATCCATTGCTAGTGCTACCGCTAGTAATACTAACTCTATGTACGACATAAATGATTATTCTCCTATACATTGTGACATGACATCGCCTATTTTATCTCTAATAATTATTTCAGCATAATTATCATATGGGGTAATATCACGATTTATTAAAATAAGATGGCGTCCTCGGAAGTATTGAATTAAACCAGCAGCTGGATAAACCGTAAGTGATGTCCCTCCTACAATCAATACATCTGCATTTGCGATAGCATTGATTGCTTTTGTTAGTATCTGATTGTCAAGGCCTTCTTGATAGAGAACAACATCAGGTTTCATTAGTCCACCACACACTGAGCATACTGCATTAGCTTCTATCATTTCTTTCTCATTCATGAAATGATGGCACTTCATGCAATAGTTACGCTTTACTGAGCCATGTAATTCTAATACTTTTTTTGAGCCTGCCATTTGATGTAAGCCATCAATATTTTGAGTAATAACTGCTTTTAGTTTTCCTAATCTTTCGAGTTCAGCTAAAGCATAATGGCATTTATTAGGTAAAGCATTCTGGTAAATCATCTCGTTAAAATAAAACTCATAAAATAATTTTGGATTTTGGACAAAAAAATCATGGGATAGCATCACCTCAGCATTATATAAATATTTCTTCTGTTTATACAAGCCATCACTGCTACGAAAATCAGGTATGTTGCTTTCTGTCGATACACCTGCACCGCCAAAAAACACAATATTATCTGTTTTCTTAATAATTTCCTTTAATTTTTCAATATTATTGTTCATTTCACTTTTTCTTCCTTACCAGACATATTATTGTATAAATAAGGAAAGGAATTGTCAAAAGCGTGCCAGCAAGTTGAATCATTGATGATATCAATGGTAACAAAAATAAATACCACCATCTAAGATTAATCTGTTCTTTTATGATTAGCCAAATAACCATGAAAGCACCACTTATAAAGCAAAACGGACTAGCACAGTGAATGAGATTAACGATTAATGTTGTTTGTCTTGCGTATATTAGATCATTACCCACGAGACCGCTAAAATCTGTTTTCGCTGTAAACCATGATGCAAGCAAAATAACTAGGGCAACACCAATTACAAAAAATGCCAGATAGGAAAAGCGGAAAATTGTCCATTTTTTCTCACCAAAATACCAATTGTATACTCGGCGCGTTGTACTACTCTTCATAGCGCGCAATGCTTCGTTTCTTTCTGTTTCCATATCACGATCCCTAATATCTTCGTAGGGCATTTTTAATATTTTGCATAGTCTTATCAATTGCTGATCATTGGGTTCAGAAACACCTTTTTCCCAATCTTTTATTAATGCTTCTGTTACAGAAAGTTCTTCAGCAAGCTGTTTTGTAGTAAGGAAAGCTTCTTTACGCAGCAATCTAATATTAGAAGCTAAGATAGTCATATTATCACCTATTTTTTCAAAATATTGGTTATATCAAGAGCTGCTTGAGCAAGGTCATCTCTAATAGTAATTTTTTGTGGACATAGTTCTTCACACTTGCCACAACTTACGCAAACACTTGGATCAGCTTTCGTTTCAACAAGTTCATTCCAACCATATCTTACCGCATTAGGATTTTGATATTTGCTGGAAACATTCCATAATCTAAACACATAAGGAATATTAACACCCATTGGACAAGGTACACAATACCGACAACCTGTACAACCATTCTTCACTCTTTTACGTAAGTTACTAACTACTTTTTCAACCGCAACTTCTTCAGCAGCTGTTAGGGGTGAAAAATCACTTAATGAGGCAATATTATCAATTACTTGTTTAATATTTGACATACCACTTAATATTACTTTTACATTATCATGTGTTGCAACCCATCTCAAAGCCCAACATGCAAGCGTATCGTCAGGGCGAACCATTTTAAAGGTATCGCTAATATCATCTGGTAATGTAACCAATGAACCGCCTTTAATTGGTTCCATAATGACAAGGGGAATGTTTAACTTTTTAGCCAATTCATAGCCTTTATCGCCAGCTTGTTCTAAAGTGTCCATGTAGTTATACTGAATTTGGCAAAAATCCCAACTATAAGCAGTTATGATTTCTTCAAACGCTTCATATTTATCATGGAAAGAGAAACCTAAATATCGAATTTTACCAGCAGAACGCAATTGTTCGCAGAATTCAATTACGCCAAGTTCTTTTATTTTATCAAAACGTTCTTTACTCAAAGCATGCAACAAATAAAAATCAACGTGATCTTTGTGAAGTCGTTTCAATTGTTCTTCAAAAATGCGTTCAGCGTCTTGTAAAGACTCCACTTGCCAAACTGGTAACTTAGTAGCTAAATAATAGCTATTACGCTCATACTTATCTAATACTTTTCCCACAAACGGTTCACTTTCGCCACCATGATAAGGATAAGCTGTATCAATATAATTAACCCCTTTGCTTATAGCATAGTCAATCATTTTTTCCGCTTCTTCTTCATTAATCTTACCATTATAATTGATAGGGAAGCGCATGCATCCAAAGCCTAATAATGATGTCATAACACCAAGTTTTTCCATCTTCCGTTTTTCAAGTACAGATCCCTGTTTAACATATTCACAATAATCATTACTTATTACTCGGTAATGAGGCGAATATTCTTCTTGGTAAACATCACTATGACTAATAGCAGGATATCCAGCGTTTTGATATTCCACTAAGAAATTATCAACTTCAACAGCATCAAAGCTAAAAATGCCATCAAAACAAGCTTTTTGAAAGTAATCAAGTTTTTTAGTTAAGCCCTCTAATGTGCCATTTGCAGTACGCGATGAATTAACAAAAGCTTCATTTAAATGCTTTATATCAACATTAGGGTTGTGAAGGTTGACACGGCACCAGCCATTACCAAGTTCTTCAAACATCTCACAATTGGCATCCAGTATAGTAGAACTCATTTCATCTAGTAAGCGTTGATAAGCAGTATTTGCATCTATATAATGGGCACTTCCAAATTCATTCTGATATATTAGTTTTACAAAATCAGCTATTCGCATGTGTGGATATTTTTTATAGTGATAAAATAGAATTTTCAAAAAATCTTGTTCCATAACTACCTCCTATTAATATTTTAACATATTTAATAATAATTAACAAATAAAACGGCTAGTAATAGCCGTTTAAAGGTTACTTCTAAAAGAATAACTACCTTTCACAGTAATTATTTTCAAGATTATCTGCTTATTTTGCCATTTGCGACAACTGTCTTATTCTTACCACTAGCTTTGGCCTCATACATAGCACCATCTGCTACATCAAAGAAATCTATTGCCGTCCATGAATTATCAACGAATTCAGCAATACCACAACTAAACGTAACACGTTCGCCAAAGGAAAAGCCAAAGTCATAAACAGCAAATTCTTTTTCAATTCTATCTACTATCTCAACTGCCTTTTCTAAATTAATATCTGTAAATAATATTGCAAATTCTTCACCACCATATCGTGCACAGAAAGCATCACGATTGGCATATTCTTTGATTATTCTTGCTAAAACCATTATTACTTGATCACCTTTACTATGGCCATACGCATCATTAACATGCTTAAAATCATCGATATCAATGATAGCTAAAATTAATTTTTGTTTAGTTTTATAGTTAATATCAACAAGTTCATTAATAGTTTGGTGAATTGTTGTATGATTGTATAAGGAAGTCAATTGATCAAGTTTCAAAAGTTCATTAAGTTCAATTTGTTTTTCGTAAGCTTTTATTATCTCTTCAGTTCGACCTTTTTGAAAATTAGTAATAACCAAGCTGATAAAATAGGCACAATTAATTACTATAATAGCAACAATGTAATTATAAAACAAATTAGGGTCATCTGGGAAAAAACCATTTTTGGCTTCTACGTAAGAAATAGCAATGAAGACGTAACTGATAAGATAGAAAAAAGTTATCATCTTCCGGTTAGCAAACATAGTTGTCAAGAAAATTGGTACAAAAAAGATACAAATAAGCGGTGGGAAAACATAATGGACAAGCATCGTAACTGCACACAAAATAGTAACCATAGTAATTGTGGCATAGTTACGAACAGTATTAGAATAGTCTCGCGAGTTAATTATACTTCCACATATTGCAACAGCAGAAAAGTTTACAACCGTTGGAATAATCAAGAAAAAAGTAATATACTTTATTTTATCATAACCAGGTGTCCGTGATGGATCTGGTAAATAATATACAAAGTAAAACAATATCTCAATAAACAAGACAATTGACACAATTAACCAACATACACGCAAAATTTTTCTGCGCCACTTATCAAACATTATATTATAATTATCCATAATGCCTCCTATAACTAATAAATTGTCCTAATTTGCTTTTTCTAATAGTACGATATTTTCGACATGATTGGTATGAGGGAACATATCAACAGGTTGAATTGTCACAATCTGATAATCCTTAATTAGCAGTTTGACATCTTCTGCTTGTGAATAAGGATTGCAAGAAATATAAACTATTTTGTTAGGTGCAAGCTTCAGAAGTGATTTAAGAAATTTTTCATCGCTCCCCTTACGTGGTGGATCAATAATTACTACATCAACTTTTTCCTTACGCATAGCCATGTTTACCATAAAGTTTCCAGCATCATCATTGAAGAAGTGAATATTTTTGATTTGATTAATTTTTGCATTATTGATTGCATCTGAATATGCATCTTTTATGAGTTCTACGCTAAGAACTTTGCGGACTTTGTCGCTAGCAATAATACCAATTGTTCCAACGCCTGAATAAGCATCTAGTAGCTGATCAGTTAATGATAGATTAGCTAAACGTAGTGCTTCAGAATAGAGTACTTCCGTTTGGATGGCATTACTTTGATAAAATGATTTGGCTGATATTTTAAATGTCTTGCCACAAAGCACATCATTAATATAGCCTTTCCCATAAATCACTAATTCTTTGTCACCTAAAACAACACTGGTAGAACGCGAATTAACATTTTGAATAATGGTAGTAATCTTGGGAAATTTAGCTACTAATGCTTTGATAAAATTACTGCGCCCAGGAAAGTTTTCATTAGCAGTAACTAGTACTACCATTATTTGTTCCGTCTTACGGCTTCGCTTTACCATTACATAGCGAATAAAACCTCGTTTTTTATCCTCATCATAGGCTGAGATATGCATTTTTATTAACAATTCTTTAATATAATCAGTTATTTTATCGCTTATCTCGTCTTGTACCAAACAATGTTCGCATTTTATCACTTGATGCGTATTCTCTTTATAGAAGCCATAAATCATTTTTTCTTTTGCATTATTCGCAAAAACTACTTGATTTTTATTGCGATATTCATAAGGAGCTTTTAAACCTAAACATGGTTTTATTTCAGCTACTTTACCAAAATAATTATAAAACAACTTTCTAACTGCCTCTGTCTTCATATTTAATTGTTCTTGATAACCAATATGCATCAAGTGACAGCCACCACAACTAGCGTAAATTGAACAGCGAGGGTTAACGCGATTAGGTGAAGATTCAATTATTTTAAAAGTTTTACTTTTTTCATTATAGTCTATTGTCTCCCCAACTATCGTGTTAGGTAAATGAAGCGTTTCTTTGCCAACATTAATTATGCCTTTAAACTCATTATCATAGGCAACTACTTTTACTTGCATATTTCCTCCCTGAATAATTACTTTCTTGCCTCACCCTTGGTACCACTATGATTCAACTTATTAATGACATCCACTAGTTGAACCCATTCAATGACAATACGACGTTCTTCTACGGGTTTAAACATGAATACGCCTTCTTCATCAGGAATTTCAAAGTGAGCATTATCAACTGGGGCAACACCAAAAGGTAATTGAATTAATTTATCATAGCGAAACTCTTTATGGATACTTTCTCCATAGCAAGTACCATCATAATACAGTTTATCCCCTGTTAAGATTAGTTTACCAGTGCCAGCGTCATCTAAAGAGCGCTCATTTCGGGCATTTCGCAGTAACCTAACAGCTGACTCAAAATAAAAATTATCATTTAAGTAACGTTTTTTAATCTCATTTTCTTGCCACTCATACCATTCGATTTCAGTAGCTATTGCAACATCAGATTTTGTTTTGGGTTTCATGAAACCATAACGGTCCATTACAACGCGATTGCCACACTTTGTGCAATACAATTCATGCTTTTCCGACTCAATGTGGTATTTTTCATAGCACTTAGGACAAGTAATTAAGATATTTTCTAATCCACTAGTAAGGTTTTTACCTCTAATGTAACGTTTTAATGTCTGTTGATCTGCATATTCATTGATATTTATTGATGATATTATGGCATCATAAATCTCTTCATCACTCATTTTTTCAATATCTGCCTGCTCAATTACACGACTAAAAGTTAAATTCATTGGACAATTTCGTTTTGCAATTCCCCATTTAGGTTTATGTAAATGGCTACCTTGCATACGAAGGGCAATAACATCTTTTTTCCCTAATCTGACCAGTTTAACAATGGCATCAGAAACATATGATAACTTGCCTGTCAATGAAACTTGGCCTGTAGGAGCTATTGCGACAACACCATTTTCATCCAGCACCTTTTTAATCCGTCTAATAGCAACCATGTCTGGTTTAAACTGATCCTTTTTGATAGCCTTGTCTAAATCTAGTAAGCGAGCAATAACAGGATTAAAGAAAAAATAACCCGTTATTACAAAATTAATACGTCGGTAATTAGTAGCTGCCGGTATTAAAAAAGCGTCAAGATTAGAATAATGATTAAAGACCAGTATAAAGCCTTCTTTTTGTTTTCTAATAGCCTTTCGATTGTACTTTACCCGGCAAAAGAGAAACAAATATAATTTAGCAAAAAAAGATAATATTATATTAGCCCAACGCGGTGAACGCTCTTTTTTTCTGATTGTTTTCTTTGTTTTACCCATATTCCAAATCCTCATTTATCTATTACATTATACAACATTTTAATAAAATTGTAAAACAAAGTTATATTTAAAAAGAAATGAAAACTACAAGTGACGGAAAATCACTTGTAGCACTTAACTATCTATCCTTTTCTAATAAATATGCAATAGTTCTAATCATTACACCAGTTGCCCCAAGTGGCATTAAAGGCAATGGTTTGGATGTAGTAGCTGTCGCTGCGATATCCAAATGAATCCACTCAACACCTTCTTCAACAAACTCTTTCAAGAAACACGCTGCTACACTTGCTCCCGCACTATTCGGTACCGAATTCACAATATCTGCAGTGAGGGAATTTTTTAATAATGCTGTGTAACTATCTGAGACTGGCATTTGCCATATTGGTTCCATAGCCAATTTTGAAGCTTCATAAAACTGATCGTAATAGTGTTTGCTATTAGTAAAGACACCTGTATATTCATTTCCTAAAGCGCGGCCGATTGCTCCCGTGAGAGTAGCTGCATCAATTATTCTTTTCGCACCTAATTGACAAGCATAGGTAATAGCGTCACAAAGAATCAAGCGTCCTTCTGCATCTGTATTAGTTACTTCAATTAGTTTTCCAGAAAGAGACAAAATAACATCATCGACTTTATAGCCGGAGCCATTAATCATATTTTCCGTAGCCGGTATAACTGCATAGAGATTTACCGGGTATTTCATGCGTACAGCGATCTCAAAAGCAGAAATCATGTTTGCTGCGCCACACATATCATATTTCATACCAGCGCCACCATTAGTTTTTAGATTATATCCTCCACTATCAAATGTTAACCCCTTTCCTACTAAAGCAGTATAAGGTAAGTCATTAGCACCATTATATTTCAACACAATTAATCTTGCTTCTTCAGTGCTGCCTTGATTAACAGCTAGAATAGCTCCTGCCCCTATTTTTTTAAGTTCTGTATTATCTAAAATAGTACATTTAACTGCTAATTCTTTCGCTAAACTTTCAGCGTACTTAGCAAGATCAATTGGTTTCATCATATTAGACGGTGTATTGCTCAAATCACGAGCGTGATTTATTGCATTAGCATAAATAGTCGCTTTCTCAAACTCTTTCTGATAATCGCCTTCAATTACGACTTCAACTAATTTATTTTCTTGTTCTTTTTCATTTATTTTTTTGAAGTGATATGTCGATAGCAAGTAACTTTCAACCGACAAAAAAGCAATATCTGCTTTTGATAATCCATCCTTTGCTAGATGATCAACAAAAATAACTGCTTCTTCTTTTAAACTTCCCATCATACGCCCGAAAACTTCAGTAAATACATTTTGATCCAACTTTGAGCGTTCACCGAGACCTAAAAATATTATTTTAGTGTGTTTTAATTTGCCAAGTGGATAAATAATTGTTTGAGTATGAGACTTTTTATCGACTACTTCGTTTAAACCATTTCCTATTTTTTCAACAAACTTTGGACAAATATCATCTTCTTGATAAATTGGCCAAATTAATGTTTTATTACTTTCTAAATACTGATTAATTATTTTTATCATATCTTTCTCCTTATATTGTATTACCAGCAAATTGTGTCTGGTATAAACGATAATAAACCCCTTCAGCTTTCATTAATTCATCATGATTGCCAATTTCTACAACATGACCTTTATCTATTACAGCAATCTTATCAGCATCACGAATGGTCGATAATCGATGTGCTATAACCAAACTTGTACGATTTTTCATTAAATTAATCATCGCCTTTTGAATGTCTTGTTCGGTTCGGGTATCAACACTAGAGGTAGCCTCGTCTAGGATTAGAATCTTGGGCTCTGCTAACGCTGCTCGCGATATTGATAATAATTGTCGTTGACCTTGTGATAAGTTTGAACCACCTTCTGATAGTTTAGTATCATATTTTTCCGATAAACGGTTAATAAATTGATCTGCCCTACTAAACTTAGCACTACCAACAATAGCAGAAAAATCCGCATCAAGATTACCATAAGCAATATTTGTCTTAATGGTATCAGAAAACAATACAGTATCTTGTAGAACAATTGCTATCGTTCTACGCAAATTGTCTTTGTCTATGTTTCTTATATCTACATCATTTATTTTTATTGAGCCAGCATCTATATCGTAGAAACGCATCAACAAATTAACCACAGTTGTTTTGCCAGAACCAGTTGCGCCTACTAAAGCCACTTGTTCACCGGCTGAAACCGCTAAATTAAAGTCACGTAACACTGATTCACCAGCAACATACGAAAAATCAACATGTTCAAAACTAATTTTGTTAATCACATAATCATCTGGTAATTTTATTGTACCATCATTTACTTCTTTTCTTTCATCCATAATAGCAAATATACGTTCTGCAGCCGCAAAGCTGGTTTCAATTTGGGCATAAAGATTAGCTATTTCATTAATCGGACGAGAAAATTGCCGTGAACAATTTACAAACATGATAATATTACCGATAGTTAATGCACCCAATAAGCCGCCACCGATTCCTAATACATAAAACCAAGCGCCGCATACAACAATCAGCATAAAGCCAACATTTGTGATAATATTCATCATTGGTCCCATGGCACCACTAAATATTTGAGCTCTTATAGCATAACCTTCTAATTTATCACTTGTAACATTAAATGCCTTTTGAATATCAGTTTGTTTGGAAAAAGCAGCAACTGTCTTATGTCCAGTGACATTTTCTTCGACATGACTATTTAATTCACCAAGTAGTTGTTGTTGAAGTGAGAAATATTTGCGCATTTTCTTTGCCATAAAACGTGTAGCAATTAGTGATAGCCCCAGTGAGACTAAACTTATAGCTGTTAATAGAGGACTATAGATAAGCATTACTAGAAATGAACCAACAACCATGAGAACTGCTGAGAAGAATGACGAAATAGATTGAGAAATAGTACTAGAAATACTATCTACATCATTAGTCATGCGACTCATTATGTCACCATGAGGGTGATTATCAAAATATTTGATTGGTAAATATATTAAGTTGCTAAACAAATCTTTCCGCATTCTTCTTACTGTATTTTCCGATAAATAGGCTGTTATGATACCTCTGAAAAAGATCATCACGACATTCAGAACGTAAATAGCAGCGAGTGTAAAGATTAGTTTAAACATTAAAGACTTGTCGCTTACATCAATAGCATCAATAATCTTACCAGTGAAAATAGGGGTCACTAAAGTAGCAATAGTTGTAATAATTGTAATCAACAGCATCATAATTAATAGATTCTTCGAAGTGCCTAGATACTTTAATAATCGCATCAAAGTCTTTTTGAAATCTTTTGGTTTTTCCTTTACTCCGCGGAACCCTCTATTAGGCCCACCACCTCGCAAAGGAATATTTTTGGGAGGTATAGCACGATTAGTTTGCATCAATAACACCTCCAATCTTTAATTGTGAATAATAAATATTTTGATATATGGTCGATTGATTCAATAGTTCTTCATTAGTCCCGCTAGCCACAATTTCGCCATTATCAATAACAATAATCTTCTTAGCTCCTTGAACACTAGCAACCCTTTGAGCTACTAATACAATCGTCGTACCTTGTAGGTTTTCCCGAATTGCCTTATATAGTCGTGCTTCTGTCGCTAAATCAAGAGCGCTAGTTGAGTCATCAAAAATCAGTATTTGGGGTTTTCGTAAAATTGCACGGGCAATTGCCAATCGTTGCTTTTGACCACCTGAAAGCGATGATCCTTTTTCACCAATAATAGTATCATAACCATCTTGAAAACTTCTAATAAAGTCATCAGCTTGAGCAATTTTGCATGCTTCAACCACTGCTTCATCTGAAGCACTTGAATCCCCCCATTTAATATTTTCAGCTATTGTTCCTGTAAATAGTTCAGTTTTTTGAGGAACAATTCCCATTTTATTACGTAAACATTCAAGATTATAGTCTCTTACATTTATACCATCCACCAATATTTCCCCTTCATTAGTATCGTAAAAACGAGGAATCAAGTTCACTAAAGTCGTCTTGCCAGAGCCTGTACTACCTAAGATAGCAACAGTGTCGCCACCAGGAATTACTAAATTCAGCGCCTTAATAACCGGTTGGCCACTGCTATTGGGATAATGAAAACTGATATTGTTAATTTTTATCTCGCCGCACCCATTTTCAGTAATCATGTCTCCTGATTTTACCACTGGATCAGACGCTAATACTTCATTTATTCGAGCAAGACTTGCTCTAGCTCTGGTAATCGTTTGTGACATCATGCCTATCATCATAACTGATGATAAAATCATGCTAACATAAGAAATACCAGCTGATATTTGACCAACTTTCATTACTTCACCATTGATCTCAACACCATTAATAACATCGGCACCACCAATAATAAAAATGAAAATTACTGTTACATTTAAAAAGAGCGTTAGAAAAGGGCTTAAACATGCCATTATTTTATTAACTTTAAGTGATGTCTGAGCAAGATTTACATTGCTCGTATTGAAGCGATCGCATTCGTATTCCTCACGCACATACGCTTTCACAACACGTGCTCCTGTAACGTTTTCTTGCACAACCGCATTTACATCATCTAGACGATTCTGAACAGCCGAGAATAATGGTGCTGCTTTATGTAAAAAAAGAAATATTAAGGCCAATTCAATTGGCAAAACGGCAATCAAGATATACCCAAATTTAGGATTAACACCAAGCATAGCAATAATTCCACCACCGAATAACATCGCCGTACGAACGAGCATTCTAATTGACATACCAACTAATTGTTGCACCGTAGTGATATCATTTGTTATTCTCGTTACAAGCGAACCTGTCGTAAACTTATCGGTTTGTTCAAAAGATAGATTAATCACCTTACCAAAGCAATCTTTGCGCAAATCATTAGCAAACTTTCGCGATGCTGTTGCACTAAAAATAGCCGATAGAAAGCCACCAATACCGCCAACGACTACAAGCAATAACATAACAGTACCATTTTCTAAAATAACACTCATATCACTATTTTTGATTCCAACATCTATAATGGTGGCCATTTTCTGTGGTTGGTACAAATCAGCCATTACTTCTACTATCATAGCAATAGGGGCAAGGATAGCGATAAACCAATATGGTTTAATATATTTAAAAATTGTCTTCATGTATTACCTCAATTACTTAAAATTATCTTTTACTTTCGTTAAAATAGCTACTAATGTTTTCTTCTCTTCTTCCGTTATACCGGTGAAAGCTTTATCAGCAGTCTCACTTGCAATTTTTTGGAATTTTTGATTTACTTCTCGGCCCTTATCAGTTAGAAATACTCTAATCTGTCGAGCATCAATATCATCAACATTACGGATTACATAACCACTAGTTTCCATCTTTTGTAGTGTCAAACTTACCGTCGGCGCAGCGAGCATCGTAAGGCCAGCAAGTTCCAATTGAGTCTGACCATCTTTACGGGATAATTCCATTAGAAATGGCCGATATGCGGGGGTTAATCCTATTTCTTCGCTTACTTGTCTGATCTCATTACGAAAATGTTTACTAACACACATTATATAACGCATTGGCTCATTTTGTTTATTTTGGTCTTTCATATTCACCTCTTAATTAGTTTTAAAACTAATTAATTTTACCATAAAGCTAACTTTCAAGCAAACAAATTGCACATCTTTTCTAACCTATTATTTGTAATTTGTTGAGCATAGTGATATAATGTAATTAGTGAGGTATTATATGAATAACATATTTTTTGGAATAGAGAAACTCTCATTAGTAGACTTCGAAAATAAGCTTACATGCACTTTATTTACTAGAGGCTGCAACTTTCGCTGCCCTTTCTGTCATAATGCTGATCTTGTTTTAAGTACTAATTTAATGCCTATTGCTTTTGATGAAATTATCAGTTACCTAAAAAAACGCTCCAATATCCTTGATGCGGTTTGTATAACAGGAGGTGAACCCACCCTAATGCCAAACTTAGTTGAGTGTATAAAAGCAATAAAGGAACTTGGATATTTAGTAAAGCTTGATACAAATGGTACCAATTTAGCAATGATTAAGCAATTGGTTGATAACAAATTAATTGACTACATCGCCATGGACATCAAAAATAGTATCTCATCATACCCAAAAACAGTTGGATTAGCCAATATTAATTCAGATGTATTAGTAGACACAATTGAATATTTAAAAGCCAACCACATTAACTATGAATTTAGAACGACGTTAGTACAAGAGTTACATAATGAAGCCGATATTATTGCAATTGGCCAACTATTAAAAGGTGCTAAAATCCTTTATTTACAGAAATTTACTGATCACCAAACCTGCTTAGCCGAAAATCTTCACGAAGTTCCAAAAGAAAAGGCACTTGATTACAAGCACCTCTTAAATACATATATTGATAAAGTAGAGTTACGTGGCTATTGATCCAAATAACTAACCGCTGATATTGCTGCGACTGCCCCATCAGCAACTGCTGTGGTCAGCTGTCTAACAGCTTTTACACGACAGTCTCCTGCCGCAAAAACTCCTAATGTTTTTGTTTTACCATTTTCATCTGTTATAATATAACCATCCTTGTCGAGATTGACAAGGTTTTTAAATGCTTCATTGTCAGGTATTTGACCAATGGCAATAAAAACGCCAGCAACATTAATTGTTAGCTCTGTATTATCGGTAGAACGATTAAACACCAAGCCTGTTAGTTCTTTTTCACCTTTAAAAGCTTTTAACAATACATTAGGAATGATCTCAACATTTTCTTTTTTCTTCAAAGTTTCAACTAAACTCATATCTCCAAAAAACTTATCAAACAGTGTACATACATAAACTTTTTGACAATAATTTGCTAAAAGAATACTATATTGTAGAGCTGTATTACCATCACCTATCAATGCGACATCTCGGCCTTGATAAAAGGCACCATCACAAGTAGCACAGTAAGAAATCCCTTTTCCAGCAAGTTCTTCTTCATGTGGAATACCAATATGACGATGTTTAACGCCAGTTGCAATAATAATACTACGTGCAATATATTCGTTATATTCCGTTGTAATAATAAATTCTAGTACATTCTTTTCAACATGTAATACCTTCTCAAGTTCAATACTAGCACCTAATGCTAAAATTTGTTCTAGTAGCTTATCAGCAAACTCACTTCCACTAATTGACTTTATCGATGGGAAATTTTCAACTCGTGGAGAAAAAGCAATTTGACCGCCAAAATTTTCAGATTCTAATATTAATACCTTTTTCCCGCTGCGTAAAGCATAAAGCGCAGCTGTCATGCCAGCTGTGCCTCCGCCGATTATAATAATATCATACATTAGTTACAACCTTCAATATATTTCTTAATTAAGCTTACATTATCAAAGCGTTCAATGCCATTATCTGTAGGCACTAAAAGCGTAGGTGCTTTTTTAACATCATATTTTGACGTCATATCAAGTGCTTCTTCAGCATCAATAACATGGTAAATAATACCAGCTTTATCTAAAAGCATCTTGGCCATTTTACAATTTGGACAAGTTTTCGTTGTAAATAACAAAACCTCTTCTAACTTAGCAACCTTTTGTTGTTCATTCGTTGAATCATTCATGCGATTAAATGATAACTTGGAATTTTCAATATCATAAACTTTACGACGTTTAAATTCCTCAGACTTTCCATCATTCCAATTTTGCACTGGGCGATAATAGCCAGTAATCCGACTATATACTTCTGTCTTTCTACCACATACTGGGCACTTATAAACCTCACCATCTAGATAGCCATGAACTTGGCAAACTGAATAAGTTGGTGAAATAGTGTAATAAGGCAATTTATAGTTTTCAGCAATTGTTTTTACAAGTTTTGCACAAGATTGCCACGAAGGCATCTTTTGACCCATAAATGCATGGAAAACAGTACCAGATGTATAAAGGGTTTGTAAATCATCTTGAATATCAAGAGCAGCAAAAATATCATCAGTATATCCAACTGGTAAATGCGAACTATTAGTGTAATACGGAGTAGCATCTTTATCTTCGGAAGCTGTTAAAATATTTGGATATTTTTTCTTGTCATGTTTAGCAAGACGATATGAAGTAGATTCCGCAGGTGTAGCCTCTAAGTTGTATAAGTCGCCGTATTCCTCTTGGTAATCCGATAATTTATTACGCATAAAGTTCAATACTTCTTTAGTAAACACTTGTGATTCTTTATTTGTTAAGTCTTTGCCCAACCATTTAGCATTTAGACAAGCTTCATTCATACCAACTAAACCGATAGTTGAGAAATGATTTTCGAAAGTTCCCAAATATTTTTTAGTATAAGGATATAGCCCTTCATTTAATAGCTTTGTAATGACGTTACGTTTAATCTTAAGTGAACGAGCAGAAATATCCATCATTTTCTCTAAGCGTTTATAGAAATCATCTTTATCAGTTGCTAAATAAGCAATACGCGGCATATTAATTGTTACAACACCGACAGAGCCTGTACTTTCCCCACTTCCGAAAAAGCCGCCTGATTTCTTACGTAATTCACGAAGATCAAGCCGTAAACGACAACACATACTGCGAACATCGCTAGGTTCCATATCACTATTAATATAGTTAGAGAAGTAGGGTGTTCCGTAC
>CAYJAQ010000026.1:0-3955 GCA_964368275.1 uncultured Staphylococcaceae bacterium
ATCTTTTTCTGAATAATTAATCATACTCCATTTACTAATATTCGCTATACTCTATATAATGATGAGATAAAAAAGAGAGCCAACTTTAGGCTCTTATCATCTGGTCACATAATCTGTCATACCCACCTATTCTATACTTGATTATATCACAAGTAAGTTAAGGAGGCAAATAAAATTATTACTTATTTTTTCATTACTAAAAATAAAATATAGCATGATTGCGAGATTAATTAATTACTAATTTCTATTCCTAGTTCTTTGCATTTAACAATGGCCAAATCATGTTCTTGTAGAGCTGCTTTTCTATACCAATATTTTGCTTTACTAAGATCAATAACACCACACATACCTTCTTCATATATCCAAGCAAGATTAAATTGACCATCGCGGTCCCCATGCTTTGCTGAACGAGTTGTCCAAATTAATGCCTTATCGAGATCCTTTTAAACACCAACTCCTTCCAAATAAGCAAAACCGACTTGACATTCTGCAAGTGCATAACTAGTTTCTTCTGCAATCGCTAAATAGCCATCAAACCACTTTTTATATTCTTTACTCATCCAATACTTATCTAAATCATAACATCTGCTTAATTCTGGACATGATAGATAATATTCTTTTGACATATATTCTCCATTTCAAATAAATTACATTAATTTCTTCGCTATTTCAGGTTCTTTTACATACCAATGCTTTGGATTCATCTCTCTTGATTCAGCATCAATAACTAAGTATTTCTTTTTTTCTTCATCAATAGAACAAATGCATACTGTTTTGCTGTTATTTAATATAACAAAATCACCAACTTTATATTTCATTTATTTCCCTCCATTATTTTATTGTTTATCATGCTAATGATTATTTACATCTTTATTGATAATATACTTATTTAACTTTGTACATGATATTACACTCAAGTTTTTTATTAGTTTACTGTCATTTAAGCTCTTTAATGCAGAAGAAACAGTTCTTGCAGGAATACCAACAGTATTAACTACATCTTCTCTACATCAACATATTTATTGCTGTTTTTAGCTTTATACATATTAGCATCAGCAAGGGTAATTAAATCAGCTTCTGTCGTAAAATCAGTTGGGTAATTTGCTACACCATAAGAAAAGCCAAGAAACGCAACATCATCTAGTAAATACTCAATCTTTTGAATGCTTTTTAACACTTGTTCCGTATTTTTTAGATTCTTGGTTAAACAGCAGAACTCATCACCTGATATACGGTAAAATGATTGATAATCTTCTTTATTATTAAACAGTGTTTGAGCAAAGGCAATTAAATAACTATCACCAGTAAGATGACCATAGTTATCATTAATTGCTTTAAAGTTATCAAGATCGATATACAATAAACTGAATGGAGCACCATTTTTAATAGCCTTATTAAGATCGCTCAAAAAAGCTGTGCGATTTTTTATTCTAGTTAACCGGTCAGTCATCATCTCACTTGTCATATTCTCATTTTGATAAACTTCTTTCCATAATTCAAAAATCATAATAAATGAAAAGACAATGAAAGCAATTAGCATCACTATTGCCAATAAGCGTTGGAAATCATTCGTTTCGCGGGTTAAATTAGAATTAAAACTAACAATCAAGAAAAAAGCTAAAAAGACAACAATCAGCAAACGCGTTTTAACTTTTTCATTAAACCATTCAAAATTCATAATACCTTTAACAAGTGGAATACTACGAAGCACAAAAAACAAGATGATGTGAAGCGACGTTTGAATAATAAAGACAAACATTGCTAAATAATTAGTATCAAAGAAATATGCAATTCTAACTGATAATGCATAAACAAGTAGGCCATATAGAAAACCGGAAAAAATGATAATTAACAAATCTTTAAGACGAATCTTGGAAAAAATGATTGGTGGGAATATGTAGAAAAGACCTAAAATTAAATTTCGCCCACCACCATCACCATAACCAGCTTGCTTCGATAAGACAAAAACTATAAGTAAAACAATTCCCAAAGTTATAACAACATCAGAAATTACTAGACCCCATAGATTACATCTTTTTTTGAGAATTCGAGTTATAAAATATTGTTCAACAAATATTAATTCAAAGATTACTAATAATTCAAAAGTTAATTTCAATGTTTCACTCATATTGTCACCATTATTCTATTTTATAGTTCATATTACTAACTTATTACTATTTTACCACATGAAAGATAATCTGTCAAATTAATATAAAAGCAAAACTTAAATGCTATTTATTTATTTTTAATAGATACGATTAGTTTAAAATAGATAATCATTATTAATAACCAAAAAAGGAAGTCCATCTAGAACTTCCTATCTATTTGTTACCTCTTTATATTGTCTCTTTTATCCAATTTTCAACAATTGTTTTAGATGAGTTGACCATACTTCCGCGAAGGGACAGTCCACTATGCATAATGGCATTGGGACATGCCTTAGCAATATCACGTGGTGAACTTCCCATACCACTGCCTTCATTTGTACAAAATGGATAAATGTTTTTACCTTTGAAATCATAATGTTCTAAAAACGTTAACACAGCCATTGGACAAGTGCCCCACCAGTTAGGATAACCAATATAGATATTATCATATTCCCTAATTGATGATAGATATTGTTTTAATTTGGGTCTTGCTTGGGTGCGCAACTCCACTTTAGCTTCTTCTGTACAGCGTGTATAATCCGAGGAATACACGTTTACTGTCTCAATCTCAAAGATATCGGCATCATTTAAAATACTTTTAACATATTCAGCAATAACTTCGGTATTACCTTTTACAATGTTTCGGATAGCACCCCCAAAATAATTTTCGCCTTTTCTGGAAAAATAGACAACTAAATTCTTATTCATTTGTACCTCCTTCTTACGCAATTGTACCAATCTTTTTCAGCCATGTCTCTACACTTGTTTTACTAGATTCATTATTAATAGCACT
This sequence comes from uncultured Staphylococcaceae bacterium, assembly GCA_964368275.1. GTDB lineage: Bacteria > Bacillota_I > Bacilli_A > ML615J-28 > CAG-313 > CAYJAQ01. The sequence continues at coordinate 2,941 of CAYJAQ010000026.1, forward strand.
TCCAGCTATTGCATGCCCTTCTAAGATAGTATTATTAGGAAGATAGCTTTTAATTGTTTGAACACTATTTCCGAGGCCACTGCTAGCATGCGTGGAGAAAGGAATAATGGTCTTGTTCGAAAGATCATAAGTTTCCAAGAATGTTCGCATAATATATGGCATATCACCATACCAAATTGGAAAACCAATATAAATAGTATCATAGTTTGCTAAATCAGCTAGTGTGTTTTTAATTGCTGGTCGGGCATTTGTTGACTGTTCCTCACGAACAATCGCAGTAGTTTCATTATAGGAATCAGGATATGGAACAACTGGAACAATTTCAAACATATCAGCACTTGTTAAACTTTGAATATAGCCAGCCATCACCGCTGTATAACCAATCGTAATATAAGTATTAGGATAATTATAACCGGTGCGCGAGAAATAGACAATAAGAGCTGTTGTTTGCGTTTCTTTTCCCATCGCATAACCATCTGAACAAACAATTGTCGTAAGACTTGCACCGCTCAACCAAACTGAACTCTTAGTAATTGTTTCCCATTCAGCAACTGTTCCACAATAAGTAATCTTTGTCATAGCTTTATTACGAATAGCAAAATTACCAATTTGGGCTAAAGCACTACCTGCTGGAATAACCAGTTCCGTTAAATGATCTCTTCCATCAAAAGCAAACATTGGAATAGCTAATAAATTAGAAGCTACAGTAACCCGACCAGCAAGGCCTTCTGGTGCAAATACCATAACCGTCTTTTCCTTATTATATAAGATACCATCTTCACCTACAAAAGTTGAACTTCCATTATCAACTGTAATACTAGACAAGGTAGGAATATCATCAAAGGCATAATTGCCTATATTGGTAACTGATGCGGGAATATTAATTGTTTGAAGCGATGTGCTTCTTCTAAAAGCTGCTTCGGCAATTTTTGTCACCCCCTCAGGGATAATACTGGTATTAGTTCCTCGAATTAGTGTATTGGTAGCTATCTCAATTAAATTACTACCTGTTGAA
>CAYJAQ010000026.1:4055-19115 GCA_964368275.1 uncultured Staphylococcaceae bacterium
ACCACAATTATGGAAAGCATTTAATGCAATTTCCGTAACACTACTAGGAATAACAACAGAAGTAAGATTCTTTCTAGCAAAAGCTGCTTCACCAATTTTAGTCACTGGTAAATTATTATACATAGCTGGGATAAATACCCGAGCCTCATCGCCAACACCGGTTACTGTATACCCATCTTCATTTACCTCAAACGTTAAACTCGCCGTTGATTCCTCATTTTCTTCTAAAAGCCATCCTGCATACAAAGTAATATTATTTGTTACGCGGTCCAATTCAAAACGCCAACTATTTTCAAGCGTATTTTCCGTACTTTTATACCAACCTTGAAATACATTGCCATCTTTTGTTGGGTTAGTCGGTTTAACTGCTGGATTACCTGATATGACCTTTTGCGATTCAATTGGTGAACCACCAAGGCTATCAAATGTAACAGTATATTCGGTAATATCAGTATCATCAATAGGCTGATCATCATTACACGCTGTTAAACCAAAACTACAAAGCACTAGCAACAAACCTGTCATAATTAAATATTTTCTTCTCATCATAAATTCTCCTATACTATAATGATTTTAATCACTAAAAGTTACTTCTAAACATCTATGCTAGTTTTAGATAATCTTCATCTAAAACTGCTTCACACCATTCTGTATTATTATTTTCACCGGGTACTTCAACAGCGATATGACTAAACCAACTATTAACCTTTGCGCCATGCCAGTGTTTAACGTTTGCGGGAATCGCGATAACCATGCCCGGCATAAGTGCTATTGGGGCTTTTCCTTCTTCTTGATACCAACCTTCACCAGCTATACAAATTAAAACTTGACCACCACCACTTGTTGAATGATGAATATGCCAATTATTACGACACTTCGGTTCAAACGTAACATTAACAAATTGTAATGAACAATCGCAAGTACTTGTTAACGGATTAAGATATGACTTACCAATAAAATATTTTGCGTAGAAGTTGTTTTCATACCCTTGTTCAAAGATATTACACTTATCAAATTCTTTTTTACTAATTCTTTTCACATTATTCTCCTTTAGCAAAGTAATTATTAATTTTTTCCATTCGTTTGCTTTGCTTTACCTCAAATGGACATCTTGCATCACAGTGGCCGCAATTAACACATGCATCAGCTTTTACAACAAGTTTATCATAATGACTAATTGCCAACTTATCACCTGAACAGGCTAGATCATAATACTTATTAACAATACCAATATCAATTCCCATGGGACATGGTTGACAGTGATTGCAATATACACAATTACCATTAGCTTTTTCCGCGGTAAATGAACCAATCACAGAATAATCCTTCTCAGCTTGTGTAGCACTCGCAAAACCTAATAACTCTTTTAAATCAGCAAGGCCCCGTATTCCCGGCACTACTGTTAAAACACCCGGGCGATCAAGGGCATACTGCAAGCATTGATACTTAGTAAGAGCTACTTTGAAAGGCGAATGGTCTTTTGTCAGTAGTTTCCCCGCATGAAAAGGTTTCATTACAGAAATACCAACACCATCTTTTTCACATCGCCGGAAAAGATTGGCCCGTTCAGAGGTCTTGCCAATTCCATATTCATCACCAGCTTCAAAATCATATGCCGGATTTATCGAAAACATCATCATGTCACATACACCAGTGTCTAAAATAGCATTAGCAACCGATGGTGTATGGGAAGAAAAACCAATATGATGTACAATCCCCTTTGCTTTTAAACTCTTCAAAAAATCAAATACGCCAGATGCAATCAAATCATCAAGATCGTCTTGTTCATCGACACAATGAAGAAAGCCCATATCAATATAATTAGTACCAAGCATATTTAATTCTTCTTCAATTGTCTTCTTTATCTGATTTAAGTCACGTGACCAACCATATTCACCTTTTTCATTATAGACAGCCCCAAAATGAATTTGTAAAAACACTTTTTCACGGCATTCAGCTATCGCACGTCCAAATGGTGCGTAAACATTCTTGCCACCAGCACACAGATCGAAAAAATTAATGCCATTATTTATAGCTAATCTTATGGTTGTCTCAATTTCTGCATCGCTTGCATTTTGAATGCCACCCATACCAAGACCTAATACGCTAAATTTTTCGCAATCTTTCCCATGTGGTAATTTTCTATATTCCATAATTACACCTCTAATTCTGATTTATTAATACTTCAAAGTTACAATATCGCTATTCAAAGTCAATGTTAAGTTCACTAATCCAACTTGCTACAGCAGCATTTTGATTAGAAACACTCGACCCTCTACATGAAAAGCCGTCTCGAATAAATGTTGCGTCACTACCAATCACTTCGGTAATATCGGAAAGGGTAGTACCAAAGCCACTACCTTCATTAGTACTGAAAGGAATTACGATTTTGCCACTGAAATCAAATGACTCTAAAAAGGTATATACCGGCATTGGCATTGTCGAATACCAAATGGGATATCCTAGAAAAATCACATCGTATTGCTCAATACTAGCAAGTGTAGCCGCGAGTTCAGGACGAGCATTAGCGTTCTTTTCGCTTTCAGCTTCTTCAGTACAATCACGATAAGCAGCCGGGTATGGCGTTTTTCTAGCTATTTGAAACATATCGGCTTTAACATGGGCGCCAATATATTCAGCAATTACCTGAGTATTACCTTTTTCAATGTAACCAACGCCATAGTTTTCATCAGCTCGCGAGAAAAAGGCAATCAGTACCTTAGTATCTTGTGTTATTTTATTCTCGTAATCATACTCTTTGCCGGCTTGGTCATTGCTATTTGGAGCACAACTAACACATAAAAGCATCATTGTAATTATTACAATAACTCTCATCAATCGCTTATTTATCTTTTTTTTCATTTATTCTTCTCCTTATCTATTATCTTCTAACTTATACAAAATATAGTCAATTTGGTCTAATTGCTTTTGTTTATCATGCACATTGTCAAGTAACTTCTCACGAAATCTCCGTAACATCTGTGCTTGCTCGGTTTTACCATTTAAAGATTTATCGCAAAGAAAATACCTACAAATACTATCTTTTTCAAACCCAGCTTTTAAAAACAATATAATCTGACCAATTCTTTTAATAGCATCATCATCAAGATTATCTTTAGCAATAACTCCTTCATCAACGAAATATACAATTTCCTTTTTATCAATTTTGTATTTTTCACATACCTCTTTAAACGTCATTTTGCATCTCCTATCGTAAAAAAACAAGCGTAACAGGTTTTACCTATTTACGCTTATATTTTATCATATGTATTTGATTATGTTAAATGCTTATTTCTTTTTATTTATTATGCTCCAAAAGCATATTTATTTCTTCTAGGAATTTACGAACAGCTCTACTCATTGGCTGATACTTTTTCCATATAATAAAAGTTGACTGATTAATCGCTGGTGAAAAAGGGCGAAAACATAAATCAGCATTTTTATAGTTAGCCAGTGAGCCTTCTACTGTAAAAATATAGCCCATATCATTTAAAGCAAATAGTGCTGCGTTATTGATGAGATTAAAAGTAGCAATTATCTTAAGCCTATCATAATCCTCACCTAAAGTATTTCGGTAAAAGCTTTGAACCGAGGGACGTTTATTAGCAATTATCGGTAGGCCGATAAGATCCTTAATTGTAACACTTTCTTTTGATGCCAAAGGTGACTTACTATTCATTAATATTCCACAGGTATCATCAATACCAAGTCTAAGAAAATCATACTTGTCAATATCACCAGGCTCAATAAGTAGACCAATATCAAGTGTACCGCGGTCTAAGCGATCTTTTACATGGCTTGCGATGTCAGAATGAATATCAAAAGTAACATTAGGATATTTATTTTGAAATGACGTTATCGCTATCGGCAAAATTTCTGCTGCTTTGGTTTCAGCAGCCCCAATAGAAATAACACCACTTAAATCATCTGTTCTTAAGCGAAATTCTCTTTCAACCTTTTCTTCAAGTTCCACCATTTCTTCGGCTCGACGGCGAAACAAAAGCCCATCTTCCGTTAATGTAATACGGCGTTTACCGCGAACAAACAACTTTGTCCCTAGTTCTTCTTCTAGTTCAGCAAGTTGCCGGGAAAGCGTCGGTTGGGTAATATACAAAGCTTCGGCCGCTCTCGAAATGTTTTCCTCTCTTGCTAAAGTCAAAAAGTATCTAATTACTCGTAGTTCCATAATTTTACCTCTTTATGTTATTATATCATAAACATTAAAATAGGTCAATAATATGCTTAAATAGCATAGTGTTTTTCGTATTTTTTAACTTCTTAATTTAATATTTAGTTATTTTACTCTAGATATTTAAAAAATAATGGCACTTAAATAGTATTAGTTTCCTAAATACTTTTTCTTAAGACTTAGAAAAGCTTGATTTGTTAATAACTCAGGGTGCCACTTTTCATCACTTGTAATTGCCTCAGTAATGTTTGTTTCTTCTTTAAATAAAGCATTTCCAGTAAGTAGCTTGTTAACTTCAACAATTGCTTGATACTTTTTATCATAAAAGCGAATTATTGTTGGCTGATCCATTATTAAAATGGGACTTGGATGACTCAATACTCTTCCCCAGTAGATACGTTTAAGCATTAATAGTTGCTCCATTCCCGCAGTTACTGTGATTTGATCGAAAACTTGCCCAATTCGCTGTATCAATTCTAATTTTTCAGCATTAGTCTTATCGCTATAAATTACTGATTTAGCTAGTTTATCACCATAATATTGCGTAAGTTCAGTTAGATTAGCAGCTAGTGCTTCATAGTATTCCTTACTTCCTTTATCAAATAGTTGTTCCTTCTTTTGATTAGAGGAGTGGAAATAAGATGGAAAATCATCCAAAATAGTTAAGGCCTCTTTAGTTTTTCCCAAAGCTCTTAAAACTTTTGCTTCTAAATATAGTGCATTTAAGCTAGTCTTAATATCTTTACAACCTTTTTTAATGTCATTACAAATTTCAAAAATTTCTGGGCTATGTTTAATTAAAACATTAGAGTCATTGTCCGCATAGCCACCTACTAAATCCATAACATAGATTTCCGCAATCCGGTAGTCATGTGGATACTTCTTGCGTGCCTTATTGATTAATTCACAATTACCTTTAAACTTTTCTTCATTGGGGATCATTTGATATGCTCTAATTATTTCGTTAATCTCTTCTTCCATTTTGGATTCGTCATAACCTAGTAGTTCATCGTAGTTCATCAATTGTAACATTAAAGTAATACGCTAGTTGGGGAATCAACGTAATATCGGGGTATGTTTCACCAGTTTCCATTTGCATACAGCAACCGTTGATACGTTAAATATGCCAGCAAGCTGTTCTTGGGTAATGTTACGCGTTTTTCTTAATCGTTTGATGTTTTCACCAATTAAAATATTCATATTTGCTCCTTTCTTGCTAATTAGCAACGTAAAGATCTTTACATTGATATTATATCATAGAAAAAAGGTTTTAACCACATAGCCATAGTTAAATGATTATTAACTAACAGTTAATTTTTATAATCGCTGTTATTAGTTTAAAAATAAAAAATGGCCTCGACAAGCCATTTTTGCTAAACATTATCCAAGGCGTACACTTAAGACTTTTTGGATATCATTATAATTAACCTCATTTTTAATGCGAAAATGAACCCAACTTGAATCATTACATGGGTATTTTTGTTCAATGCTCTTTTGCATATCCTCTTGGACTTGTTCATAAAGCACATCCCACTGCTGATTACTCAAGCGAATCATAACTGTAAAAGCATTATCTTCAGCAAAGATATTACAAATTAACTTATTCTTCTTGTAGTGGCCAATCCCCCAACCATACTTGTTCCCATAAGGGAAAACAATTTTTTGAAGAGTTGCATAATTCGCACTTAGCCATTCATTCAATTCAACAAACATTTCTCCACAGCTAGCACAGTAATCAGTCATTTCTTTTATTGTCGGTTTTACTTCTTTATTTAACATTCTTTCGTACATCTATTTAACCTCCTAAAAAGTCCTTTTCATCATTGGTATATTAATAATAAATTAATATTTCCTTTACTATCTTTTCATGTATTTTAGAACTATGCATCAATAATTAACGCTAATATAATTATACAGAATCTACTTTTTTTATGCGAGTAATATGCGAAAGTGTTTTCCTAGTTTCTTACGTGTTACTCTTTTTAACTGCTACTTGTAAGCCTTTTTGATAAAACCTGCGATTAGTTAACACAATAATTGCTAAAACAAGTAGTAAGATACCCGATATAATTCCTAGTAGACGTAAAGAAACAACATCAGCTAATGGTCCAAATGCTAACATACCAAGTGGTAAAAAGCCTGAATATATAGCGCCAAACAAGCCAAATACTCTTCCTTGCATGGCGATGGCTGTTTTTTCCTGTAATAGCGTAACAGAGGCTGTCTGTACCATTGTTAAAGCTACCCCATAAATGGCCATCATAATAAGATAGCAAACAAAGTTATCAATTGCGCCCATTAAAATAGCCAGAATACCAAAGCTAATCATGCCAACAACCAAAGTCTTGACCCGATTTTTAAAGCCTCCCCAGGTACCAATGACTAGGCCCCCTGCTGTCATACCGATAAAACCAATTACCTCAACTAAGCTTAAATACCAATAAGTATCGCCATAATAGCGTTTCACAAATAAAGCTGATAAAAAGCCTGTTGGCACACATAAAAAGATGAATAAACCAAAGAGGAGCAGCAAGGCGCCAATAAAACGCTCTTGGCGTGCATAACTAATGCCCGCTTTCATCTCTTTAAACATTGATTCGGTATTTTCCCCTTTAACAAATGGAATCTTAATAAATGCCAAAATACTTACACCAATTATTGCTGTTAGAATATCAATAGAGAGCGTAATTTGAAATGATACTAGTGATAGCAGTGTGCCTGCTACTATTGGCGCAACAAACTGAACAAGCGATTGAATTAATGAATTTGTCCCATTAAACTTCATTAATTTATCTTGGGGAACAATTTGTGGTATTACTGAATTAACTGCTGGCGTTTGAATGCCTGTTCCCAGCGAACGAATAACTGAAATTACCAAAAGGAAAATCAATAATGATGTGTCACTATTAATATAGGGAAAGCTGATAATTAATATCAAAGTTGATAAAGCGATAATAAGATCGGAAATAATGATTAACTTCTTCTTTGAATAGCGATCTGCCCATACTCCAGAAAAGAATGAAATGATAAACTGGGGAAGATAACTAGCCACAGCGAATAGCGACACCCAGATTCCCGAGGCAGTTTGTAGGGTGACATACCAAATAATAGCAAATTGAACAATTGAAGAACCAAATAATGAGACACCTTGACATGCAAGGAATAGCGCTGCTTTTTTCTTAAAATCTTGCATAATAAAAACCTCCATTTTTTTCGTAGCCAATTATATCACAATTTAACATAATGGTGTGTCACTGGAGGGTTTATATTTTTAAGTTTTTAATGTTAGTTAATATCTGATCCATTTCCAGGGAATCATTGTATGTATTGGTCAAAGCAACTATCAAATGATCACAAACTGAAATGATATCTTCATTGCTATTAGGTGTATTTAAAACCTGTTCTACTTCAACCGTACCTCTTTGCATATTGTCTAAACTATTTAGCAAACGGTAAATAGCTACTAATGAATAATTAGCAAGTCGTAATGATTTAATAATACTTATTCGCTCCAAGTCTATTTCAGTATATACCAAATGTCCATTCTCTTTTTTAGTAGTTTTAAGTAAACCATTTCTTTCCCAAGTACGAATAGTATCTAGAGTAATATTCAACTTCTTAATTACTTCAGTTCGTTTATACTTATTACGCGGCAAAACTATTTCAGCTTGCTTAAGCACTTGTTCAACAATTCTTATAGCCGCTTGTGCACTGCTTATTTCGGTGGTTATCATCTCTCGATACTTTTCATTTTCAAAAAATGCCTTATCAAAGTCAAGTTCAGCACAGGCTTTTACAATTTTTACTGCTTGTTTACGCAAACCATTTTGTAATACTTCAGCTCTCATGGCAACGCGAATTAAACGGCACTGAGCAAGGTGCAAGTCACTATACTGCCGGTAGCCATTAAGTAGCCGATATGGTGTGGTCAAAAAGCCAATATCTTCATAAAAGCGGACCGTATTCACATGTATGCCAATTGCATCAGCAATCTGTTTAGTTGTATAAATCTTTTCCATAGTAGTTGTATTATACACCATTTCTGTCAAAAAACAAAATATTTTAGTAACTAGGCAACTAAACTTCGCCAAGAAATTCGCTTATTCTAAAGTTTTGGTTTTTAATAAACAAATAAGCAAAGAAAAGTGCTTGCTAAGCAAACACTCTAATAATGGTTCTAATTGACCTTTTTCCATCTTTTCAGTGTGGGAAAAAGTGTTTCACAATGTTTTCGCATTTTCGCTTTTGTCTACCTGCTTGTTTAGCGAAAGGAACGTTCATCTCAGTTAATTATTTGAATAATTCTTTTGCTTTAATCATCTTTTCAACAATCTTAACATTAAATGGGCATCTTGTCTCACAACCACCACAATGAATGCAATCATTTGCATTAACCGCTAATGCTTCATAATGTGCTTTTAAAGAAGCCGGAACTGTATTTTGTGCATTGAGTTGCATAGTTGCTAAATCATATAATTTGTTAACCATGGCAATGTCAATGTTTTTAGGACATGGTTTACAATGGCCACAATATGTACAAGCTCCGCCATAGGCATGTTTAGGAGCACTAGCTAATACCGTTGCGTAATCCTTTTCTTCATCAGTTGAGAATTCATAACGAGCAGCTTCTTCGACTTGCTCAGGATTATCAAAACCGACCATAACACTTTTTACACCAGGTCTTGTCAATGAGTAATGTAAACACATAATTGGGGTTAAAGCTACTTTGAATGGTGAAGCCTCAGCGTTAAATAGTCGCCCTCCAGCAAAGCCCTTCATAACAGTAATTCCAACATTGTTTGTTTCACATAGTTTATACAGTTCGGTTCTTTCAACTGATATACCACCAAGTTCTTCATCATATTCATCAGCAAAATAAGCATTAATGTCATCAACAGCTGGTAACATATCAAACGCAGGATTAATACTAAATAGAATCATCTCTACTAAACCCATTTCAACAACTCGCTTGGCGATTGCGGGATTATGCGTACTTAAACCTATATGACGAATAATCTTCTTAGCTTTCAAATCGCGAACATATTCAATAAATGGGCCATTAATAATTTCTTCTAAATCACTTTCTAAGTCAACATAGTGAATCATTCCCAAATCAATGTAATCAGTATGAAGGCGTGTCAATAGATCTTCAAATGCCTTTTTTACTTTCTCCATATTACGTGTGCGGACATACTGACCATCTTGCCAAGTTGAACCTATATGACCTTGAATAATCCACTTCTCGCGTTTACCTTCGATGGCATCACCAACTTTTGAACGGACTTCTGGATCTGACATCCAACAATCTAAAATATTAATGCCAAGTTTTTCACAGCGATCTGTAATAGCCTTGCATTCTGCAGCGTCATGGCGCTCAAACCATTCTGCCCCTAGACCTATTTCACTAACCATAATATTAGTCTTACCTAATTTGCGATATTTCATCTTTTTCACCTTTTCTTTCTATTTATTTATCTCTGCTAATCAATACTTATTAGGTATTAAAAGCGACCGCTACTTACTAACCTTTTTAATTGGATGTCTAATAACCGTCTTTGCCTTATTTATATCACATCGACGTGGATCACTTAAATATATTTCATGATGATATCTAGTGTCTGTGATATCTAACTCATAGCCCTGTTCTTTAATAAACTGATGCATCTTTTCAACAGTCTGTGGCTCATCATCATAACTGCCAATGTGCATACACTGAACGGAAAGGCCTTCATCATAGGTAAAATACTCAACACGTGAAAAGTCTTGTTTCTTTTTTTGTGTGGCCTCATTTACCGCCCAATCAAAATCAGCTTTGGTAACAAAATCAGGTAGTCGTATAAGTGAAATGAAATTAAAATCTACTTTCCGGTTATAATCAATACCAATAGTATCTTCTTGCCACCAAAATCCTTCAAGGGGTGGAACAACATAACTGAAGTATCCATCTATTTTGTAGGGACCATTATAACTCATTTTTATCGTATAAGCAATGCCATATAACATACCGACAGTTTGTTTATAATCGCCATTTTCTTCATTAGGATTGCCTTTTCCTCTAACAGCGAGATAGTTGATTGGAGGAACAGTAACAATCTCAGGTTTATTCTTTGGTAGGTAAAATTCTTTATACTCTTTTCGAAAATCAAATGCCATGATTAGTCCTCTTCTCTGTATTATAATCAAAGTTTTATAATACTAAGACATTTAAATTAATGATCTCAGTAATATTTATTCTGAAATTTTGAAATCTGATGGTTTAAAATCAGCATTGGGGCGATATCCTGGTAGTGATAAATACCATTCAATGCCAAACTTATCAATAACAACAGTTGCACAAGGACTCCAAGGCAACTCGCAAACATCCATTTTAACAATACCGTCAGTCTTTAATAGTTTATAGGCGTTTTCTAATTCGGTCCGGGTATGAAACTCATAACCTAATTGTACTGGGTTATTAACAGGAACGGCGTTACTATCAACAACAGAAATAAATGGTTCACCATTTTTCATTAGTTCAGAGTGGTAATACCCCTTGTTATCTTCATTTAATACATAGTAGCCTAATTCTAATCCAAAAGCTTTTCGGTAAGTTTCAACCGCTTCAAAGCTATTTCTAACATATAGTCCAATTCCGAGGCCCATAATATTCTCCTTAAGTTATATGCCTAAGCACATCTATATTAACTTTTTTTATTTTCTTTGTTATTCAGTGGTACAGGTGTAGAGTTAACCGAAAGGGTATCTAGGATTACTAGGATTGTTCCTGCTATCATGATTAATAATGAAATAGCGAAAAACCAGGTAAGTTTGTCACCCACAAAAACAAAGGCCAAGAAAGTTCCAAAGAAAGGTGCAATAGAGTATAGAGCACTAGTTTTCGCTGCTCCTAAATCTTTTTGAGCCCTAACATACATAAAGATACTCAGTCCATATGCCACAAAACCTAATAATAAGATTAATACTATTATATTCCATTTAGGAAAAGCATCACCTAAAAAAAGTGCAATAATCAGTGAACCAGCCCCAGAGCATAGTCCTTTAATAGTAACAATTTGATAAGTGCTTTTACTTGATATTTTTCGCGTACAGTTATTTTCAAGTCCCCAACATAGCGTTGCTAAAATCACAAAGATAGAGCCTAGTGATAATTTAAACTCACCAGTTCCCTCAAATGATAAAACAGCACTTGCAATACTAATTAGTATTATCGCCAGCCATAGTTTTTTCGAAATTAGCTCTTTAAATATTAATAAAGCAATTAGTGATGTGGCAACGATTTCAAAGTTTCCAAGTAAAGAGGCACTAGATGATGATCCTTTATTAATCCCAATCATCATCAAGATCGGCGCCACAATATCAAGGGCAACCATTCCAATAACATACAAGTAGTCACCTTTGCTAATTCTTGTTGTTTTCGGTTCTTTTTTATAATGAAATAAATACATAATACCAACGCCAATGCCAGCTCCTAAATAAAGGAAGGCCGCCAGAAATGTAGGACTAGCTTGTGACAATATCATTTTTGATGCTGGGGTGCTAATTGAATAAAACACGGCTGCTAAAATTGCTAAAATAATAGCAATGATAATCTTTCTGTTTTTCAAGCAAACCACCTCCGAAAACATCTAATTCTTCCATTCTGTCTTTCATTTTACCACAACAAACCTTTTTTTCAAAATAGAAAGCAAAAGAATGTTAAGCAAGAATGCCTATTAAATTATTAAGAGCCCTCTCGTAGAAGGCTCAAAATGTAATAAATAATATTTTACCGTAAATGATGATTATATAAACCATATTACTTGACTATATTACTGGATGCTTTTCAAGCACAAATTCACCTTTTTCCCAATATGTGCTACGATTTTAAACCATTTTCGGTTAAGACTTCTAATAGCAATTTAGGATTATCAGTCATGATAGCATCACAACCAAATGTGATTAGTTTCTCCATGTCCGCTTTTTCATTTACTGTCCAATACTGCACAGCACAATTTCGCCGATGGGCCCTTTTAATCACATCTTTTCTGACTAGATTAAGATTCAATGATTTTATGTCAATTGACAAAGGTATTTGTAAACAAGCAAAAGTGCCCTTATCGAAAAGATTAACATTGAGCATTTCCGTCACGATGAAATTAGTAGCAACCTTTGTGGAAGCTCCTCTTAGTAAAGATGGATATTCTTCTTTAATATAGCTTTCGATTTCATTGTGAAATGTCCCAATGACAACCCGATTTTGAAGTTTAGGATAAACATTCAAAAGTAGATTTGCTAGTTTATCACTTGCTTGATATCCCAATGAATCGGCATCTTTAATCTCAATGATGTATAACAAATCAGGATTAGATTCGTAAAATCGCGCAAATAACTCTTCAATCTTAAGAATATTTAGTTTATGCTTTTTGATTTCGAGAGCACCAGTGATATCCTTATATGGTGTATTTCCGGCTTGGTCAACAAACTTATAACCGAAATTAAATGCTAATAATTCATCATATGTATAATCATTAACGTATTGCTTTTCCGTAGTTTTCTTGACTTCTTCCACATCACAGTTATTATTAATGTATAAGTTGTGAATAATGACCAGTTCTTCATCTTTTGTCAAACATAAATCCATCTCTAAAATATCTGATTGGTAGATCACAACTGCCTCTTCAAAAGCTTTCAGAGTATTTTCGGGATTTAGGATTTTACCACCACGATGCGATGCGAGCATCGTTTTCTCAGTAATAAAAGGATTCGCAGCGACATTTTTAGGAGCTGGTATGATATTAATTGTTACAAAAAATATAATAATAATTGTAACAATACTAATTAACACTTTTAAACCTTTTTTCATTTGTGCATGCGTAATTATACGCACTCCTTTCTAATTGCCATTAGCAGGACCCCTTACTTGCATTTTGAAGTTTTTCTTCATACATTAGTTTATCAGCTAAATTAATCAAGTTCTGAACTTCATTGGTGGAATTACACACGTTAATGGTGGCTCCAATACAGACACTTACTGGACAGGCCATTTTTTCTTTGGCATTTAAATCATCTAATGCCTGATTGATCGTATCTCTAATTATTTGAATATCATCTTCGCTTCTGGCAATATCAGCAATTAAGAACTCATCACCACCAAACCGGCAGAGAAACATATGATTAGATACTTCATGACATACTTGTTTTAACACATTTGAGATTTCCGTCAAAACATAATCACCATACACATGACCATAATGGTCATTTATGCTTTTAAAATTGTTAACGTCAATCATCATAACAATTAATGGCATATCTCCCCGGCGTGCAAGATAACGGTCAATATAATTATCAAAAGCACGGCGATTATTTAAGCCAGTTAATGTATCAGTAAATACGTTGGCATTTTGTAATGTAATATAAATCATTACAATGGCAACAGTAACCCCAACCTGGGTAGATGAAACACCATAAAATAACATTTGGATAACCGCTGCTATCAATGGAGCGATAAAGAAATATATTAATGGCCGAATTTCTTGCTTGTGCAGTTTATTCTTTTCTTTGCAATAAGCAATTATTGTTACTAAAGTAGATACTAAAAAATAACCCCAAGTTATAATCCAGTGAAAAATTACACCTACGCCACGCACATACAGATTAACAACATCAATGGTGAATAAAAAACCAGTAACAGAATTAGTTAATGCTACTAACGTATAAATAACTAATGGAGCAACAATCAAGTATTTAGTCTTTTGGTGAAATACTTTTTCATTAGTTTTTAAAAGTACATAAATTGTCCATAAAAAGCTAATAACAACAAGCATTTGAAAATACAACCAATTACTAATCGTTATTATAGCACGTGCTCCTGTAAATAGTTTGCCACGAAAAATACCAGCTATCATATCACAAATACACATTATAATTGCAAAAAAGATCAACCAATTAAAAACAATATTATAGGTCGATTTTTGTTTTGTTTTCTTAAAGACTTGATAACCTACTAGGGATAATATAATAATACAGATTATGTTTATTTCGATGTAGTAAATGACACTCATACTATTACTCCTTGTATTGATACTCACATTACTTATTCTATACAACTATTATACATTATTTTAATAACATTTTTCAAGGGATTATGCTGTTTTTTGCGTTTGCAACGTGTTGTGTTACAATTGATGTGAGACTTTATGGATTGAAAAAAGATTTAAATCCCCGTATAATATAGTTACCACACTAATCTAAAAAAAGGATTTAAATCTATGTTAATTATATCACGAATTCCTCATAATATCAAGACAAGAATACATGCAGTTAAGACTTATCGTAAGACGATGTGCACTAAATTCATAATAACTTGAACGTGCTATTTCAAATGCTCGGCACATTAAAGCAATATCAAATTTGCTTTTCTTGGCGAATATGGAAAACGAACTAGTTCGTTATTTGCTTTTTTAATATTTCGTTCTCTTCTTCAAGTTCAGCAATTCTCTTTTTGAAAAATAGTATGTCGTCTTTTGTAAGTTCTTCATCTTCAACCTGAACTACTTTCTTTTTGTCAATCCAACTGTAAATTGTTACTTTAGTAATGCCATATTCACGTGATAAATCACTAACGCTTTTACCGGATTTGTATAAGTCAATAATTGTTTGTTTGAAATCGTCATTAAATTTTTTCGCCATTTTGAATGATTCCTTTCGTTAATCATATTATACATATTTTTTAACTCAGATTCCATTCATTTGATAAACACTTATTTTCTATACTAGTTAAGATAAATGTGTCCAAGAAATTGGGGTAGGTTCACTTTTTTCCTTACTTTTTAAAAACTGACAATTGTGAAATTTAGTTCAACAACACTAGTATTAATTATAAATAGTTTCCT
>CAYJAQ010000027.1:0-18638 GCA_964368275.1 uncultured Staphylococcaceae bacterium
ATCCTAGTCAAGAAAAATGCCAACCTGTCGAAAAAACATGTGATACAGATCCTACGCAAGAAAAATGTAATATTTTTAGAAAAACATGTAAAGAGGATCCAACAGAAGAGAGATGTAATGATAGCGCCTATGGAGATATAGCTTATATGATTTTGAAAACATCAGAAAGTGAAGATGTAGTATTGCTTACAGAAGACTTAGAAGAGATTACTACCTTCTTTAATAAGTTTAAATTTCTTGAAATTGATTTTGTTGGAAGAGAAGAACTAAAAACTACTGCTGTAACAACTTCAGAATATTTAGAATTAGAAATTCGGTATGAAACTAAACCTAGCTTTGACAGCATAAAGTATGAATACTCGCAAAAATATAAGATTACGAAAGATGGAAAAGTTGAAAATACGATAAGAGATTATTGCTATTACACTGATGCAGGAGTAATCGATTATCAAGAACTATATGATTATCTAGACCAAAATGGTGAAAAACGAATGCCAATACCTGAGTTTAACATGGAAGATTTAGACATTGTTTTAACAAAACTTAATCCAACTGATATTGAGTCTGTTAGTAGCACTTGTATCACTAATTTTTGGCAGTCTGATAATAAAAGCTTAATTAAGTATATAACAGATGAAATCAAACAAGTAAACTTTGTTGAGAAACTAACAGAAGAAAACAAAGAAGATATTTTGTTTGTTCCTGTAATTCGTTTTCTATATGCTGATGATGTTTTGATTCAACTATATTTAATTGAGCCTGATTATTTGTATATTGTTTATTCAAATATAGTAGATTCATATTACTCCCCTGCTATTAGGTATCAATTCAGAAGTGAACAAAAAGTAATAAGTCAAAAACTGAAAATATTCGCAGATGCGAAATTATGGAGTGTAAAATATTGTAAAGATGAATCAGTAACTAGTTACATTGATGAGAGCTTAGTCGATAAAGCACGTCAAGAATCTATTATATATTGGTATGTTAGTGAATTAGCGGACTTAGCACGTTATTATGAAGATGGAGTGCAATATTCAGGTTATATCAAAAAGTATTATGGAGAGTATGGTGTTGTTCCAAAGACTAATCCAGAATCTTTATCTGTCTTAATGGTTCAACTAAATGAAGAAGTGTATGAGCCAATTGAAAGAATAGATGTCATTGATGGTGTTGAATTTAAGTATAAAGATACAAATCAAATATATTGTAATAATGGAGGCAGTTTTTATACTTTACAAGAAGCCTTCGACTATGGCTATATTACTCACGCTGATTTAGTTACAATAAGCGAAATACATAACAATTGATAAAGTTAAACTAGCATTAAAAGTTTTTGTCACAGACTCGCTCTGTGACTTTTTATCTTTTCTTAATCTAAAATGGCTATTTTATGCTATAATAGTTAGAGTTTATAATCACTATTATGTGGTGTTACTAGGAGCTTGTTATGAAAATTGCCTTAATGTCAAAACCATTTATTAATAACGACTTAACGTATAATCTGAAACAAATAAAAGACGCTATTTTTTTATTAAAAGATATCGCACAATTGATTTGTTTTGGAGAAGCATTTTTACAGGGATTTGATTCATTGACTTGGGAATACACCAAAGATGAAAAAATTGCAATAGCACTTGATGATAGTATCATTCAAGAAATTGCTAGTGAATGTCAAAAATATCAAACAGCAGTTTCTTTTGGTTTTATTGAGAAGAAGCAAGATAAACTATTTTGTTCATATATTGTAATTGATGAAAATGGTTCTATTGTTGATATCTATCGCCGAATCTCAATAGGTTGGAAAGAATATACTAAAACTGATGAACACTATCAGGAAGGTCAAGGATTTCATTCCTTTTTTTATCAAGGGATAAAAATTAGTGTCGCTCTTTGTGGCGATCTTTGGTATGATGAGAATATCGCTTTAATGAATAGTATTGTGAAAGACATCGTTCTATGGCCTCTCTATGTTAACTTTAGTAAGAATGAATGGGAGACGGAACTTGCCGAATACAACAAACAAGTAGCACAACTTCATAAGCCTGTTCTATTTATTAATAGTATTTGTCTTAGTGATTCTGCGCAGGGAGGTTGCTATGTCTTTTTAGATAATGCGATTGTGGAGGCCTTACCACTTGGGAGTGAAGGCTATCTGATTTATGAAATTGAGGAGAAAAAATAATGTATATAGTAAGATTAAAACCGGGCAAGGAGAAGAAAATAATTAATGGTTTCCCTTGGATTTATGCAAATGAAGTAAATAATATCTCAGGTAAGGCACCACAAGGAAGTATTTGCCGCGTAGTTGCTTTTGATAACAGCTTTGTGGCTTTAGGTTACATTAATCATGCGTCTAAAATAATTGTGCGTATTTTGAGTTTTCTTGATGAAGTAATTAATGAAGCATTCTTCAAAGAGAGACTAATAAAAAGTAATCAAGCTCGCATTGAAATGGGTTATTTAGATAACTATCGTGTCGTTTTTTCAGAAAGTGATATGCTACCAGGTTTGATTGTAGATAAATATGCTGATTATCTTTCTGTTCAGTTTTTAACACTAGGTATGGAACTTCAAAAAGAGTTAATCATAAAAGAACTCATATCCCTTTTTCAGCCTATTGGCATCTATGAAAGAAGTGATGTTAGTATCCGGGAAAAAGAAGGCTTAAAAGAGTCGAAAGGTGTTATATATGGAGAAGTACCCGAAAAAGTAATTATAGAAGAAAATGGTATTAGGATAGCTGTTGATATCGCCAATGGTCAAAAGACTGGTTATTTTTTAGATCAAAAAGCAAATCGTGATAATATAAAATATTATTGTAATGGAAAAGATGTTTTAGATTGTTTTTGCAATGTTGGAGGTTTTTCTCTTTGTGCAAGCAAATATCACGCTAAAAGTGTAACGGCAGTTGATATCAGTGAAAGAGCAATAGCTAGTGTCATAGAGAATGCTGAATTGAATGGATTTAAAAACATTACCCCAATTGTCGCTGATGTTTTTGAACAATTACGGCTATATAAAAAGAGTAAAAAGGCTTTTGATTGTATCGTTCTTGATCCACCAGCTTTTACAAAATCGGTCGACACCGTTAAAGAAGCTTATAATGGTTATGTCGATATCAATTCTTTGGCACTAAAACTTCTAAACCCGGGTGGTTATTTGATAACATGTAGTTGTTCACAACACTTAACCCTTGCTCTTTTTACTAAAATGATTGAAGAAAGTGTTATTAGAAGTAAGGTGAAAGCTAAGATTGTCGAACTCCGCTTTCAGGGTAAAGACCATGCTAACTTAATTACTTTACCAGAATCATTATATCTAAAGGTTGCTGTACTTAAAGTAATATAATACGGAAACTAATATCATCAAATTGATATGGTATTTTTTCGAAAAATGAACAGTATGTGAATGTTTGTTTTTTCGCTTGATAAAAAAGTCAAAAAGTGGTATTATATATAATAGAGAAAGGTGGCATCAAATTATGAAACTATTTGACCCTACATATAAAGAGCTAAAGCGCTGCGAGAAATTAGCAGATAAAGTATTAGCACTTGAATCAAAATATCGCATCTTTAGTGATGATGAACTAAAGGCCAAAACTATAGAATTTAGAGAAGCTATTGCGAAGGGTACTTCGCTTGATGATATATTAGTTGATGCTTTCGCGGTGGCACGAGAAGCTGCTTACCGAGTAACTGGTTTACTAGCTTTTAAAGTCCAAATAATCGGCGCTGCAGCAATGCATTCGGGAAATATTGCTGAGATGAAAACAGGTGAAGGTAAAACTTTAACTTCCGTATTAGTTGCATACTTAAATGCTTTATCCGGAAAAGGTGTTCACATTGTTACGGTCAATGAATATCTAGCAGGTCGTGATGCTGCTGAAATGGGTGCAATTCACAATTTCTTAGGTTTAACCGTTGGTTTGAATGTTCGTGAATTGACTAGCGCTGAAAAGAAAGAACAATACAATTGTGATATTACGTATTCAACAAACAACGAATTAGGATTTGACTACCTACGAGACCATATGGTTATTCATGCGGAAAACATGGTTCAACGCGAATTAAACTTTGCAATTGTCGATGAAGTTGACTCCATCTTAGTCGATGAAGCAAGAACCCCATTAATCATTTCTGGTGGTGAAAAAGGTGGTGCGAACCTTTATGTTCAAGCCAATGACTTTGTGCGCCGCCTTCAAGAAGATGATTATGAAATTGATATTAAAGCAAAACATATCGGTTTATCGGAATCTGGTATCGAGAAAGCTCAAAAATATTTTGTTATTCCTAACTTATACGATTTAAAATATGTTAATTTAGTTCATCGTATTAATAATGCCTTAAGAGCTAATTACATTATGTCACGCGATGTTGACTATGTTGTTCAAGATGGTACAGTAATCATTGTTGACCAGTTTACTGGCCGTTTAATGCATGGCCGTCAGTTTAGTGAAGGTTTACACCAAGCACTAGAAGCCAAAGAGCGTGTTGAGATTAAGAAAGAGACGCGAACTCTTGCGACGATTACTTTCCAAAATTACTTTAGAATGTATCATAAACTAGCAGGTATGACTGGTACTGCGAAAACTGAAGAAGAAGAATTCCGTAATATTTATAATATGTTTGTTGTGGAAATTCCCACAAATGCACCAGTAGTTAGAAGAGATGAACAAGATATGATTTTCCAAACTATGCAAGGCAAGTTCAATGCTATCGCTAAAGATATTTCTGAACGTCATGCAAAAGGTCAACCAGTTCTAGTTGGTACTATTTCTATTGAGACAAGTGAACTGTTATCGGATTTATTGAAGAAACGCGGTGTGCCTCATAACGTCTTAAATGCTAAGCAACATGAGCGTGAAGCCGAGATTGTTGCTCATGCTGGTGAAATGGGTGCTGTTACGATAGCTACTAACATGGCTGGTCGTGGTACGGATATCAAACTAGGGTCTGGTGTTCGTGAATTAGGTGGTTTGGCAGTTATTGGTACTGAACGTCATGAATCAAGACGTATTGATAATCAGTTGCGTGGTCGAAGTGGTCGTCAAGGTGACCCGGGCTATAGCCGTTTCTATTTATCAGCTGATGATGATTTATTACGTCGTTTTGGTAGTGACCGTTTTAAGACAATTGTTCGAATGGGAACAGGTGGCCAAAAAGATGAAGAAGGCAATGAATTACCTTTAGAAATGAAGATTTTAACGAACTTCGTCGAAGGTGCACAACGTAAGGTTGAAGGTTATAACTTTGATCGTCGTAAGAGTGTTGTCGAATATGATGAGGTTTTACGTAAACAAAGAGAAGTTATCTATCAACAACGTAATGATATTCTTTTCTTAGATGACATGGAACCAATTATTCATCGAATGATGGAATCTGTAATTGGACGTTATCTTAATAAATATTATCCAAATGAGAAAAAACGAGAAGAATTTAATGTAAAGAATTTCTTTAATGAATTCATTCTATCTTACTTCAATATGGGGCAACTAAGTCCTGAAGATTTTGAGGATAAGAGCAAGGAAGAAATTCAACAAATGTTGTTAGATTTATTACACAAAAATCTCCAAGATAAGAAGAATATTTTCCCAATTGAACAATATCGTGAATTCATGAAAGTAATTTTATTACGGGTAGTTGACCGCTATTGGATGGATCATATTGATCAAATGAGTGAGTTACGTCAAAGCATTGGTTTAAAATCATATGCTCAACTTAACCCATTACGCGAATATCAAGAAATTGGTTTTGAAATGTTCAATCAAATGATTTGCAATATTGAAGATGAAGTAGTACAAGTAATTAATCGTGCTCAGGTTCAACAGAACCTAGTTCGTGAAGAAGTTGCTAAGCCAACGGGAACATCTGGTGGATCGGAAGAACCAACTAAGCGTTCACCAGTAAAACGGGATGCCAAAATTGGTCGAAACGATCCATGCCCATGTGGTAGTGGCTTAAAATATAAGCACTGTTGTGGTGCAACTAAAAATTAGCTTTAACAAGACTCAAAGTGGATAATGTTCTTTGAGTCTTATTTTTAAGGAGGCTGTATGGAAAAATTTGAAATAGTGAAATATTATGAACAATTCACTGAACGTCTAAATGATATTACAAAAGTTATTCAGCCTGAAAAAATTAAAGCTGAAATGGCCACACTTGCTGAAAAAATGACGCAAAGTGATTTTTGGCTTGATAGTAGTAGTGCCAATCAAGTAATATCAAATAGTAATGATTTAAAAGATAAGATTAGTGAATACGAAACATTAGTATATTATCATGAAGAACTTCAAACGATGATTGATTTTGATGATGAAGCATTCTTCCTTGAAGCAGAAAAATTAATTCCTGTTATTGATAGTAGACTTAATGATTATGAGATCAAGTTATTATTAAGTGAACAATACGATAGCTTAAATGCAATTGTTGAACTTCATCCAGGTGCTGGTGGTACCGAATCACAAGATTGGGCCTTAATGCTTTACCGGATGTACAAACAGTTTTCCGAAAAAAAGAAATTTACTTTCGAATTAATTGATTATCAAGAAGCTAGTGACGCCGGACTTAAAAGTGTAACATTTCTTGTAAAAGGTAAGAATGCATATGGCATTTTTAAAGGGGAAAAAGGGGTACATCGTTTAGTTCGTATCTCACCTTTTGATAGTAATGCCCGTCGCCATACTAGTTTTTCAGCATGTAATGTTACGCCTGAAATTGATGATAAAATTGAAGTTGATATTAATCCCAATGATTTAAGAATTGATACGTATCGTTCAAGTGGGGCAGGTGGTCAGTATGTTAATACGACAGACTCGGCTATTAGAATAACCCATTTACCAACCGGGATAGTGGCTAGTTGTCAAAATGAACGTAGTCAAATTCAAAATCGTGAAAAAGCAATGAGCATTCTAAAATCGCGAATATATGCGAAAAGATTAGAAGAACAAGAAAAGATGGTTAAAAAAATTGGTGGTACTTTAGAAGATAATGCCTTTGGTAGTCAAATTCGCAGTTATGTTTTACATCCTTATGCGATGGTCAAAGATCACCGTACTAACTATGAATCATCCAATCCTAAAGCCGTTTTAGATGGTGACTTGGATGGCTTTATTAATGCTTATTTACATTATAATGCCCAAAATAAATAATGAGAAGGAGATAGACTATGACTTTAAAAGAGCGCTTTTTCAATAAAAAGTTCATCAAAGAATTTTTACTGATTAATATTGGTGTCTTTTTAACAGCGTTTTCGTTTTCTTTCTTTTTGGATGCTAATAACTTAGTCTTCGGTGGTGTCAGTGGTATTGGTATTATCATCCGCAATCTTTTTGGTGATACTGAAGTTCCCACATCTGTGATTATTTTTGTTATAAATATGTTATTATTAGTTATTTCTTTCTTTGCTTTAGGAAAGAATTTCTTTGTTAAGACAATCTATGGGTCACTGATGTTTCCTGTATATTCATTTTTAGTCGAAATCACTATCCCTAAAAGTATTTATCCAAGCATTGTATCAGACCCTTTAGTAATTATTGTCGCAGCAGCGGTTATCACAGGTATTGGTCTTGGCCTCGCTTTAAAATATGGGGCATCAACTGGTGGTGTTGATATTTTACAAAGTATACTCCTAAAGTATTGCAAGGTTCCCCTTTCTGTGAGTCTCATCATCATTGATGGTGTAATTATGGTTATTGGTGCTTTTTCGGCCTTTAATGAGTTAGGCGCTATATATGTGTTATTGTATGGCATTCTCTATATTGCTATATCTGGTTACTTAATGGATAATATTGTTTTTGGTGGATTTAATGTTCGAGCTGTTTATATTGTAACCAGCAAGCCAAAGGAAATAAAAGAAGACATTTTTGTAGAATTAAATCGTGGGGTTACGGAACTTCATAGTCGAGGTGGTTACACCGGCAATGATCAAGTTACGCTGCTTTGCGTATTAACAACTAGGGAATATTACTACTTGCGCTCAATTGCCTTAAAGATTGATCCTGCAGCGTTTATTTTTGTAACAAAGGCATCAGAAGTTCACGGGGAGGGTTTTACCTATGAATCCGAAGACGAATGATAAATATGTAATCATTAAACAAGTTGCTAAAAAACGAACTAAGTATGAAGTAACTTATGATGAACTAAAGGAAAATAGCAGTGATAAATATGACGAAAAGAAAAAACTATTCTTAGAAGACCAAATAGTTGATTTTCGGATTCTTAAGGGTAAGGAATTTAGCGCAACAGATTGGGAAAAAGTAATTAGGGAGGCCGGTATTGGCACATGGTTAAACAAGGCCATGGGTTATATCAGTTATAAAGATCGTACTATTCAAGAAGTTAAAAGTTATCTAAAAGAAGCAAAGCTTGAAATCACGGAAGTGGAGTATATCATTGATAAACTGAAAGATTTAAGATTTCTTGATGATGAACGCTATGCCCAAAAATACTTAGATGAATGTGTGCGCCATCAAAAAGGGCCACTATACATTAAAAATCAGATGACAACTAAAGGTATTAATCGTGCAATTATTGATGAGGTAATGATTAATTATTCTCACGAGCAAGCAATCAATGATTTAGTAAAAAATCTTGAAAAAGCCCTTGAACGATTGCAAAGTTATCCAGTAAACAAACAAAAAGAGACTATGATGCAAAAGTATTTGCGTGATGGTTTTACTAGTAGCGACATTCAAACGGCCTTTAACATGGTAAAGTGGACTGCTGACTTTCAAGACCGCCTAGTTAAAGATCTTGTCAATATTCAAAAGAAAACTGACGATAAAAGTAAAATAGTACAAAAACTTTTACAAAAAGGTTATTCATATTCCGATATTAAGAATGCTTTAGAATAAGCATAAATTAGTCGCTTCTTCATAAAATGTAATGGAGGAGCAACATGAAAAACAAAAATAAACCCCCTGTTAATG
This sequence comes from uncultured Staphylococcaceae bacterium, assembly GCA_964368275.1. Lineage (GTDB taxonomy): Bacteria > Bacillota_I > Bacilli_A > ML615J-28 > CAG-313 > CAYJAQ01. The sequence goes on from CAYJAQ010000027.1 coordinate 8,927, forward strand.
ACACGCGCTCTAGTAACTCACCTAAGCATAATTTTTTTAAGGAAAAAGACTTAGAAGATAACTTGCGCTATGAGATTGCTAAAGAGATTAGCGAGTTTAGAAAGGGTTCATCTTCCAAAGATAAGAAGCGTCAATAATATTGATGCTTTTCTTTGTGTATGGCTTGCTATTTTTCAAATTGTGTAGTATAATAATTGTATAGATATCTTCAGGGCAGGGTGAAATTCCCGACCGGCGGTAAAGTCCGCGAGCTTAGGCTGATTTGGTGTAATTCCAAAACCGATAGTATAGTCTAGATGGAAGAAGTATTTCATAAGAAATTAACTTTTTTTGTCGCCTGAAGCGGCAAATTTTTATTTATAGGTGGTTTATATGAAAAAAAGAAGAATATTAGTTCGAATAGTTCAAGTAGCAATTCTTGCTAGTTTATCAACTATTTTGTACATTTTAAAGTTTAATTTACCTTTTATTTTCCCGGAGTTCTTAGAAATTCAATTTTCTAATTTACCAGCGGTAATTGGCGGTTTTGCATTAGGCCCACTTTGGGGTAGTGTTATTGTTATTTTACGGGGACTTTTAAAGGTTTTATTAGTAGGATCACACACAGCTGGTGTTGGTGAGATAGCTGATATCATTATCGGGGTCGCTGTTGTTGTTGTTTCATCTTTACTATATCAACGTAATAAAACGCGCAAAGGTGGTTTAATTGCCTTGTTCGCAGGAACAATTGTATGGATAGTAATTGCTGTTTTAGCTAATTGGCTTGTCCTAGTGCCTTTTTACATTAAACTGTTTTATGGTGGTAGCGTTCAAGAATTTACGGCTGCTTTATCTATCATTCCCGGCGTTAATTCAGAAAACTACATGGGAATGTATTTATTAGTCAGCATTATTCCGTTCAATACGCTTTTAGCAAGTGTCGTAAGTTTCGTGACGTTTGCGGTATACAAAAAGACATCATTCTTGCTTAAAAAAATGGAATAATGTGGTATAATATATTAGAGTGCGAAAGGAGTAAAAATGAATATCTTACTATTTTTAAAACCAAAAAAAGAAGTTGTTTATGTTTATGACGATTATAATCTAAAAAAAGCAATGGATATAATGAATAAATCCCGTTATACAGCAATTCCAGTTATTAGCCGTAAAGGTGAATATATCGGCACGCTTACCGAAGGTGATTTACTTTGGGCAATTAGAGCAAAATATGCCTTAAATATTCGCCTTGCTGAAGAGGAACCAATTTACAATATTCCACGAATTCGCGACAACATGCCAGTTTTAGCTAGTGCCCAGATGCAAGATCTGTTAGATATTGCGATTAATCAAAACTTTGTTCCGGTTATTGATGACCGTAAGATGTTTATTGGCATTATTACCAGAAAAGATATTATTAGTTATTGTATCCAAAAGATGCAATAGAAAGGATTCTTATGGATCACTTATTGCTCGTTGATGGGCATAATCTCTTATTCCAAATGTTTTATGGAATGCCTAATCGGATTATTGGCCAAAACGGCAATACTTGTCATGGGGTTGTTGGTTTTATTGGCGGACTCTTAAAAATGATTAAAATGTTAGAGCCTACTCATCTTTTTGTAATCTTTGATGGAGAAAAAGGTACTGATAAGAATACAATTGATGAAGCATATAAAGCTAATCGCATTGATTATACTGATGTAGTGGAAGAGGAAAACCCTTTTTCACAGTTACCCCTTATTTATCAAGTTTTAGATTACTTAAAGATTCCACATTTAGAAACTGATGGTTATGAGACTGATGACCTGATTGCAAGTTATGTTTTCAAAAACAAAGAGCAATTAATTACGATTGCTTCGAGTGATCAAGACTTCTTACAATTAGTTAATGATTTAGTTGGTCAATTTGTCTATCGGGGGAAAATGTCTGTATATTATAACCCCGCTGAAGTAATGAAACGTTATACGATTACCCCTGATTTGGTTGTTATGTACAAATGTTTGTTAGGTGATAACAGTGACAATCTAAAAGGTGTCTTGGGTGTTGGAAAGATTACAGCGAGTATACTTGCTAACAAATATCGTAGCCTTGATAACTTATATGCTAACCTTTCTGAACTTTCACCAAAACTAGGTGAAAATCTATTAAAAGCACACTCTTTAGTATATCGAAACCAGCAATTGATAAAACTAAATGATGTAATTGCATTACCATACGAGTTTAATGAATTAATTATTAAAGAAGACTTAAAAAATTTAAAGACAATGGATATCTTAAAAACATTGCAAATAATATGAGGTGAATGATGAAATTATTAATAGTGGTTGATTACCAAAATGATTTTGTGGATGGCAGTTTAGGCTTCCCCAAAGCGAAGTTACTAGAACCAATTATTCTAAAAAAACTATCCGAAGCAGAACATATCATTTTTACCCTTGATACACATCAAGAAAATTATCTTACAACGCTCGAAGGCCAAAAATTACCAGTAAAACATACGATTAAAAACACCTTTGGTTGGCAATTATATGGTAGAGTTGCTGATTACTTAAATAAAGCAGAAAAAGTATTTGAGAAAGCAACGTTTCCTTCTTTAGAATTAGCAAATTATTTACGCAATACTAATTATGATGAAGTAGAGATTTGTGGCTTAGTATCTAACATTTGTGTTGTTAGTAATGCTGTTATGGTAAGAGCCGCCCTTCCTAATGCCAAGATTGTTGTTGATTATTTAGCAACAAGCAGTTTTGATGAAAAAATGAATGAAGCATGCTTTGATATTTTATCTTCAATTCATGTTGATGTAATAAATCGAGGTAGCCATGAATAAAAAAAATTATACGATGTTACTTGATTACTACGAAATGACGATGGCCTATGGCTATTTTCAAAGTGGTTTAAAAGATCAAATTGTCTATTTCGATATGTTCTTCCGGACTGTTCCAGATAATGGTGGTTTTGCGATTGCATGTGGCCTAGAACAGTTAATTGAATATATTAAAGACTTCCATTTTACTGAAAGTGATTTAGCGTATTTACGTAGTAAAAAAGTGTATTCGGAAGAATTCTTAACATATCTAGCTAATTTCCACTTTAGTGGTGATATTTACGCGGTAAAAGAAGGGACACCAATTTTCCCCTATGAACCGATTATTACTGTAAAAGCTACAACCATTGAAGCTCAATTACTTGAAACATTTTTACTTTTAACAATAAATCATCAATCACTAATTGCTACTAAAACTAGTCGAATTGTCCAAAGCGCAAGTGGTAGACCGGTTATGGAATTTGGTTCGCGTCGGGCTCAAGGGGCATCGGCAGCGATATTAGGAGCACGTGCTGCGTATATTGCTGGAGCGGCTGGAACAGCGTGTACCCAAACTGATGTTGAATATGGTGTACCAGCTCTTGGTACAATGGCTCATTCTTGGGTACAAATGTTCCCTACCGAATATGATGCTTTTAAAACCTATTGTGAAATATATCCTGACAATGTAACACTTTTAATTGATACTTATAATTCATTAAAAAGTGGAGCACCAGCTGCCATAAAAGTAATCAAAGAAGTGCTATTACCAAAGGGTATTAGAAAAGCGGCGGTGCGGATTGATTCAGGTGATATTGCTTACATTACGAAGAAACTTCGTAAAATGTTTGATGATGAAGGACTTGATTTTGTTAAGATTGTTGTTTCAAATAGTTTAGACGAACGAATTATCGAAGAAATTCTACGCCAAGGAGCATGCGTTGATTCCTTCGGGGTTGGTGAACGTTTAATAACAGCTAAATCTGATCCAGTTTTTGGTGGTGTATATAAGCTAGCAGCAATAGAAAATGATGGAACAATAATTCCTAAAATTAAAATTAGTGATAATGAGGCAAAGGTTACAACACCTCATTTTAAAAAGACTTATCGTTTATTTACCCGTGATACAAATAAAGCTTTAGCCGATGTCATTTGTATTTATGACGAAGATATTGATGATACCCAAGACTATGAAATATTTGATCCTGTTTACACTTGGAAAAGAAAAGTAGTATATGACTTTTATAAGGAAGAACTTCAAGTACCAATTTTTGTAAAAGGTGAATTGGTGTATGAAATGCCTTCACTCGAGGACATTAGAAAACATTGTGAGTTTGAGTTAGATCGTCTTTGGGATGAAGTAAAGCGTTTTGATAATCCTCATAATTACTATGTGGATTTGTCAAAAAAGCTATATGACATTAAGCAAGCAATGATTAGTAGCCACATTAAGTAAAAAACGACCAAAAGCTTAAAAATACTTTATTATTACTATTGCTAAATAAAGTAAAATATGTTATAATAGATACGTTAAAATATCAAAATTTAAAAAACGGAGGCAAATTATGTATTGGCTTGATTATATTATGTTAGGTATTTCACTTTGTTTGATCGTAATAATCGTTTTACAAGATTCTAAGGATGACGTTCAAAGCGCATTCTCAGGTGAAAAGTCAGACCTTTTTGCTAATCAAAAACAAAGAGGATTAGAGAAAAAGATTAATCAATTAACGGCTGTTTTATCAGTTAGCTTTTTCGTAGTAGCATTGTTATTAGCTATATTGGCTCGACCATTCTAATTCATAATAAGAAGGCTCCTTTTGTGAGCCTTTTTTTAAACACTAATAAGGAGGTGGCAAAATGCGTGAAAAGATTTTGCAGATAATTGAGAATCAAAACTATAAACCATTAAGTGCAAAAGAGTTTGCGCGTGCATTAGATTTAAACACGGCCCCTCAGTTAGTACAGATTATGAAAACTTTAAATGCTCTTGATGATGAACATATTATTGGCCATGATAAAGATGGCCGTTTCAATTTATTATCACGGATGAACCGGATAGTTGGTACTATTGAAATAAAAGACCATGGCTATGGTTTTGTCAGTAGTGATGCACTAGAAAAAGATGTGTTTATTCCTGAACGCTTAACAATGGGGGCATATAATCGTGATACTGTTTTAGTTCAGATTGAAGAATACGCTAGCAGGGGGCCAGAGGGGGCAGTAATTGAAATAATTAAGCGGAATCTAACCTATTTGTTTGGAACGCTTAAGAAAAAAGGAAGCCGCTATTTTGTAATACCTGATGATTTTAAAGTAGGTATGGTTGCTGAAGTAGCTAAAGCTGATTTAGGTACTGCTACTATCAACGATAAAGTAAAAGCATTTATTACTTATTTTGGCGCAAATGGACGCTGTAATGCGGAAATCGTTGAAGTGATTGGTGCTAAGGATGATCCTGGTGTTGATATATCCCTAATGGTTGCTAGCAGTATGTTAAAAACAACTTTTGATGATGCAACACTGAAGTTTTCAGCAACTTTGCCTGATGAAGTGTCTGAGGGAGATTTTGTAAATCGTCGTGATTTACGGGATAAACTAATCTTTACTATTGATGGTGATGATGCCAAAGATTATGATGACGCAGTAGGACTAGATGTACTTAAAAATGGTAACTATTTATTAGGTGTATATATTGCTGATGTTAGTCACTATGTAAACCCGGACAATGCACTTGATTTAGAAGCTTTAAGTCGCTGTTTTAGTATCTATTTACCTGACCGCGTTATTCCTATGCTACCTGAGAAACTTTCTAACGGTTTATGTTCATTAAAACCTTATGTTGATCGTTTAGTACTAGCGTGCGAAATGGAAATAGATGCCAAAGGTAAAGTCATTAATTATGATATTTTTGAAGCTGTTATTAAAAGCAAGGCTCGTTTAACTTATCGTTTAGTTAATAAGATGCTAGTTAACAATGATATCAATACTATTAATAGTTTACCTGGTATTTATGATGTGCTCGTGAAGATGAATCAACTAGCCACCATTTTAACTAATATGCGTTATGAACGAGGTGCTTTAACATTTGAAACAAAAGAAGCTAAGGTTATTTTAAATAAAGATGGAAAAACAAAAGATGTTGTTATTAATGAACGTTCATCAAGCGAAAAATTAATTGAGGAGTTCATGCTTATTTGCAATGAAACAGTAAGTACAGCAATGAGCTACACGGAAACACCTTTTCTTTATCGTGTACATGAGGAGCCAAAGAGTGAAAAGATAATGCAATTTAAAACAATTGCCAAAATGATGGGCTATAATATACCATGTATTGGGAATGATATTCATCCTAAGGAACTTCAACAATTACTTGTGCAAGCTGAAGATGATATAAGACTACCAATTATTAGTACATTACTTTTACGTAGTCAAGCAAAAGCCCGTTATCATGATGTTAATTTGGGCCATTATGGTTTGGCTAGTAGTTGCTATACCCACTTTACTTCGCCGATTAGAAGATACCCCGATTTATTAGTACATCGTTTAGTAAAGAAAAACTATTTATACAAAGGTGAAAGTAGTTTTGATGATGAATTAATTACTCGTACAGTTGCCCAAGAAGCCTCAAGAATCGAACGCTTGATTGAAAGATTAGAACGTGATGTTCTTGATATGAAAAAGGCTGAGTATATGCAAAGATTTATTGGTCAGACTTTTGATGGGGTTATATCTTCAGTAACTAAATGGGGTTTCTATGTAGAACTCCCTAATACTATTGAGGGATTAGTGAGTGTTGATAATATGGGAAGAGGCTACTATACATATAATGAAGAAAACCTTTGTTGGTATAATCCACGCACTAATGAAGTATTTCAAATTGGCGATCATGTGACGGTTGAATTATTAGCAGCTAGTAAAGAACGCCGAGAAATAGATTTTTTAATGAAAGGGGTAATTAAATAATGAAACAAGCGCCAGGTGGAAAAGGTCATATTGTATGCCAAAATAAAAAAGCTCACCATGATTACTTTATTGAAGAAATATATGAATGTGGTATTTCCTTAACCGGAACAGAAATAAAATCACTTCGCCTTGGGAAATGTAGCATTAATGATAGTTACTGTGAAGTAAAAGATGGTAATATGCAAATAGTTAATATGCATATTTCTAAATATGAGCAGGGAAACATTTTTAATCATGATCCTGATCGCAAGAAGATTCTTTTACTGCACCGCCATGAAATCGTAAAACTAGCAACTGCAACCCAACGTGATGGGTATACTTTAGTGCCTTTAAATGTCCATATTGTTAAAGGTTTAGCAAAAGTTGATATTGGTCTTGCTAAAGGTAAGAAACTCTATGATAAAAAAGAATCATTAAAAGAAAAAGACATCCAGAGGGATATTGAGAAGAACTTCTAGAAAGGTTTATTATGACTGATTATAAAGACATTGCCAAGTTAATTAATGATGGTGATTACCAAGAAGCTTATGAAATGTGCAATCACCTAATTGAACAAGGTGATAAGAATGCTCATATATATTACTTAAGAGGAGCTATTGATTTTAATCATCTAAAAGAACATCTAGATGTAACTAAAGATGATTTTGTTTATGCCATTTCACACTCAAAACGATACGCTAAAGAGTTAGCTCCCCGGATTGTCATTTTAGCTGATGCGTTAGAAGACGCAGATAATGTCATAAAGTATAGCGAACAAGCGTTAACTTATTTAAAAAATGAAACGGAAGAATTTGTTTCCAATATTCATTTTATGATTGCACGAGCTTACTTTTTAAGTGCTGATAATCTAGATGACTACCTAAGTGCACTACATTACATCAATTCAGCAATCACATCTGCTAGTGAGGTCCCTACGGAATTTCGACTTTGCAAGGTAGATATACTAATGATGCTAGAGCGATATAACGAAGCTCTAGTTGAAATAGATGATATCTTTGCTAAAGAGGCTTTGCAAGCAACATTCTATTATGTAAAAAGTCGTGTTTTACTTGGCTTAGCAGAGAATGACCACTTAAAAGCGGAAGAAGCTCTTGATCAGATTAATATTTATCTAAACTATGAAGAAAACAATTATTATGGCTTATTAGTAAAAGCAAGTATTTTAAAGCTACTAGGAAAGACCAACGATGCCATTAAAATTTATCAAAGTGTAATGGCAAGGCCAAATGCCAGTCTAACCGAAGAAGATATTACAATTGAAATTATTCGTACTTTAGATGAGGCCAATGATTTAGATGACGCCAGAAAGACTGCTAATGAATACCTCGAAAAACATGAGAGTTGGAAAATTGAGTATATTCTTGCTTCTGTTATTAATGAACGTACTCACGTATTTAGTGAACTAGAAGAAGCATTGACTTTACTAAATCATTGTTATACAATTGCTAAAGAACCAATGATTGCGGTTTTAAAGGGTCAGATTCTTCGAAAAATGCGTCGTGATACTGAATGCTATGAGTGGTTAAAGAAGTGTCAAGCGGATTTTCCAGAAGATGGTCGATGGGATTATTATTTAGCTGATGCCGCATTGAAGATTAATCTTACTTATGATGTTGCTTTAGATTACTATCGCCAGTCGTATCAAAAACACTTTATTACTGAAATTGAGTATTTAGATATGGCAACTATTTATGCTAGTAAGCCTAATAAATATTACAAGCGGCTAAATAGATATGCCAAATCAATTCAAAGTGCTATGTTAAAAACGCCATTTGCCTTCCAAATTGGTAGCTATTTTAAGATGGCTGTAAGAAGACTATATGGTTCAAAAAAACTAACGATAGATTACAATCAAGCAATGCAGTATGCGAAGTTTTGTTATGATAATGTCCCTAATGATTGTTGTTGTAACACTTTGTATGGACGTGTCTTAGAGTTGGCTCATCGCGAGAAAGAAGCATTTGTTGTTTATGAAAATGCATACAAACAAGATGTCGCTGCTTACTTACCATTATGCCATTGTAGTTTTGGCTATTATGCTCATGCTTTGATTAAAGGAATTGGCACTAATGTTGATATCGATAAAGCTGCTGCTTTAGTTAAAGTTGCTTTTGAGATGGATGGTATTACTTCTGATAGTAGTATTGTGTATTTGTATACTTACTTTGCATTATTAGAATATGATGGTTTTGATATTAAAAAAGCTAAAAAAGCGCTACAATCAACCGGTTGTATTTTGCGCTACGAAATAACTCGTCACCAATTATTATTACAAGTTTGTGACAAGTTGCATGACGAAAAAGGCCAAAATGAAGCCAAAAAGGGTCTAAAATTAGCTTTGAAGTATGATAATAAAGCGGCAGTGCAATATTACAGACTACATGCTAATGATCAAATTTTTTATCCCTTTTTAAATAATTACTAATATAATCATAAATTTTTTGGATTTCCTGCTGGAGATCCTTTATTTTTTCATCAGTATCCGGTGATGGAGTAGTGTAATTGCTTGGATTAATCACCTGAGCTTGAGCGCTAATAGTTAAGAGTATTTGGCCGATTTGTTCTAGCCAATTTCCTAATGAGTTTTGTTCGGGAATAGTTAAACCGAAGGCCATTAATGTACCAATTATACTGCCAAGAACTGAATACTCAATAGGGGGTAGTGAAGTTAGCCAGCGTGCTAAATCTTTGAAGGGATTGCCATCTGGATCAGAGTGAGCATTAAAATTGATATTATTACCATTACTATCCAAATGTATCACCTCAATAAAGTATAGATTATTATAACAATATTATGAGATAATAACTTAGTGTTTTGACTTGAAAAAATAAGAGCAGTATGTTATAATATATAAGCAATATATAAGCGGTGGTGGCGAAATTGGTAGACGCGCTACTTTGAGGGGGTAGTGTCTATTAAGACATGTCGGTTCGAGTCCGATCCACCGCACCATTAGAGTA